>CABWZP010000001.1 GCA_902509965.1 uncultured SAR86 cluster bacterium
GGAATGTTTTAAAAAGAACAGACGTTTCTAAAGAAGACATAGTTAAAATCTCTCAAACAGGCGATAGCGATCTGCACTTGCTGGAGAGGGCTATGGTAGAAATCAAGTACAGCGGGTACATAGATAAGCAAAAAAGAGAGGTTACTAAAAATAAAAAACAAAACTTAAAAGAAATACCTTTAAACATAGACTATTCATTAATAAGCGGGCTTTCAAACGAGGTTAAAGAAAAATTAAACAAATCTCTTCCAACCACGATTGGAGCAGCTGCAAGAATTGAAGGGGTTACGCCGGCAGCAATTAACTTAATCCTTGTCCATATAAAAAAAACAGAAGCTCAACTGTTAAATGTTTGACCCTCAACTAACACTAGATCAAAAAGAAC
The DNA here is from genome assembly GCA_902509965.1 of uncultured SAR86 cluster bacterium. Taxonomy (GTDB): domain Bacteria; phylum Pseudomonadota; class Gammaproteobacteria; order Magnimaribacterales; family D2472; genus MED-G78. The sequence goes on from CABWZP010000001.1 coordinate 386, forward strand.
AGCTAAACCGCTTTGTAAAAGAGGCCTATAACTACAACAAAACACACAACCTTTTTGTTAGGGACTCAGAAGAAGCAATATACAACAAAGATATTAAAGATTGTTGGCCAGCCTTGGAATACATAAAAAAAAACGAAAGCGTGCTAGACATTGGTACTGGTGCTGGTTTTCCAGGAATGATAATAGCAATAGCTAAACCAGACGCAAAAGTAACACTTGCCGAATCAAACAAAAAGAAAACATATTTTTTAAAAAAAACAATTAAAAAACTAGAACTTGTCAACGTAAGTGTTGAAGAAAATCACATAAAAAATACAACACCCATTGGGCCATTCGACGTAATTACAGCAAGAGCTTTTTCTCATACACAAAACATAATAAACATTTGCAACCCGATGCTTAAGCCAAACGGAAAATACCTGTTACTAAAAGGGAAGGCGACAAAAATAAACGAAGAGATAAAATCGATAAACAAAAAAGAACACAAGTGTGAAATAATCAGGGTTAAAAATAAATATGAAGAGAGACACATTCTCCTGATTAAAAAAATAAATTGAATAAAGTCATAGCCATAGCCAACCAAAAAGGCGGAGTTGGTAAAACCACCACAGCTGTCAATCTTGCAGCAAGCCTTGCGGCCACAAAAAGAAAGGTTCTTCTCATAGACCTTGACCCCCAGGGCAACGCAACAACAGCGGCCGGCATCAAAGAAGAAAGTCCAAACACGCTATATGAAATATTTTTTGAAAAAATTTCCATCAATGAAAGCATCTATTCGAGCTCTAGCGGATACGAAATTCTTCCAGGCGGACAAGACCTTTTAGCGCTAGAGGTGGGCATAAGAAATCAAAACCAGCAACAGTTTTTAGCCAAAACAATCAAAACACTAAAAACAGACTTTGATTACACTATAATAGATACACCCCCAACCCTGAATCAATTAACAATAGAGGCTCTGTTTGCGGCATCAGGCACCCTGATACCATTACAGTGCGAATATTATTCACTTGAAGGAGTTTCTGGCCTTATAGACACCATCCAATCACTTTCAAACAAAAACCTTTCATCAAACAGAGTTTTAGGTATTATTAGAACAATGGTTGATATGCGTAACAATTTGGCAAAAGAAGTGTCCGAGGAACTAGAGACCCACTTCCCAAGCGTATTGTTTAACACAATAATTCCAAGAAACATCAAACTTGCAGAGGCCCCAAGTCACGGGGTTGCAGCCCTCCAATATATGCCTAATTCATATGGAGCAAAATCTTATCTAGCCCTTGCCGGCGAGTTGATTAGAAGGGTCGAAAATGTCTGATAAAAAAGTTTTAAACAGAGGGCTTGACGCTCTGCTTGGTTCAGCACAAGGAACAACCCAGCGAACTGTAAAAGAAATACAAATTACAGAAATATCCCCAGGAAGATTTCAACCAAGACAAGATTTTAACGAAGAAAAAATAGCAGAACTTTCTAGCTCTATAAAAAAACACGGAGTTCTTTCTCCAATACTGGTTAGAGAGATTGGTTTAAATGCGTTTGAGGTTATTGCTGGGGAAAGACGACTTCGAGCTTCAAAAATTGCCGGCCTAAACTCAATCCCTTGCTTGGTTGATCAAAAAGAAGACCAAAATGCCCTTGAGGCAGCGCTTATAGAAAACCTGCAAAGGGAAGACCTTAATTCGGTAGAGGAAGCCCGAGGCTACGATAGACTTAAAAGAGAGTTTGGGCTAACCCAAGAGGAGGTTGCTGGAGCAACAGGCAAAGCAAGAAGCACAATTGCAAACTCGTTGCGACTTTTGGCGCTCCCAACCCCGGTTCTCGAGCTATTATCTCAAGGAAGCTTAGAAAAAGGACACGCCAAACTCCTAGTCTCTCTTGACCCCAACAAAGCTTTAAACCTTGCAAAACAAATTGTTAGCTCAAAATTAACTGTAAGAGAGGCGCAAAACCTGACCTCTAAAAAAACCACTAAAAATTCAACCAAAACCAAGTCCAAAGATCTTTTAAATATTGAACAAGAAATGTCAGAAGGCTTTGGGCACAAGGTTGAAATAGAAGCAAAAAACAAAAAAACAGGCAAAGTTTTAATACATTATTCAACAGCAGAAGAGTTGGAAAACATTATTAGCAAATTAGTCTAACTTAAAGACGCAAATAGCTTGTTCTTCAGGCGTTATCTTTCTATAATTCTCGCAATTAAATTAAATAAAAGCGCAAATCTTTTGAATAACCCTCTTAATATAATTTTTACTAGCAAAAACCTAATTGTTTTAGCTATTCTGGGGCTGCTTTTGGCTGGGTCTTTTGCCAACACCCTCTTTGTTCTAGCGCCCGCTGCTTATTTGGCAACCCTTGCGCTAGCATATGGATTAGGTGGAAGAATAAGCAATCACGGCCTCAATGTTGCCTATAATTGGTCGATTAAATGGGTTCTTTTTGTAACTTTTTTGTATTTAACAAGCCTCTTTTTAAAAGATGTCTTTGTGCACGCTATGTTTTCATTTATTTTAATAAATATTGTTTTAAACCCAATGTTATTTATCTCCAAAAATGAGGTGACAGCATAATGGCTAAAGATGTAATGACTACTGAGTCATATATAAACCACCATTTAACAAATCTTACTTGTGGCAAGACCCCCGAAGGCTGGACCTGTGATCCCTATAAAGTTGATCAAATGGGTTTCTGGGCATTCCACGTTGATTCCCTTTTTTGGTCAGTATTTCTTGGCGCTCTTTTTATACTGATTTTTAAATCAGCCATGCCAAAAAATATAAGTGCAAACTCAGCACCAACCGGAATGCAAAACTTTGTTGAAATGTGTATAGAGTTTGTTGAAGACAATGTGCAATCACTGTTTGGATCGGTTAAAAACACTCTTATAGCACCTCTTGCATTAACTGTGTTTGTATGGATTCTATTAATGAACTTAATGGATCTTGTGCCAGTTGATTTTTTACCAGTTTTAGCCGGACATATTGCATATGCTGTAGCGGGATCTGGCGCAGATGGAAGCGGGGTGGCCTGGATCACAAGCCCCGACTCATTTTACTTTAAAGTTGTGCCCACAACTGACCCCAACATAACACTTGGAATGGCGTTTGCCGTTTTTATCCTAACCATCTATTACAGTATTAAGGTCAAGGGACTTAAAAGCTTTATAGCCGAGTTAACCCTTCACCCTTTTGGTAAATATTTAATACCAGTTAATTTTGTTTTGGAGATGGTTAACTTTATAGCAAAACCAATTTCATTAGGATTAAGACTTTTTGGAAACCTATATGCAGGAGAAATGATATTTATTTTAATTGCATTGATGTTGTTTTTTAGTAGCATACCGGTTGGGATGCTTGGTTTTGGTTTGCATTTGGTTTGGGCGCTTTTCCACATATTAATTGTGGCATTGCAAGCATTTATTTTTATGGCGTTAACTATTGCTTATTTAGCAATGGCGCATGAAACAGAGGAGCATTAATCCTCAACTTAAAGGAGAAAGAAAATGGAAGGTATAGAAGTATTAGCAGCAGGAATTACCATGGGCCTTTCAGCTATTGGAGCTGGGATTGGTGTGGGAGTTTTAGGAAGTAAATTTATTGAAGGTATAGCAAGACAACCAGAACTAGCACCTTTCCTTCAAGGTAGATTTTTCTTAATGATGGGATTAACTGATGCGGTGCCTATGATCGGTGTTGGTCTTGGTATGTACATGTTATTTGCACTGTAATAGTAATAAAAGTTAAAGCATGAATATAAACGCAACTTTACTTGCTCAAGCAATTGTCATGATTGTTTTTGTGGCCATTTGTTGGAGGTATATATACCCACCCATCCTATCGGTAATGCAGGAAAGAGAGAAGAAAATATCTGATGGGCTTGAGGCGGCAAAAAAAGCTGATGATTCTTTGGAAGAGGCTCAGCTAGCATTTGATCAAGAGCTAGACAAAGCAAAAGCAGAAGCGGCTGAATTAATTGATAAAGCCAATCAAAGAGCCTCTCAAATTGTGGGTGATGCGAAAGGAAAGGCTCAAGATGAAGCTGAGAAAATATTAGCGTCTGCATCCAAGACTATAGAAAACGAAACCAACAAAGCAAAGGAAGAGCTAAAGTTGCAGATGTCAGAAATTATTATTGATACAACTCAAAAGATTTTGGATCAAGAAATTTCAACTGAAAAACATGACGATCTTCTTAAAAAAGCTGCAGCTGAATTATAAATAATGATAGAACTTACCTCATTAGCCAGACCATACGCGAAAGCAATTTTTTCTGCTGCGCTTGAAGCGAATGAGGCCCCTTCTATAGAAAATGAATTAGATCTTCTTGGTCAAGCTATTCAAACAGATCAAATTAATAAGATTATAGAAGATCCTGAACTATCCAAAACAGACACAGCAGCAAAGCTTGCCGCAGTTTTTGAAGCAGAACTATCTGCTTTAACAAAACGCCTCATAGATGTACTAGCTGAAAATGGCAGATTAAATCTCCTCAATGCTATTTTTGAAATATATCAAGAGCTTTTACAAGAACACAACGATCAAAGCTCTATTGAGGTTGTTGTAGCCTCAAAACCAAGCGAAGAATCAAAAGAGAACATTATTAATAAACTTCAAGCCTTGCATGGAGCAAGTGCAAACATTAACTTTAAAGAAGATGCCTCAATAATGGGCGGCATGTTTTTAAAGGTTGGTGATGAAACTTTAGACCTTTCTATAAAAGGAAGAGTTAAAAAACTAGTAAACCAATTAAATTTTTAAGGTGAAAAAATGAGTCAACTAAATCCATCTGAAATCTCAAGCGTCCTAAAAGACAAAATAGCAGGCTTAGATTTATCTGCAGAAAGAAAAAATGAGGGCATTATCGTTAGTATTTCCGACGGTATTGTTCGAATACACGGCATGGGTGATGTCATGTACGGTGAATTAATCGAATTTGAGAATGGCACACTGGGCTTAGCTCTTAACTTAGAGCAAGATTCAGTTGGTGCAGTTGTGCTTGGAGACTACCTTGAACTTATTGAGGGCCAAAAAGCAGTTTGTACTGGTAGGATTTTAGAGGTACCAGTAGGCGAGGCATTATTAGGAAGGGTGGTTAATACTCTTGGAGCGCCTATCGATGGAAAGGGCGAAATCAAAGCAGAAGCGACAGCGCCTGTTGAGGTTGTTGCTCCTGGTGTTATTGCCCGTCAATCTGTAGATCAACCTGTTCAAATTGGCTTAAAAGCTATTGATGCGATGGTGCCAATTGGAAGAGGCCAAAGAGAGCTTATTATTGGCGACAGACAAACAGGAAAAACAGCTGTAGCTATTGATGCAATAATCAACCAAAAAGGTACAGGCGTTAAGTGTATCTATGTTGCTATTGGCCAAAAACAATCGACTGTAGCCAACGTGGTTAAAAAGTTAGAAGAATATGGCGCCATGGAGCACACCACAGTTGTTTCAGCCTCTGCGTCAGATCCAGCACCTATGCAATATCTGTCAGCCTATGCAGGCTGCTCAATGGGCGAATACTTTAGAGACAAAGGCGAAGATGCTCTTATTGTTTATGATGACTTATCGAAGCAAGCGGTGGCATATAGACAAGTATCACTTCTTTTAAAACGTCCTCCCGGAAGAGAGGCTTACCCTGGAGATGTTTTCTATCTTCACTCAAGATTATTAGAAAGAGCAGCTAGAGTAAATGCAGATTATGTTGAAAAAGCAACAGGCGGAAAAGTTAAAGGCAAAACTGGATCATTAACTGCGCTGCCCATTATTGAGACTCAGGCTGGTGATGTTTCGGCTTTTGTTCCTACCAATGTGATTTCAATTACAGACGGCCAAATTTATCTTGAAACTGAATTATTTAACTCAGGCATTAGACCAGCCATTAACGCAGGATTATCTGTTTCCAGAGTTGGCGGCTCCGCACAAACCAAGATTATGAAAAAATTAGCTGGTGGTGTAAGAACGGCTTTGGCTCAGTATCGTGAGTTAGCAGCCTTTTCTCAGTTCGCATCTGATTTAGATGATGCAACTAAACAGCAGCTTGCCAACGGAAGGGCCTTTACTGAGCTTTTAAAACAGAAGCAGTTTGCACCTATGTCAGTTGCACAACAAGCCTTATCTTTATTTGCTGCAGATAGAGGCTATTTAGCAGATGTTGAGGTGGATAAGATATTAGCTTTTGAAGAAGCTCTTCATGGTTATTTAACAGCAGAAAAGGGCGATCTAGAAAAACAGATTAACGATACAGGTGACTGGGATGATGATATTGAAAAGCAGTTTACCGAACTCGTTGAGTCATTTAAAAAAACCCAAACTTTTTAATTAGATAAAGCATGGCAAATACCAAAGAAGTAAGAAATCAGATTGCGAGCATCAAAGGCACGCAGAAGATTACTTCTGCCATGGAGCTGGTTGCGGCAAGCAAAATGAAAAAAACTCAAGACGGCATGCTAGAGGGCAGACCTTACTCTGAAAAGATTAAAGATGTAATAGCACACATTGCGACTTCAAGTTCAGAGTACTCTCACCCATTTTACGAAGAAAGAACACCAAAAAAAGCTTGCTTTATTGTTGTCTCATCTGACAAAGGCCTTTGTGGCGGCTTGAACATCAACCTATTTAAAAATGTCATTGCCAAGTCCGCAGAACTTAACGAGCAAGGTATTGAGTCTTGCTTTGCTTTAATTGGCCTGAAGTCAGCAGCCTTCTTTAAAACTATCGGAGGCGAGGTAGTCGCTAAAGCTGCGAAACTTGGTGACAAACCAAATCCTGACGATCTTATTGGATTAACGAAGGTCGTCTTAGATCTACATAAAAATGGTGACATAGACCAAGCCTATCTATGCTCTAATGCATTTGTAAACACCATGACTCAACAACCAACAGTGGAGCAATTGATTCCACTTCCAGCAATAGAACAAGATAGTTTAGCCTCAACGCATTGGGATTATATCTATGAGCCAGAAGCTAAAGAATTGCTTGAGGGGCTCTTGACTAGATACATAGAGTCTTTGATATACCAGGCGGTAGTTGAGAATAATGCCTGTGAGCAGGCGGCCAAGATGATAGCTATGAAAAATGCTACAGATAACGCAGGCGATTTAATTAAAGAATTAGAACTTTTATATAACAACGTAAGACAGGCAGCTATCACGCAAGAACTTTCAGAGATAGTTGGCGGCGCATCAGCAGTTTAAGGAGAAAAATATGAGTAACGGTTTAATTACACAAATTATAGGAGCAGTTATCGATGTTGAATTCGAGAAGACGAATGTTCCTAAGGTATATGAAGCATTAACCATTGATGAAACTGGAACAGTTTTAGAAGTTCAGCAGCAGCTTGGGGATGGTGTCGTTAGAGCCATTGCTATGGGTGTTACAGAAGGCCTCAAAAGAGGCATCAGTGTTTCAAGAACAAATGCTCCTATTTCTGTGCCAGTTGGAGAAGAGACCCTTGGAAGAATTATGGATGTGCTTGGAAACCCAATTGATGAAAGAGGCCCAATTGGCGAGAAAGAAAAAATGCCTATTCACAGAAAGCCACCTACTTATACAGAACTAGCAGCATCAAACGACCTGCTTGAGACAGGAATTAAAGTTATTGATCTTATGTGCCCTTTTGCCAAGGGTGGAAAAATTGGCCTCTTTGGCGGAGCTGGTGTTGGTAAAACAGTTAACATGATGGAATTAATTAATAACATCGCAACAGAGCATTCAGGCCTATCGGTATTTGCTGGTGTTGGTGAGCGAACAAGAGAAGGAAATGATTTCTACTTTGAGATGCAAGAATCTGGAGTTGTTAACGTTGAAAAACCTTTAGAATCTAAAGTAGCCATGGTCTATGGTCAAATGAACGAGCCCCCAGGAAACAGACTCAGAGTAGCGCTAACTGGATTAACGATGGCTGAAAAATTCAGAGATGAAGGCAGAGATGTGTTGTTATTTATTGATAATATCTATCGTTATACTTTAGCCGGTGTAGAGGTTTCAGCTTTACTTGGAAGAATGCCATCAGCTGTAGGCTATCAGCCAACATTGGCTGAGGAAATGGGAGCCCTGCAAGAAAGAATTACTTCAACCAAAGCAGGCTCAATTACTTCTATTCAAGCCGTTTATGTTCCAGCTGATGATTTAACCGATCCTTCGCCTGCAACAACCTTTGCTCACTTAGATGCAACTGTTGTTTTATCTAGATCTATTTCTGAACTTGGTATTTATCCCGCGGTGGATCCTTTGGACTCAACCAGCAGACAGCTTGAACCTTTTACTGTTGGACAGGAGCACTATGATGTTGCTCAAGGAGTGCAGCAGATTCTACAAAGGTATAATGAGCTTAAAGATATCATCGCAATTCTAGGAATGGATGAACTTTCTGAAGAGGACAAAGAGCTAGTTGCGCGAGCAAGAAAAGCTCAAAGGTTCTTATCTCAGCCTTTTACGGTTGCTGAAATTTTTACAGGCACACCAGGAAAATACGTCTCATTAGAGGATACCATTAAAGCTTTTAAAGGAATTTTAGCTGGAGATTATGACAGCCTTCCAGAACAAGCTTTCTACATGGTTGGAACAATAGAAGAAGCGGTAGAAAAAGCTAAGACATTATAAGTATGAGCAATATTAAGATCAGCATAGTGTCCTCAAGTGAGGAAATATATTCAGGCGAAGCCACTATGGTCTTTGCTACTGGATCACTAGGCGAACTTGGTATAGCTCCAGGCCACACACCCCTGTTAACTGGTTTAGCTCCAGGGCCTGTAAGAGTTCAAAATGGATCAGAAGAAGAAACATTTTTTTGCTCGGGTGGTTTTGTTGAAGTGCAGCCTAATGCAGTAACTATTTTATCTGATACAGCTGAAAGGGCCGACAGCTTAGACGAGTCGGAAGCCTTGAAAGCCAAAGAAGCTGCAGAACAAAGTTTAGCTGACCAGCAGTCAACAATTGATTATACAAAAGCCGCTGCTCAATTAGCAGAAGCAGTCGCAAGACTAAAAACTATTCAAAAACTGCGCAAAAACATTTAAGGTTAGTCTTTAACCTTAAAATATTGTGAATATACATACTATTATTCTTGCAGCTGGGGCTGGCTCTAGAATGAAATCCAACCAAGCCAAAGTTCTTCAAAGAATTGGCGGCATGTCTATGTTGCAAAGAGTTTTGCAAACCACAACTAAACTCAACTCAAAATCAACCGTTGTTCTTGGTCACGATAAAGAAGGTGTCTTGCAACACCTTCAAGATATTGAAGGCAATATTTCTACAGCTATACAGGTCAATCAACTCGGCACTGCAGATGCTGTAAAAAGCGCCATGCATAATACAAAAAGCAGTGAAACAATTCTGGTTCTCTATGGAGATGTTCCGCTTGTATCAGAAAAATCTCTTCAAGAACTTATTGATAAATCAGAAAATGGATTTTCAATTCTTACAACTCGCCTAGATGACCCTTTTGGGTATGGGAGGGTTATTACCGATGCTGATAATTTTGCTACAGCAATAGTTGAAGAAAAAGATGCATCAGAGGATGAAAAGCTAGTAAATGAAATTTTTACTGGAATTTTGTGCATAAGCCAAGAGCTTTTAGCTGCCGGGCTTCAAGAAATTACAAACGATAATGCGGCCAAAGAATTTTATTTAACCGACCTAGTTAAGATTATTTCTGCAAAAGGTATTAAAATAATACCTATTAGGGCAAATAATGATGAAGTAAGAGGGGCTAATAGTAAATCAGAGCTTGAAGCTTTAGAATCAATATTAAGAAATATGAACGCACAAGACTTATTAGACAAAGGTATAACGCTAGCTGACAAATCCAGAACAGATGTCAGAGGTAATGTAGATGCGGGTAATGATTGCTCAATTGACGTTAATGTTATTCTTGAAGGAAGTATTAAGCTTGGTAATAGTGTTTCGATAGGGGCTAATAATTATTTAAAAGATGTCATTATTGGCGACAATACAACCATTGAGCCTTTTTCACACCTTTGTAATACAAGCGTGGGTTCAAATTGTAATGTTGGCCCTTATGCTCGTCTCAGAGAAGGCAGCACCATAGAAGATGGCGCAAAAGTTGGCAACTTTGTGGAAACTAAAAAAACAACTTTAGGTAAAGGAGCAAAGGCTAACCATTTCACATATCTTGGCGATGCTGATATTGGAGAGAATACTAATATAGGCGCCGGAACCATTACATGTAATTATGATGGCACCAACAAACACCAAACAACCGTAGGCAGCGATAGCTTTATTGGCACTAATTCATCTTTGGTTGCACCAGTTGAGATTGGAAAAAATGCTTATGTTGGCGCAGGCTCAGTTATCACTAAAGATGTGCCAGATGATGCTCTTGCCGTTGGCAGAGGCAAACAAATTATCAAAGAAGATTGGTCTAAGGATAAGAAATAATGTGTGGAATTATAGCAGCCGCATCAACAAGAAATGTTGGTAAGCTTTTAGTTCAAGGACTCCATAAAATGGAGTACCGAGGCTATGACTCTGCTGGAATAGCGCTCCATCAGCATGAATCAATAGCTCACCTTAGAGCTCTTGGAAAAGTTCAGTTACTTGAAGACAAGATGGTTGCTGAAAAACCAAAGAGCAAATTAGGCATAGCTCATACAAGATGGGCTACCCATGGTGAGCCATCAGAAGCAAATGCCCACCCTCATAAATCTAAAGACAGAGTTTATATTGTCCACAACGGCATTATTGAAAACTATATCGAATTAAGAGAATCCTTAGTCAAGGATGGTTATGAATTCTCATCACAAACCGACTCAGAGCTTATAGCCCATTTGCTAGATTTATATCTCAATCAGGGCAATTGCATGATTGATGCTATGTACTTAGCTAAAAAACAATTAGATGGAGCCTATGCTATTGCAGCTATAGATATTGAAAATGATGCAAGTTTAGTTGTAGCAAGAAATAAATCACCTTTACTACTAGGCCTTGGCACAGATGAAATGCTTGCAGCATCTGATCCCCTGGCGATTGGTCAATTAACAAATGAGTTTATTTTTCTAGATGATGGCGATGTAGCAGAAATATCAGCAGAGACTTATACAATTTTTGATGCAGATAAAAAAGAAGTTACCAGAGAAATCACTAATATTGATATCTCAAGCCAAGCAACTTCAAAGGGCGAATTTAGACACTTCATGGAAAAAGAAATTTATGAGCAGCCAGAAGCTATTTTAAACACAATTAATGGCAGAGTGGGTGGAGACGATGTTCTTGATAATATTTTTGGTCTTGGCTCTACTGACTTATTTAAAAAAGTTAAACGTATTCAAATAGTAGCATGTGGCACTAGTTTGCATGCTGGCCGAGTAGCAGCCAGCTGGCTTTCATCCATTTCAGAACTTCCGTGTCAAATCGATTATGCAAGTGAGTATAGGTACAGAAATCCCCATGTTGACGAAAACTCTTTGCTAATTAATATTTCACAATCAGGTGAAACCGCAGATACTCTTGCAGCCCTAAGATATGCAAAAGAAAAAGATTATTTAGGCTCTGTTGGAATTTGCAATGTGCCAACAAGCTCCTTAGCAAGAGAGTCAGATTTTGTTTTATTTACCAATGCAGGCCCCGAGATTGGAGTTGCCTCTACTAAAGCATTTACTACTCAACTTGCCGGACTCATGCTCCTTGCATTATCTATAGCTAAAAGCAAAGGCGTAAATCCAAAACTTAGAACACGAGTAGTAACAGCACTAAGATCTTTGCCCGACATTATTAATCAGACACTAGAGTTAAAAGACCAAATTTTAGAACTAGCACCTGCAATAGCAAGCAAGGACAATGCTTTATTTCTAGGCAGAGGAATTTTCTATCCAATAGCAAAAGAGGGCGCCTTAAAGCTAAAAGAGATTTCATATATTCATGCCGAAGCCTACCCAGCAGGAGAACTTAAGCATGGACCATTAGCCCTTATAGATGAAAAGATGCCAGTTATTGCATTAGCTCCAGAGAGTGAGATTGCAGAAAAGCTTGTATCTAACCTAGAAGAAGTAAAAGCCAGAGGCGGCACCCTATATGTTTTTGCTGACCCATCTGTCACCATGGATGTTAATAATGGTGCTTTAGTTAGCATGCCTAAGTGCGATTTTCTATTAACACCTATTATTTATACTATCCCCCTTCAACTTCTATCTTATGAAGTGGCTCTCTTAAGAGGAACGGACATTGACCAGCCAAGAAATCTAGCTAAGTCAGTCACAGTGGAGTAAGTTTGAAACGACTTTCGTTCAAACCTCGCATTCTGCCGGGGTTTTAAAAATCACTAAAAATAAATCCCTGTAAAAACTACCCTAAAATTTTCACCTATTTTTTCGTGTTAGCGGAAGTCATAAGGGATTGATATGACACGTTGCGGTCCTGTATGTATATTCATAGGACATTTATAAGGAGTTGTGGCAGAATTTATTAATGTCTAAAAATAAAACTCGATGGTACAAGCCAGTTCGAATTGGTTTGAGAAAAACCACCATATATATTGGTGATACCAAAGTTAAATTTTATAATGACAGAAAAACATACAAAGAATATTTAGCCGATAGATTCAATCCTAATATCAATGATGGTAAACATTTTTTGGAACTCCACAAATATGTTAAAAATTATGTCTCCTTTGAGGGTATACCACTATTTGCTAATTTAGAAGCTGAAACATCAAAAATTGAGTTTCCAGAAATTTGGCGTACCAAAAAAAGTACCATAACAGGATTGGGTCGTGAGGTCTTTCCGAAGAATGTTGTTTATCTAAAATACTCAACTGAAAAACGTTATCTGCAACTAAAAAAAATACATAAACCAGAACTTCCTGTTGATTATAAATTCCCAAAACATTTAGGTTGCAATGATCATTTATACAAAGACCTTAAAGAATATCATCCTGATGAAAGTAGAAAAGAAAAACGTTTAAGAATTAGATCCTATGCAAAGAAACGAAGAGAAGAAAATAATATTTATATTACAAAAGAATATGGTTCTATAATTGCAGGAATAATATCCCTATCGATATCCCTATCGATAACACTATTTGATGCTATAAAAACAATCATAGTTCTTGCCTTTAAGTTGCCTTTCTTTCCTTTCTGGCTACTAGGACTTTTTTATTGGAAATATCTTCGAGAGGTGACAGATGAGCTTGATTTGAAATATCAAAATGAGCTTGGATATTTTTTTATAGCAACTCTTGGAATTATACTTGTAGGCGGGTCAGTCGGTATTGTATTCGCTACTTTAGAAATATTAAGTTACTTATGAGTAATTCATGCAACCAAAACTCAACTCTTTCAAACACCACAGAAATAGCGGAGATAGAAAAGTCGTTTCGTACTACTCCGTCACGGTCGAGTAGTTTCAAACTACTTTAGGTTTTAACCCCACATTCTGCCGGGATTTCAAGAATCACTAAAATTTAACCCCGGTAAAAACTACCCTAAAAATTTCACCTATTTTTTCGTAATAGCGGAAGTCATAAGGGGTGTATATGACTTGTTGCGGTCCCTTATGTGTATTTATAGGACATTCATGATGAGTTATGGCAGAATAAATATATGAAAAATTTATTATTTATATTTGCTCTATGTTCGTTTTCATTGCTTTCTTTTGCTGAAGATAACCCAGAAGGTATTGCCTGCGCAATTTACGTTGACGATAAATCAAACACAAAAGAACAAATCTTAAGTATGGGATGTGAAAAAGGAGACCCTTTGTTATTTTATAACTATGCAAATAAGGCAAAATGGAACTTAATGTATTCTTTAAGAATTTCAGCACTTTCAACTTGTGACATGACTCTTCCTATTACCGACAGTGGTGTAATAGGGGCGCAACCATATCAATCTATTTTTTGCACTTTTTCTGGTAAATTTAGAGATGTAAAGGCAGATCCTAAATATTTAAAGGGTTGGAATTGGAAACTGTAATCATTTTGTATACAAATTATGTATAAATTCTCCACTTTTTTTATTCTTGCAACTTTGTCCACATTCTCTTTTAGTAAGGAGTTGAATTTAACCTGCGTTATAGACAACGATGTGTCATTTGATATTTTTTTAAATATTAATAATACATTTTCAACCAATCCAGGTGCATATGCAGGTCATGTTACCTTGGTTTCAGATAAATTATTTCATCCGTTCAAGGCGTATCAAGAGGAAGACCTTAAATTATGGTCGGACGTATCAATTAGGGCAATGCCTCTCGTTGTTGCTATTTTTAAAGATACATATGACCTAAAAGCACCACATTCTCTTCCCCTTTCTGGAATAGGAGGCGCTTTTAATATGTCGCTAAACAGAAAAACTCTTTTGGGAGAGGGATCATATAATAGTGGAAGAAAGAAGTGGGGAATGAGAAAAAAAATTGATTTTAAAGACGCTCCATGTAATTTAATTGACCTAGAAGAAGAAAATGTTATCTAGATTAGTAAATTTTCTGATGGAACATTAGCAACTTGTGAGTTATTCATGCAACCAAACCTCAATACTTTCAAACTCCGCAGAAATAGTGGAGATAAGAAAGTCGTTTCGTACTACTCCGTTACTGTAGAGTAAGTTTAAACAGTGATTTATAAAGGAGATAATTATCAATATTAAAGAATCATTTATTTCAGTTTTTACTAATTGGAAAAATTTTCATGGAAGAGCATGCAGAAGCGAGTATTGGTATTTTGTTCTTTCAGTGTCTCTAATTGCATTCGTATTGGGATTTGTAGAAGTATTTTTAGGAATATTTAATGAAGAAATTGGTTATGGACCATTTGCAGCATTATTTCAAATCATAACTTTTATTCCTAGCGTTTCAGTCACATCAAGAAGATTGCAAGACAGAAGCATTTCTGGTTGGTGGCAACTATCCTACATCACAATTGTTGGGATATTTGTAATTTTAATTTTACTAATGCTTCCAGCAAAAGAAGATGAAAATAAATGGGGAAGGAATCCACTTCTAGATATGTAAATCACTGTTTTGTTCAAGTCAGTAACCGTTGAATAGATTTGAATGGTGATTAAATTTTTTTAAATGCAATATAATTTATGAATTCTCAAAATCCTAAACGTTGGATTCCTGGTGGGATAACCCTAGTAGCATCACTTATTGTGAAGAACAATGCACCGGCACTGATTGCTTCAGAAAGTTTTAGATACTTTTCATTGTTTATACTTCTTTCCGGATTATCTTCAATAATGTTAATGATTTTAATTTCTCAAATTCAGAAACCCCAGAGTAACGAACAATCAGAAAAAACGTTCGCAATATTCTACTTTTACACCATGCCAACAATGTTTTATAGCATGGTATTTATTGGTGATGATTTTGACAATATAAAATTCATAATGTCTTTTTTTTAAATGTGATACATTTAAGGTAATGAACACGATAAACGAAATCACTACTCGCACTTACTCTGCAACTGTAGAATAGTTTCCAATGAGAATATTTTTCTTTATAGCAATTTTCTTTAGTCAACTAATTTTAAGTTCTGATAGCAATTATGTATTTGGATGGACCCAATTAGATAATCCAGACTTGATGACACCAAGAGGAGGGACTTCCTCAGGTCCAGATGTTGACTTAGATAAAACTCCCAACCCTTTATGGAAGGAAATACAAAATGATGAATTGACCAAATTTGAAAAAGATAGGTTAGCAATTCTTGCAATGCAAGGTGAACATAAAATTAATTTTGATTTCATGGAGACAATGGGTTTCACTAAGGACTACATACCGTCAAAACCTTATCAGTCATGGGGAACAGAATTTGTAATCGCGGTTGAAGATGAAAAGGATTTCATAAGTCTGCAACACATAATGGTAATGTTCTTTGAACAAGATGATGGGACGACCTCAGATCCTATTGTTGTTAAACACTGGAGACAAGATTGGAAATACCAAGATAATTCAATTAATGAGTTTGTTGGAGAAAATACATGGGAAAGAAAAAATCTATCCTACAGTGAGAGAAGAGGAACTTGGTCACAAACGGTCTATCAAGTAGATGACTCACCAAGATACGAGGGTTTTGGGGAGTGGAAACATTTTGCAAACTCATCATCATGGACAAGCAATGAAACAAAAAGACCTCTTCCAAGAAGGGAGGCGACCATAAGAGATGATTACGATATTGTTATTGGAACCAACATACACACAATTACCCCGAACGGATGGGTTCATGAGCAAAACAATAATAAAGCGACACTAGATAATAAAGTTATTGCAAAAGAAATTGGTTTAGCAAGATATCAAAGAATAGAAAACTTTGATTGGTCAGCAGGATATACCTATTGGGATAAAACTTCAGACTTTTGGAAAAAAGTAAGAGAGGTTTGGAGTGAAAAGATAGAAAAACAAAAAAAAATTAAGGTTAATTCTGATGTTGAAGGTAATATCTTATTCGCACGATTGTTTGGATTAGCAGATGATTATAAGAACGGCAATTTAGATGCAATTGAAAAGATAGAAACCACAATTGATGAACATATTGAAAAAAGAAAATTTGGTTATGGTTACTCCGTTACGGTTGAGTAGATTTGAAAAGATAATTAAATGAGTAAAAAAATAAATTTTGATAGAAAAGCACTCTTTTGGACATTAATAGGTTTTAACCTTGGATGGATATTTATGCTTCTTATGGTTGGGTAGTTTTTAATAAAATAAAAAATGAGAAACCTTGCTACGGACACTCTGTTACCGTGGAGTAGAACAAAACAGATAATTAAAAAGGAGAATTATTATGAATATGAAAGAGGCAGTCGTTTCAGTTTTAACAAATTGGGACAATTTTAGTGGTAGAGCATGCAGAAGTGAGTATTGGTATTTTGTTTTAGCATCTATCTTGCTCTACACATTGGTTTTCTTTTTAGAGATTGCAACAGGCATAGTTGAAATTGAAAGTGATGAGATGGGCAAATTAAGTATAATTTCACAGTTAGTTTTAGCAATACCAACTTTTTCGGTTACCTCAAGACGACTTCAAGATAGGGGATACTCCGGTTGGTGGCAACTATCCTACCTAATCATCATTGGTGTTTTTGTGATCCCTTTATTGTGTATATTTCCAGCAAAAGAAGATGAAAATAAATGGGGAAGGAACCCCCTTGTAGAAAATTAAATCACTGTTTAAACTTAAACAGTCACAGTAGAGTAGTTTATGATTCGTATTGATAAAAAGTAAAATGGATTATTGGTTTCTGATGATTGCGGCCTTCCTTTCTCTGGCAGGAATGTTGTTTCATGGGTTCATCGGGGGAAAAATTTATATTAGCAATGTAAATGATAGCGATATGGAGGCATTAACAAAATCGTTAAGCATTGTTTCTTGGCACGTGTTCACCATCTTTCTTTTTATAAGTGCTTTAACTTTAATTTATATAGCCTATAACCCAGAATTTGCTATAGCTGCATATCCGGTAATTGGCATTAACCTTTTAGGCTCACTTTTATTTATTTTTCTTAGTTTGGGAAGACATAGAGCTTTATTAAGAATGCCAGGTGCTCTTCTAATGGGTATTACGGCATTGCTTGCTTGGCTGGGAATATGATAGAGCTCAAAGGGTTATATCTATTGGAAAATCCCCCAATACGAATTATAAACAACTCCGTAACGGTCGAATGATCGACGGCGCACTAGGGAGTTGACGTCTGTTTAAGCACATTCACATTGTTGCCTGCTCGCCGCGATCCGGTACTACTCTCTTGCACGAGGCGATGGTCACCTGTTTTCGGACAAACAAGCATTATGACCATGAGATTCGCTTTCACCTCGTAACCGCAAAAAACAACGATGTGGTTATCACGAAACGACCCAAAGATACGTTGTACATGCCAGGAGTCATCGACGATCCTAATCTCTATGTCATTTACGTAACGCGCGATCCGCGTGATGTCATCGTTAGCCGGCACGGTAAGAGCGAGGATATGTACTACTCGAACATTAGGCTTTGGCGTGAATTGCATGCCTGTGCACGCTCATTGTTCGGCCACGATCGTTTTCTCAATATCCGGTACGAGGATTTCGTAAATAACCCTGACGCCACACAAAGCCAAATCACTGCAAAATTTCCATGGCTTGAGAAACAACACAAATTTTCTGAGTACCATGAACACGCGCAAGTGTCTGAAAAGTCAAAGGTTGCAATGCGTGGCGTCCGTCCTATTGGACCGACCAGTGTCGGTGTCTGGCGAAAACATCTCGGTCGCATCGTTCAACAGCAGGCAATCCACGGCACAATGACACCAGATCTGGTCGGTTGTGGATACGAATCATCGCCGGATTGGGAAGTTGTTCTGGACGGCATTTTACCGGATAAATCTAACAGTTGGTATCCGGAGAAAAAACGTTTTTGGCAGAGAATTTCGCAATCCATTGATGCTTCGAGAAAAATAGCTATCTATCGGCGCAAGAAAGGACTTAGTCGAATCAGCAGAGCAACCAATGATCGTTAGCCATGCAAAGAAGTTTATTTTCGTAAAGACCCGTAAAACCTCGGGCACAAGCATGGAGGTTAGTCTGAGCCAAGTCTGTGGTCCCGATGACATCATCACTCCGATATCGTTTGAAGACGAACTCGTCAGGCTGGACATGGGCGGCACGTTACCTCAGAACTACGCTGGTCTTGGAGAGCAGCGATATCGCGATATGATAAAGGCACGCAAGATGAAATTTTTACGCGCCAGACGCCGTGGCAAGTGTTTCAATCATATGCCGGCTGTTGCGATTCGCGAGTACGTCGGCAAAAAAACTTACGATGATTACTTCACTTTTTCGATCGAAAGGCATCCGTACGAAAAGGTTGTATCACATATCTATTATCATACGCGCGGAAAAAAGAACTGGAGTTTTGACAAGGAGCTTGAGCGTGTCCTGAAGAAGAAGCATTACGTCAGTTACCCAATCTATTCAGACGGTGAAAAACCTATTGTCGATTTCATTGTCAATTTTGACAATATGCAGGAAGACCTCACGACCCTCGGCGACAGGCTTGAATTTGATATTGTCGCGCACTATCCACAAACCAAACACGAATTCCGAACTAACAGAAGGCCTGCATCCGAGCTGTTGTCGCAGAAAGTAAAGGACCAAATATATAAGAACTGCAGGATCGAGTTCGATGCAATGGGTTACGAGCGTTAGCATGATCACGACACGACGAAAACAATCCGTCACTGTGGAGTAGATTTGAACAGTGATTTAAAAAAAGTATGCATATATACATAATTCTTTTTTTTGCAATTGCATTAGAAGTTCTTGGAACAATGCTATTGCCTGCATCACAAAATTTCTCAAAACCACTTCCAACTTCAATTTTGTTAGCATCTTATGGTGCGTCTTTTTATTTTTTGGCGCTAGTATCTCAAAAACTGCCACTTGCAATCATTTATGCATCATGGGCAGGACTGGGTGTTTTCTCAGTAGCAATGCTAAGTTACCTCTTTTATAAACAAACACTTAACTGGCAGACCATTATTGGGTTGTTTTTGATTATTATCGGGGTAATCATAGTAAATTTGTATAAAACAAAACTATGAAGAGATTGAATCGCAGAACATAAGCAAGAATAATTATTTACTTGATTCTCTTATCATCGGAAAGGCAGGCGGAGAGTCCTCAAATTGCACCCTTCCAATTTCTACAAAACCATGTCTTTCATACAATGCTTTATTTGATTCATTAGATGCTTCTAGATATGCTCTATCTCCTTTTTCATCGATCATTTTAAGAGCTTCTTTTAGTAAAAAAGACCCTATACCTTTTCTTTGTTGTGAGGGGTCAACAGCAATAAATGGTAAATACCAGGCATCATCTGGATGGTATTTTTCAAATTCTTCAAAAAATTTAATAACAACCTCTATTCGATCTGCAGGAATATATTCAAATGTTGATTCCAGAACGGAATTATCAAACTCAACTCCAGGAGGGTGCCAAAGAGATGAACCGAAAAGATTTTCTTCTGAGTAAACAATATTATTTTCAAAAGCTATTTTTGAATACTCTTCCATCCAAACATCGAAGCATTTAAGGTAAGAAGATGCATCAGGGAATACCCATCTTAATAAGGCATCAGATGAAAAACCTAACGTAAGAACTGACTTCACCGGCTCTAAATCTGCCGCAGGTGATTTAACTATTGTGGGCGTATTCATAAGTATTATATTAAGCTATAAAGTTTAATAAAAATAGAAAGCTTAATCTAGTAAGTAAATTTGTAATAATTTCTAATTGTATCCAATAAAAAGAGCGGATACATCGTTTTTAAAAATGGGATATCATTACGATAATGAAAATGAAGTCAATTTTTAGTAATCCTAACAGTGAAGGTAAAGAAACCCCATTATTGCCGAAATTCGTCAACGGCGAAGCAGTTTTGTTTGCCAAAAAATAGATATAAGCTAAATGATAAAAACTCTTCGTAAAATATTAGATCTAAGCATCTCTTTAGCAGTAACTTTAATTGCACTGGGGCTAATTCTTTCCCCAGTCATTAGAATTAAAATATCATTTATTTTTTCTACATTATTAAATGGCTCATTGTATCAACAAGTTTTTTTATTTTTTTTGCTATGGGGTTTTTGGACTTTTCTTCAAACAACAAGGAAACTGTATAAATCAAAAGGTTTTAATTATAGTTTTTGGAATGATTTGTAATAACTAAAAAGGACTAAAAACTTATTAAATTTAAATGATTGAGATATTGTTTTGGAGTTTGATCGTAGTAACATGGGCAACAGTTGGCATGCATGTCATTAAAGAGTTTATAAGATTCAATAGGAGAAGTGATGATTGAACAAAATGAAGTAAAGTCTAGTCTATTCAGAAGAACAATAATGTCTTTTGTGAATGGTTGGAGAAGAGTAATGGATGTGAGGTATAACCCTCTTAAGTACATACCCGATCCAAGTCTACAGACTTACTTTATGTTAGTACTGTTCACTATATGGAGCGTCTTCTTTGGATTTTTGGCAGCAAACTACTTAGGATTCTTTAACTACAATACAGTTGCAAGTATAGTGATTCACGTTGCAATTCTATTGCCTTTAGCATTTACCAATGCAATCTTTGTTGATGCAGAGAGAGATGGTGCTGAATGGTTAAAGGAATGGAAGGAAGAACAATCAAGATACAAATTAGTAGTTAATAGACTTAAGACCAAGAATTTAGTTCTGTGGGACCCAAATAAAGAAGCATAATTCATGCATCAGTTTAAAAACCTAATTGTTTTAGGCCCTTTGATATATGCAATACATCATTTTGAAGAGCATATAATTTTTAATTTTAGGGACTGGAGATTGACTTATTTTTCTGACAATAACTCTATTCCCACAGAAGCAGTTCTCATAATACTTATTTCACAATTATTAATATTTATTTTTGTACATTTAATAAAGAATAATAGAGGTAGCGCACATCTAGTCCTATTCTTTTTAATGACAACCCAGGTTGTGAATGCTTTTTTCCATGTTTTCTTTAGTTTTTATTTTAATGACTTTAGTCCAGGAGCCATAACAGCAGTAATTCTTTATCTGCCTGTTAATTATTTGATTATTAGGGCTGCCTTTCAAGAAGGGTACCTCAAAAGTTATGCAGAATTATTGATTCTCTTTCTTGCAGGAATTACCTGCTTTACTTTTTTTGAGCTGATAGGTGCCAAGGTTCTAGGTTACGCATTGATACTGACGCCTTTTTATTACTTCTTTATCAATAAGTACGAAAAGCAGAAGGTAACTTAATTAATTCTATTCAGCCTCATTTGCTATAACAGCTTTGATTCCCTCAATAGAAACTAACATACCTTGATGGATAGCTTCAGCAAACATTTCAGGATCAATTTCAGTAGACCATTTTAGTTGGCAGCTAGATTCATTAATTTTTAATACCTGCATTGTTGCCAAGTGCTCAATTGGCATTTTTGTTTCAACTGCGGAGTATTGCAATTTCATTGATTCATTATCTAAATGTAATATTTTTTCTTTAACTGACCCCATGCCTTCCATTTCAAATATTCGACAGTCTCCCTCAAGACGAATTTCATCTACTGTTGGGACCCAATCACACCTGCTGACGTCAGACAAAATATTCCATAAGCTCTCAGCTGAGCAATTAAAAATAGGTTCCTCTTTGAGGGTTTTCATCTAAGACTTTTTAAATAGAAGGGTCATTCTGTCACTTTCACCGATTTCAAGATATTTTTCTCTGTCTTTATCTTTTAATCTTAAGCTTGGAGGCAAAGTCCAAACCCCACCAGGATGGCTAGCACTATCTTTGGGATTTGAATTTACTTCTGATCTGGCAACCAAGGTAAAGCCATGCTTTTTTGCCACCGCTATTGCATGCTCTTCAGTGACATAGCCACTTTTCTTCATCATTTCCATTGTAGTGCCTGGCTTAGCTCTATGCTCAACCACTCCAAACAATCCGCCTGGTTTAAGCGCTTTAGAACTGTTAGCAAAGATTGCATCCATTTGAGGTCCAAGCCAGTTGTGGAGATTTCTAAATGTCAAAACAGCATCTACACTTCCAGGCTCTGCTAAGCTTGAGCTCAGGTCAACAATTTCAATATCTTTAAACAAAGGATCTTCATCAATTCTCTTTTCAAAACTTGCTCTGCTTCTTTGAAAGTAGGCTCTTTGTGAGTCTTTATCAAAGTGGGCAGCTATGAGCTGGCCTGGTTTGTGAATATAGTTAGCTAGGATTTCTGTATACCAACCTCCGCCTGGAGATAGCTCAACAACTTTCATGTTTGGCTTGATCTCAAAAAAAGTAAGAGTCTCATAAGGATGTCTTGAAGAATCTCTAGTGATGTTTTTTGGACTTCTTTGCTCACTGCTTATTGCAGCCTCAAGATTATGAGAATTTAGTGATGGTAGAAAGGACATAAGAAAAACAAATGCTATTATTTTTTTCATTTAAGGCGCTCCAATTTATAGTAAATTAATTATATATGTTTTTTATTTTCCAAGAGGTCGCCAACTAATTTTTGGCAAGACTAATCAATGGATTTAAAAATCCTCGCAAAAGAGTAAGTTAACTAGATTAAAGATAATAGATATTTCTATCGCTTTACTTGGCTAAGTGCTGCACCCAATGCAACACCCACTGCGATCCATACTGGCTCATTTGTGGCAGCAAAAATCGCTGCTCCTATCGCGGTCCCGATACCCAACATGGAACCTAAATTCTTAGATTTTTTATTTTTCATTTTATATCCTTTTTTAAACTAGTTATTTTTAGTTAGTCCATCATTATGGAAGTTTAAATATATCTTCTACTTTTTGCTCTAAAGTCTTTGCAATTTTTAATGCTAGAACAGTGGAGGGCACATAAACCCCATTTTCTATTGCATTGATGCTTTTTCTTGAAACCTCTGCGCTTTCAGACAGCTCTTGTTGAGTTAGACCAGATTTTTTTCTTAGCTCTTCAAGATTATTAAAAAGTTTTTTGTGATGTTTGCCCAAAATTAAAGCCTATCTTTTCTCAAAATCTTCAACCGCTTTATTGATTTCGCCGCTAGTATTTGGGTATAGATAACCAGCAATCACCATTCCAACACCAATAGCGCTAACAAGCGCTCCAACTCCTTTAAGAATTGAGCCAAGAAAAAATACACCAAATAAAAACAAGCCTAATCCGGTAAACATAGTTACTACACCGTTTCTTCTATAATCTAATGGCTCTTGCTTCTTTTCACCAAAAACAGCCATCAACTCTTCAATTTTTCCAGGATCATCTAAGTTTTTTGATATTTCTAACATAGTTCTATTTTTATCTTTCTCTTGGTAATAAAGCCAGACAAAAACTGATACAGGTACGACACATCCTGCTAATATTCCGACAATTCCGACTAAATGCTCCATAAAAAACTCCTTAAAATATTTAATTTCTTTCAAAATGTAACGCAAAGGTAACATCATTATAATAGGAAGTAAAGGTTACATATTAAGTAATTTAATGATTATATGGTTTATACTATTTAGATGTGTGATTGTTGTAGTTGCTGCGAATGCGCTTGTTGCGCAAAGTAGAAAGCTAAAAAAAAATATAAACTCTGTTAGTTGCAGTTTTTGCAATAGCAGCTTGCTGTTCTAGAAATATTAATCATTTAGCACCCTTATCTAAAAGTCTTGTATGAAAATTTTTTTAATATTATCGTTACTTTTTCCTTTCATAGCCTTTTCGGAAGAACCCTTATATTCAAGTGAAATTTCATATGGAAGCAATGAGAAGCAAAAAATTGATTTGTATGAAGGTTCTTCAGACAAAGTTCTAATATGGATTCATGGGGGCGGATGGCTTTTTGGAGATAAACGTTCTGAAAGATGGATTAAAAGGTTCCACAATCATTTTATAGATCATGAAAAGCTCAATGTTTACATGATTGGTTATAGGGTTGGAGAAGATACAGCCCCAAGCGCAGTCGATGATGTTATATGCGCATATAAAAAAATTGTTGATGATGCAGTTGCAAAAAATCTTTCCGTTAAAGATATTGTGGTATCTGGTGCTAGCGCAGGCGGACATCTGGCTTTAATGGTTGGATTATCTAATGAATATAATCTTGAAACTTCTTGTAATACTTTGATAAAGCCTAAAGCAGTCATTAACCTATTTGGTATTACTGAAATTGAAAAAAATTCACAATTTCTCGATGAGGAAAAATTCTTTTCTTTTTCAAATTACATTAAGACATGGTTACCTGAAAGTTTAGCCCTTGAAGAAGCATCAGAAAAATTTTCACCTATTAATTTAGTAGGTCCAAACTCTCCACAGGTTTTAACTATTCATGGAACCAAAGATGATTGGGTGCCATATGATCAGGCTATTCTTTTAGGCAAGAAACTTAAAGCTAAGCATCAATTACTAACAATTGAAAATGGTGGCCACTATGGTTTTTCTGATGAGGAAGATCAAATTATCAGACAAAATATTGCAGAATTCTTAAGAGATACATACAAAGATTAGCGTTGTATTTAGTAAATAATATGTAAAAATAATATTAATGACGACTAACTTTTTTAGTCTTAATATTTCAAGACAGGAGCAAAGGATGAGTGACAAAGAACAAATAAAAAGCGTAGTTCAGCTATATATAGATAGCATGGATGAATCAAGTGCGGATAAAGTTAAAGAGGCATTTCACCCTAATGCGTCTGTAGTTGGCTATCTTCATGGCGACTTCATGGAAATGTCGGTAGATGACTTTGCAGGCTTTGTATCCTCTCAGCAACCATCACCAAGTACTGTTGGAGAAAATGTAGTTTTTGAAATATTTGTTTGCGAAGTTGAAGGAACAACAGCGCTTGTTAAATTAAGAGATAAATATTTAGGAATAACTTTTTTTGACACCCTGTCTTTTATTAAGCAAGAGGGAGAGTGGAAAATCTATAATAAGTTATTTAATGTCGAGAGCGAATAATCATTTAGTAGAGACATGATTAGTACATTAGATCATTTAATCATTGCTGTAAAAGATCTAGATGAAGCTGAGAAAGACTACACAAAAATATTTGGTATACCTCCTGTATGGCGAGGCGAGCACAAAGAGTTAGGCACAATAAATTCAATATTTAGTTTTGAGAATACTTATTTTGAATTACTAGCTAGCAAAGGTGCTGGACTTGGAGCTGATCTAGTAAATAGCGCTCTTAAACAAGACGGAGAAGGACTAACCGGCATAGTTCTTGGAACAGATAACATAAAAGATGCTCATGCTTCGATAAGCTCAGCAGGCTATGGAATAGGTGAAATATCAGACGGTGAGAGAAGTAATTCTGATAATGTAAACATTAGAAGGTGGCAAAATCTCTTTTTACCACCAGAACTTACTAGAGGGCTATTCTCATTTGTTATTGAACATACTGATGGCGAACTGCCTTCTTCAAACTATCAAACTTCATCTATAAGTAAATTAGACCATGTAGTGATTAACACCAATGATGCAGATGGCTTCATTAGCGTTTACCAAGATATTTTTAAAATAAGACTAGCTTTAGATAAAGTCATTGAGCATTGGAAAAAAAGAATGCTATTTTTTAGGCTTAATAAAACCACCATAGAGGTTATTGAAAGCAAGGATGGTCAGCCAGCAAATGATAAATTATGGGGATTAGCCTGGGAGGTGAAGAATATTGAAGTTGTTTATCAAAGGCTTATTGGTGTGGGTATAGATGTTTTGCCTGTGCAGAAGGGCATAAAAGAGAATACATTAGTGGCAACTATTAAATCACATACACATAACGTGCCCACTTTATTAATTGAGCATGTTGAATGAAGAAAATTAATTTTAAATCTAAGTTTGAGAAGTTTAATGACCATTGGTCGCCCAAGCTCATTGCCGAGATGAATGACTATCAATTTAAGCTGGCAAAAATCAAACATGATTTTATATGGCATGAGCATAAAGATACAGATGAGGTTTTTATTGTTATTAGCGGAGTGATTTGGATCGAATTCAAAGACGAGACAATTCAAATCAATGCAGGCGAAATGATTGTTGTGCCTAAGGGAACCAAACATAGACCTTATGCAATAGAAGAAGCCCAAATAATGTTAATTGAACCAAAAGGAGTTATTAATACTGGAGATATTGAGAGCGATCTGACCGCCCCCAATGACCAATGGATATAAAAAAAGCCTTCTAAGATATCAGAGCATACACCATCTATTTTGAGCAACCACTTTTGTATTTTCATTATATTTTGCTACAAAAGCATCATATTCTTTTTGTTGAGCTTTGCGCTTTAAATCTGACATTGTATCCAATCTAGATCTCCAAGATTCCCACTCCTTTAAACTTTTCCATACAACCATAGTTGATGTTCTATGAAGCTTTTCTTCAGTTCCGCCACCCTCTTTTCGCATATATTGTAATGCTGGATAAACTTTAACTTTAGCTCCCCAAGTGTCATAAAACTTTTGGTGCATTTTTGTTGCTTCAATCATCCCGTCGACGCTTCCTGCTTGAGTGAGCTCAGCAACATAATAATTTACAAATTTCCCCTTACAGCCTGAGAACTCAGAAGAAATAGAATGATCATCAGCAAAACCAATGACAGAAAAGAACATTAAGAATAAATACCGCATAAACAATCTCCTAAAAACATTTGTTTTATCATTTGTATGTAATAACAAAATACAATAATAAGAATTTATATGCTATCTAAAGTAGAATATATTTTTTTAAACTTAAACCCATAAATGATCATATTGTTAAAAAACATTCCTAGCTCTACTTTTTTAGCCTTAATTTTTATCGCTGCTTGTGGAGGCGGAGGTGGAGGGAGTGTGACCACGTCTGATCAACCTGATCTAATTTCTACACCAGATTCATCAGCTCCATCATGCTCAAATTACTCTTCAATAGAAAATACTCAATATTGTTCGTTTACTAAAGATGGATTAACAAGAGAATTTTATATATATGTTCCAAGCGGCTATTCAGAAAATATTTCTCCTGTTTCTGTTTTATTTAGTCTTCACGGCGGCGGTGACTATGCTGAAACCAATATGCAGTATTCTGGTTTCAAAGAACATGCTGACACTGACACTTTTATTCTTATTTATCCGCAAGGATCTTATTATGAAGATAAGGGAACTACAGGGTGGAATACTGAAGAAGGTGGCGTCAATGATGTAGCTTTCATAGAAAGCATTATTGATTGGACAGGTAATAACTACAATGTTCAGTTAAATGAGGTATATGCAGCAGGATTTTCTAATGGCGGCTTTATGGCCTATCATTTAGCCTGTTATTTAAGCGCCAAAATTGCAGCCATAGCACCGGTTGCAGGCCTTATGGGCAATTATACCTACGATACATGTAGCCCACTTCACCCAACTCCGCTAGCTCATATTCATGGCCTACAAGATGATGTTATTTCTATTAATGGGGGTGATTATCACAGACCACTTGAAGACAACGGGGATACAACAGGCGTTATTTCATACTGGCAAGATTACAACCAATGTACAGAATTTTCTCAAGAGGCTCTCTTTGATGGTGAGGAGAATATAGGCACACTTAATAAGTGGACAAATTGTTCTAATGGTGCAGATATTAACTATTGGATTATTTCCAATCAAGGACATGAATGGAATGAAGATGACAAGGGAGGAACAGGTAGCTTTGACACTTCTCAAACTTTATGGAATTTTTTAAAACAGTTCGACATGAACGGCGCTAAAAGTTAATGAGCAAAGAATTTTATAAGATTCTTACCCCAGAGGAGTGGGAAAGAGCTTCCGAAATAGGCATTATAGAAACAGACCTAGATATCAAAGATGGATTTGTTCACCTATCAACCTCTAGACAGCTGGCAGCCACATTAGCCTTTTATTTTGCTGATCAAGATAGAGTAATCTTACTGCAGCCAAATTATGAAGCTGTTAAAGATAAACTTAAATACGAAAATACAAAACCCCAAGATAGGAGACAGAGTAAATTTCCACATTTATATGACAAGCTAAAAGTAAGTCAAATAAGCAAAATGTGGTCCCTTGACAGGGGAGCCTTTAAATTGCCTGATGAGATCTTGCTACAATTAGAAAACTAGCAATGAGTACAAGAAATAATTTGAGACATTTAAAGATAATTTTCATTCTTTTGATATCCATTGCATTGAACGCTTGTATTTCTAATACAATAATAGATGAGCAGAGCAAAGATAATTATTTTAATGTAATTAATACTCCTATTTATGTTTCCAAAGCTGAAAATATAACGCAGGAAGCATTTGAAGATGAATTGTCTTCTTGCATTTCGTCCTCAGAAAACAAAGTTAATATCTCAAACAAAGTTGGAACAGGAACTGGAGCAATTATTTTAGCCAATGGTTTGTATGGAGTAGCAACAGCAACAGGATTCCTTGCTCCAATAATCGTAGTGGGTGGCTCTGTATTGGCTCTTGTTGGCGGTGGCGCAATTTGGGCAACTAAAGCAACTGGAGAGAATAGGATATATTTAAATATAGAAAACTGTCTAGAAAAAAGAGGCCATGATGTCATTTTTTATAATGAAAAAAGTAATAAATGATAATTTTTACCTTAAAGAGAATATCTATCACTTTCATATTTTTTTTAACTGCCTGTGCTGAGCTAGAGCAAAATCAATACTTCTCCCCAAACGCACAGCCCTATAATGATTTTACTGCTACTATTAACCGCGATGTTGTATCTATTCGATCTGAAATATCAAAATTGCTCAGACAAGACTTTGCAATAAAAGATCTGTCTTCAGAAGGAAACACTATGTTTGGCCAGATCAACCTTGCAAATACCTCTTTGTATGTTGATTGTGGAATGATGAATAATGAAATATACGTTGATTACATTGATAGGATTTTTGAATCTTCATTAAAAGCCAATTTAGTAATAAAACTTAAAGAAACTAATCAGAACGCTACTAGTGCCTCTTTGGATATTTCATATACTTTTATTTCACTTGAAAGTGGAACAACTTGGGAATTTTCCTCTAATAAGACTGCCTCAATATGGGTTGCAACTCCTGCAGAAGGCGCTTTACCTCAAAGAGAATGCTTATCTAAGCACATTCTTGAAGAGAGTTTAATTAGCAAAATAAGAGATCTATAATTAATCAGGAAGCTACACGATGATAAGTGAATCTATGCAGTATGAAAAAAAGTTTGCCAGCATAGCTGGAAAACAAATAGCCTATGTGGAAGAAGGGTCTGGAGATCCCATTGTGCTTCTTCATGGAAATCCAACTTCGTCTTTTTTATGGCGTAATATTATTCCTGAGCTTACAGATATAGGAAGGGTTATAGTGCCCGATCTTATAGGCCAAGGAGACTCTGAAAAATTAGCAGCCAGTGAAGGTCCTGATAGGTATTCACTTGAAGTTGCATACAATTATGTAGATGGTTTGCTTGAGACTATTGGAGCAAATACAAATGTAACTCTTGTCATTCATGATTGGGGGAGCGGAATTGGTTTTTTGTGGGCTATGCGTCATCCGGAACAAATCAAAGGCATCGCTTATATGGAAGCAATCGTCAAACCCATGACCTGGGATGATTGGCATAAAGATGCTGTTGGAATTTTTAAAGGCTTTCGTTCCGATAAGGGTGAAGACTTAATACTTAATCGCAATATGTTTATAGAAGCCGTGCTTCCTTCATCAATTATGCGCAAGCTCAGCGATGAAGAGATGAATGCTTACCGTGCTCCGCATATAGAAAACGAGGATCGCCAACCTTTATTAAATTGGCCACGTCAGATTCCTATTGAAGGGGAGCCAGAGGAGATAGTTAGTTTAGTTAATGACTATGGATCTTTTATGGCAACTAGCCAAATGCCTAAATTATTCATTAATGCAGAACCCGGCTCAATCTTGATTGGAAGGCAGCGTGAATTCTGCAGAACATGGCCAAACCAGCAAGAAGTAACAGTGAAGGGACTTCACTTTATTCAAGAGGACTCGCCTATCGAAATAGGCCAAGCTATAGCAAAATGGTATAAAATATTTAAATAATTAAGGAGAGATCGCATGTCAGATACACCCGTTTATATGATCGCTAATCTAGAAACTCATGAAGATCCGAGTGAATATAGAAAATATGAAAAGGGTTTTTTCCCTATCTTAAAGAAGCACGGCGGCTCTTTTATCACGTTTGATGACAATCCAAAACACTTAGAAGGCACAGAGCCAAGATCAGGCCGAATGATAATTTTTCAATTCCCAACAGAGGCTGCAGCAGATGCATGGTTTAATGATCCAGAATATCAGGCCTTATCGGAATATCGCAGAGCAGGAGCTGACACAAAATCCATAACAATGGTTCATACTCTTCCACCTAGGAAGTAACCTTTTTAACAAAAAGAAGATGACTTGCATTGTTTGCAAAAGCAAATCAATAAGCTCCTTTATCACCAAAGATAAAAAGACCTATTGGCAATGCTCATGTTGCTCAGTGAAATTTCTAGATCAAGCTTTCTTTATAGATAAGGACACAGAAAAAGGAAGATACTTGGAGCATCAAAATGAAATAGGCGATCCAGCATATCTTAAATTCTTATCTAAATTATCAAAGCCTCTTAAGACCAAATTAAAATCCGATGACCGTGGTCTTGATTTTGGTTGTGGTCATGGGCCTGCATTAGCAGAGATGTTCAAAGAAGATGGATACAGTATCGACCTTTACGACCCATTCTTTTATCCCAATAAAGAAGTCTTTTCTAATAAATATAATTTTATAACCTGTACAGAAACTGCTGAACATTTTTTTAATCCCAATAGAGAATTTAAAACTTTAGATTCAATATTAGCTCCAGGTGGATGGCTTGGGGTCATGACTACTTTTTTAACTGAAGATAAATCTTTTGAAAATTGGTACTACAGAAGGGATCCAACGCATGTTGTTTTCTATGCAGAAAAAACATTTGAAGTTATTGCAGAACAAAATAACTGGCAGCTAGAAATACCGGCAAAGGATATAGCTTTATTTTGTAAGAATAGAGATTCATAATAGATTTAAAAAATAGGAGATATAAATGTTTAGTCATGTAATGCTTGGAGCAAATGATATTGAGGAATCTAGAATATTTTACGATAAAACCATGCCACTACTTGGTGCGAGAGAAGGCAAGTTATCGATGAATCACGATGGACATACAAGATATGTTTACTTTGTTAACAGAAACAATAGCTTTTTAATTTCACAGCCAATTAATGGCGAGGTTGCGACGCATGGAAACGGCAGCACTATAGGATTTAATGCCTCTAGCACAGAAATGATTGATGCATGGCATGCAGCAGGAATTGCGGCAGGCTCTAAAACACCAGAATTTTGTGAACCTCCTGGAATTAGAGAGGGCGGAGGCGTACAACTATACCTTGCTTATTTAGTTGATCCATCCGGCAATAAAATATGTGCAATGTATAGGATTCCTAAATGAATTTAATTTTATTTAAAGAAGCAATCCAGAATAGATCATTGTTTTTAGCTTTGGCTTTAACCTGTATGGTGTTTGTGCCCAAATCTTACGCCGAGGAATCAAATTTAAAAATAAATTTAGTGAATTTAGATAAGCCGGGAGTTTTATTTATAAGTATATGTAGAAATGCAGCTGGATTTGAGAGTTCAGTTGAAAATGAATCTGAAGAAGAATCATGTATTAACGATGCAGGCAAAGTAGATCTTCAAAACCATGAAATCAATGGAATACTTCCTCATGGGGAGTATGCTATAGCTATATTTGTTGATGCAAATGGGAATGGGAAAATGGATAAAAACTTTCTTGGTATTCCAAAAGAACAGTATGGATTTTCTAATAATGTAATGGGCAGGATGGCAGCACCATCATTTGAGCAAGCGAGATTTGAAGTAACAGGGCCTGCTACACAAAATATTATACTTAGGATTGGTATCCCTAAAAAAGACTAAAAGTATTCTGGTATTTTGCCAATAAAATCTTTGTAGTATTTTTTTAAGTACTCAATGTCTCTTTGATTATCTCCTGTTGGGTGGAAGAGCTCCCTAAAACTTATCTCTTTAGATGGGTAGTCTATGGCAACCAAAAGAATAGGACATTCCATGGATTGAGCTATTCGTAAAAAACCAGACTTCCATTTTTCAGCTTTCTTTCTAGTGCCTTCTGGAGATAGTCCAATAAGAATACCGCCTTCACGTTTAGCAATTTCTAAAACATCATTAATAGTATTTTTAGCATCTTCTCTATTAACTGGTATACCACCTAAACTTTTTAATAAACGGGTAACACCTTTTTTGAAAATAGAGTGTTTGCCAAGCCAATAAATTTTTATCTTAAGACTAAGTATGAGGGCCATGCCATATACAAAATCCCAATTAGAGGTATGAGGCGCTAAAACAACCAGTAGCTTCTTCATATCAGGTATTTGGCCACTAACTTTCCAGCCTGTAATAGAAAGCAGACTTGTACCCACGAAAGAAAATAATCGGTTCCTCTGTGTTAAAAAACGCTCAGGAATAGTAACCAATGATTTAGATTTTTTATAGCGCAATTTAGTCCCTTAACTAAAGTTTATAAACATATTTTAATGATAATAAGAAAAAATGGTATCTTCAGAACTAATTAACTATTTTGAAATATAATTCATAACTCATATGAAGTTATTAAAAGCTGATAATTATCAAACTTGGCTTATAGAAGAAGCAGATATAGCTGTCTTAATAGATCCCTGGTTGAGTAAGCAGCTTCAGCCTGACAACTCTATCTTTATTCAGAGAAAAAAAAGTCAAGCAAGCCTCCTGAATGATGAAGATTATGAGAAAGTCCAAGCGATTATTATTACTGCTCCCTTTGAAGATCATTTACACATTGAATCAATTAAATCATTTCCAAAAAGCGTAAAGATATATACATCAAAATTTATAAAGAGACTTTTGCTTAGAGCAGGGGTTGCCAATGACATCTACATCATCAATGAAGACGGAGTAGATATAGGATCAATAAATATCAGAGCCTTGCCTACTGGATTTCCATATCATCCAGCTACTTTTGCTTTACTGATTGAAGACAGCAAGGGTAATAGAATTTTCCATGAAGGACATATAGCAAGATTTAAATACTTAATGAAAAATAACATTAAAGCTGACGTTGCTATTCTTACTGCAGAAGAAGTTAAACTTTTTGGGTTTCTAAGACTAGGAATGGATTATAAAAGGACCTTAAAGGCATGTGATATTCTCGGTGCAAAAGAATTATTTATAACGGGCTCCAATCCAGAAAAAACTACAGGCTTTATTAGTAAGTTTCTTTTAATAAGGTCAATAGAGCGAGAAAAAATTCAGGCAAAAATTAATTTACACGACCAAGCGGGCAATTTTATTAATCTGGACTAGCTCAATAAATAGATTCCTAAATCAACCATCAAATACATATTTGCGATGAAGCCTGTTGCCCAAAACAAGCTTCTTATACTTGGATTTTGATCTGTAGCTATTTTGTAGTAAAGAATCATATGAATAATTCTAACTACTGCATAAATCCAGATTACAACTGACAATTTTTGAGGGCTGTATCCAGACATCATAGCAATTACAGCCATGCCAAATAACGGAACAATATTTTCTAATGAATTCCAAAAAGTTCTATAAGCTCTAAAGAAAAAAGAAGATTGACCAAGCGCAGGATCTATAACCCCGACCTTATAACCTTTCTGACGCCTGTGAACTCTTACAAGCACAATTGCTTGGATAATAATAATACTCAGCGTTAACCATAAACCCAATAAAACCGATTGATAAACTTCAAACATTTTGCTCTCCTTTAAACTATTTTATTATTTTTAATCCATACCATCTGTGCAATAACGAGAATTATATACGATACAAGAAATGCTAAATAGAAACTTAATATCAAAGGATCTTCAAAGCTTTTAGCAATTGGATCATTTACTGGAAGACGCCTCAAGGCATCTGTAATCGCTGGGATTAAGTGAAAAAGAAAAAGCGCGGAATAGCTTATAGCTTGAAAGTAGGGACACAGCCATCCAAAGATTAATCTTTTTTCCATCATCATTCCACCTGCTACAGCTAACAAAGCTACCACTGCAAGTAGATGAGCTATCCCAAAACTACCTTGTTTATAAATCATGAGAGCAGATACTGAAGTTATAACAGTTGTTAAGAGAAATATTTTTGCAGATACATTTTTTGATTCAACTATCTTATATCTAACTATTGTATAAGCGCCGCTTATCAAGGCAGCCATTCCCATAATTGTGTGGAACCATCCAAATGGTGACATTTCTGGCATAAGAGTCTCCTATTACTTCTTATTTTATTAAGTATATTCCCTAGAGCTATCTCTAAGTCAATATGCTCAATTTATTTTTCAAGTTCAGCAAACAAAGCGTCCATTATTTCATTAACAGTTTTGTATAAATTTTTTACTTCATGCATTTGATTGCATACAAAACCAAAGCCTAATTGATTTTCGATATCTCCAAAAGCAACGCCTCCGCCAACACCTGCATGACCAAACATGGCATTTTTAAATTTTGGAGCAAAGTTTCCAACCGGCATAGAATTTTTCCCTAATTCATAACCAAGACCAAATGTAATATTCGAACCAAATAATACCGAATCTGGTCCAGATGAAAGTGGGATTATTGCGTAGTCTAAAGTTTCAGGTTTCATGATTTGACGACCATCCCTTTGACAACCATTGCTTAGGATTCCATAGAGTTTTGCTAGACTATGAGCTGTACCGTGGCCATTTGCTGATGGGACTTGAGCCATACGCCAATCAGGTAAGTTATGATAGCCAATTGGATCTTCTTCTCTTCCCTCAAATGCAATCTTAAAGTCACCACCTTTAATTGCTTCTTTTAAATTCCAGTAGCGCTTGGGCAATATAAAATTAGGCACATATTTTATGAGCTCCATGTAATCTATTGAATTTTTCTTTCTACCAAAATCATCCAACATGATCATATCTGCACATCTTTCAAAATCACTTTGATTAAGCCCTATTTGGAAATCAATTCCAAAAGGTTCTGCAATTTCTTCCATGAAATATTGACCGGTATGCCTTCCATCAACTCTGCGTATAATTTCACCCACAAGCCACCCATATGTAAGGGCATGATAGCCTTGAGCTGAGCCTGGTTCCTTAAAGGGTTTTTGTGTTTCAAGAGCTTTAGTAAAAACTTCCCAATTCTGCCATGGGCCAGAAGGCATTCCATCTTGAAAACCAAACATTGCAGACCTATGACACAACAAATCACTGACTCTAGTATTTTCTTTGCCGTTGCAGCCATACTCAGGCCAATAGAATGAAACCTTGTTATTAACATCAAGTTTTCCTTCATCAATAAGTTTAGCTATACAAGTTGCAGCAACACCTTTTGTTACAGAAAATACATTTACGATAGTATTTTCTTCCCAAGGCTTAGTTCTTTTGATGTCCTTATGGCCACCAAACATATCTACCACTATCTTACCTTTATGCTCTATTGCAAGAGAGGCGCCTAATTCAAATTCTGACTCAATAGCTTTAGTGAATACATCACCTATTTTTGCAAATGCAGGATCGCAATAGCCAGAAGCTTTTGACATTTAAATTCCCCCCTTCTTATTGGCATCAAGTGTGCCAATTATTATATTATAGTACTAAGACTAACAAGCATTACTATGAAGATACTAAGAACACCTGATTCACAATTCTCTAACTTAAAAGATTACCCTTACGAACCTATTTATACAAATATTCAAACCCACGATGGCTCTGATTTAAGGATACATCATATTGATGAAGGCCCTAAAGAGGGTCCTATTCTATTGGCAATGCATGGGCAGCCTGTTTGGAGCTACCTCTATACCAAAATGATTCCTTTTTTGACTTCAGCCGGCATCAGAGTTATTGCACCTGATTTGCCTGGTTATGGTAAGTCAGACAAGCCAGCAGCAAGAGAGGACTACAGTTATGAAAAACAAGTTGATTGGATGACTCAATGGCTCAAAGCAAACAACTTTGAAAACTTAACTTTTTTTGGACAAGACTGGGGAGGTCTTATAGGCTTGAGAGTGGTTGCAAATGAACCTAACAGATTTGCTAAAGTTGCTATCGGTAATACTGGACTACCATACAATCCCGAGATTCCCAAAGAGGTGCTTGACCAAATAGAGGCATTTAGAGAAAGCAATATTCGCTTAACTCCACTTTCTATGATGCGTGAAATAAGACAAATGGATAAAGGGATCTCTCATCCGGCATTAAAATTTATGTATTGGCAAAAGTTTTGTTGGGATACTGTTGATTTACCTCATGGGTTTTTAATGTCACAGAGTATGGAAAAGATGTCTAATATAAAAAGACTATTTTATTATTTATTTGTTCGTCTTGGTTTAAAACAATATTTTCCATTTAAATCTAATCTTGCTAAGGCTTATGATGCCCCTTTTCCTGATCCTAGCTATCTCATGGGCACAAGAGCTATGCCCAGCCAAGTTCCAATGACTCCAGATAAATCAACCCAACAACAAAAAGAAGCAAGAGATTTCTTTTACACATGGGAAAAACCATTTTTAAGCGTTTTTGCAGGCGATGATCCGGTGACAAACGGGATAGAGGCTGATGTTTTAAAGATGTGTCCCAATGCTAGAAGCGCTCCACATATTGGCGGCGGTCATTTTTTTCAATGGACTAAAGCAAAAGAACTTTCTAATATATTAATAGATTTTATAAAGGAATAGCATGATAGATTTATATACTGCACCAACCCCCAATGGATACAAGGTATCTTGTACCCTAGAAGCTATGGACATGGATTACGAAGCCCATTTAGTTAATTTAGCTGAGGGTGAGCAAAAGAAACCAGAATTTTTAGCTATAAGTGCAAATGCAAGGATTCCAGCCATTGTTGATAGAGACAATGATAATCTTGCAATCTTCGAATCTGGCGCCATTATGATTTATCTTGCAGAAAAATCAGGCAAGCTTCTGCCTTCAGATAGCAAAGGGAGAGCTAAAGTCATTCAATGGTTGATGTTTCAAATGGGAGGAATTGGACCAATGATGGGACAAGCTAATGTATTCTTTCGTTATTTCCCTGAAAAAATTCAGCCCGCAATTGATCGTTATCAAAATGAGGGCAGAAGACTTTTTGAAGTTTTAGATACACAACTGGCAAAAAGCGAGTGGCTGGCTGATGATTATTCAATTGCTGATATTGCAAATTGGTGTTGGACAAGAACACATAAATGGTCAGGTATTTCTGTTGAAGGACTAGACAATTTAGCAAGATGGAATGATTCCATGTATAAGCAGTCAGGCATGCTAGAGGGAATCAAGGTACCAGTTTCTGTAGATAATATTTTAAGTGATGATAAAAAGATGAAGGAATTTGCAGACAGAGCTCGCAAAAATCTTCAAACATAGGAGCAAGTTATGTTAAAAGTTCATTTTGTTGCAAATACTAGAGCAGGGAGGATAGTTTGGTTATTAGAGGAGCTGGGACTTGATTATGAGGTAAATATTATGCCTTTTACTAAAGAGGGCCTTAAGTCAGAGGAACACAGATCAAGACATGCTCTTGGTAGAGTTCCAGTATTAGAAGATGGAGATGTTTCTATTTTTGAATCAGGAGCTATTATTGAATATATTCTAGCTAGGCATAAAGATGGCGGCTTAAAACCAGATGTTAATGCGCCAGAATTCCCTAATTATCTTCAATGGTTTCACTATTGTGAGGGGATGGTGATGCCGCCCATGAATCAGATTGTGGTTCAAACGATTTTATTACCACCTGATCGCAGAGATGAGAATGTTTTGTTGCAAGCACAAAAATTACTCTCAAAGTCTTTAGCTCCAGTTAATGAGGCCCTTGTCGGAAAGGATTACTTAGTTGGAGATTTTTCTGCTGCTGATGTAATGCTAGGCCATTCATGCTTTATGGCAAATAGATTAGGATGTGTCGGTGAAGAAATGGAAAACATAAAAGCTTATGTTGCAAAAATTCAAGCAAGACCAGCTTTTATTAAAGCTATAGAAATGGAATAAGTTTAAAAGGAAGTAATTATGAGAGTAAAAAATGCAGTCATACCAAATGAAGAGCAGATGGCAGGTTTTTTAGAGGGAGACACAGAAACGCCGATAAAAATGGTTAATCTTTTAAAATTTAAAGATAAAGCAGATTATAAAGACGGAAGACAGACAAGTCTTTCAGGCAAGGAAGCCTATCAAATTTATGCAGATGAGGTTCAGGGGCACCTTGAAAAGGTTGGAGGACAATCTATTTTTTTTGGTGAGGTTGAAAGGTTAATGCTTGGTGAGGTAGAGGAACTATGGGACTGGGTTGCTATCGCAGAATATCCTAGTAGAAAAGCTATGCTAGAAATGGTCATGGACTCTGAATATCAAAAGAGCGAAGAGCATAGAAGTGCTGGTCTTGCAGGCCAGCTAAATATTGAAACTAAGTGATAAATCTTAAAAATTTATTACCATCTGCTGCTGATAATAATTATCGCGGCCATCCAGTTGCATTATGGGCTTTCATTTTATTTGTTGCTCTTATGACTTGGCGATCAATCATTCATATGTTGTTTGAAGAGGTGGGTATGCACAATATTGCTAATTTCATTATTCTTACTGGCGATCCTGATCCAATGCCTGTTATCTATCAATTCTTTTCTTTATGGGGCTTTGCCCAGCTCATTTTCTGTTTAGTTTGCTGGATTGTTATCTTTAGATATAAAGCCTTAGTTCCCTTAATGTATTTGTTTTGGTTATTTGAATGGAGCTTTAGAACTATTGGGTATTCTTTTATAAGAGATTCAATTACAGCTCAAGGAGTATACACAGTTGATGTGACCCCTGGTGTAGCCCTAGCTCCTTATGCATCTTTACTTTTAATCATTCTTTTAAGCCTTTCACTTTTACAAAAAAAATAATCCAAGGATACCAACGTGAAGCAATTCCAAACTTTAAAATCAGACTTAACCCAATCAAGAATCATAGACATTGATTCCACTTCAATTGGCGATGGTGAAATCGCAGTACAAGTTGAAAGTTATGCTTTTACCTCCAATAACGTCACTTATGGAGTAGCAGGGGATACTATTGGATATTGGAAGTTTTTCCCAACCGAAAAAGATGCAAATAATGAATGGGGCTGCATTCCTATGTGGGGATTTGCTGAGATCACTCATTCAGGCATTGAAGATCTAAATGTTGGTGAGAGGCTTTTCGGTTATTTCCCAGCTGCAGAATCATTAATTTTAAGCCCAGTAAAAATTTCTACTCAAAGTTTCAGTGATGGTAAAGATCATCGTAAAGATTTGCCCCCCGTTTATAATAATTATGTAAGGCTTAATGGAGATCAAAATTATGATGCATCTATGGATGCAGTTAGAGCACTTTTATTTCCTCTCCATATTACGGCATTCTGCTTGTGTGACTCATTAGCGGAGGATGCATATCTTGAAGCATCACAGATAATTGTTGTTAGCGCATCTAGTAAAACCGCTATTGGCTTAGCTCAAGGTTTAGATGATGCCGAGAATGCACCCAAAACAATAGGATTAACATCTTCAGGCAACACTGAGTTTGTTAAAAGCCTTGGTTGTTATGATGAAGTGATTTCTTATGATGAGCTAAGTAATCTAGATTATTCGAAAGGCTCTGTCATGGTTGATATGGCTGGCAATAGAGAGATTTTAGGTACTCTTCATGAAGAACTAGGAGATAACATGCTCAAGTGTCTTACTGTTGGTATGACTCATTGGGATAATGAAACGACTGCAGAGGATGCTTTAGGGCAAGCAATGCTTAGAGATAGAACAGAATTCTTTTTTGCCCCAGCGCACATACAAAAAAGAATTGGAGACTGGGGGCATGATGGTTATGCTGAAAAAACAAATTTATTCATGACTGCCAGAGCACTTCAAAGTAAAAATTGGATGCAGCTTAAAGAGATTCATGGGTTAGAGAGCTTTACTAGCACATACGAAGAAATGGTTGCAGGAAAAATCAATCCAAGCGAAGGAATTATTGTTAATCTCAAAAATATTTAAAAAACTATGACAGAAAGAATTAAAGTTTTTGGAGCCCCAGCTTCTCCTTATACTCAAAAAATGATTTCTATTATGAGGTATCGACATATAGCTTATGAATTTTATATAGGCGATGTTTCAGGAAGATTGAGCAGAATAGAAGGTATAGAACCTCCTAAGCCAGTTTTACTCCCCACTCTGCTTTTAAAAGATGGCCAAGGTAATTTAAAGGCAACTACAGACACTACTCCAATTATTAAAAGGTTTGAAAATGAGTATCCTGATAGAAAATTATTACCAGAGGATCCAGCTCTATCTTTCATCAATTACTTACTAGAAGATTTTGGTGATGAGTGGGTGACTAAATACATGTTTCATTACAGATGGTATTTTGAAGAAGATGCCAATAATGCATCTACTATTCTTCCATTATCTGACTTAGCTACAGATATGGATGATGGGACATTAAAAGAAGTTAAAAAGATGATCCATGACAGGCAACACGGAAGGTTATGGGTCGTTGGTTCAAATGACACAACTGCTAAGCTAATTGATTCTAGCTATAGAAGATTTATAAAATTGATGGATGATCACTTATCAATAAGTCGATTTCTTTTTGGCGAAAAGCCTTCTTCTGCAGATTTTGCTATTTACGGACAGTTAACGCAGTTGATTGGTTTTGATCCAACATCCAGACGAATAGCAAGCGAGAACTCATTAAGGCTTGTTTCTTGGGTTGATGTAATGGCTGATCTCTCAGGGCACGATGTCAATAACAGTAATTGGACTTCTCTAGAAGATAGCCCACCATCACTTAAAGAAATTATGAAAGAGTTTGGGCAAATGTATGTTCCAGCATTGCTTGCAAACGCAAAAGCAATTATGGAAGGAGATGAAACATGGGAAACTGAAATTGATGGATCTACTTGGAAGCAAAAAGCATTTCCTTATCAGGCTAAATGTTTGAAATGGATTAAAGAAGAATTTAATACTTTAAGCAAAAATGATAAAACCAGAATTAAGACATTTCTTAAAGGAACTGGGTGCGAGGCAATACTAGATTAACTATGAGAGATGCGACTATCACTTTATTTAATGAGGATCTGAGTAAAGCAGATTTAGATAGTATTTATAATCTCAATCAAGCGAACGTACCTGAGGTTGGATCAATAGCTAATATTTCAGAATTTCAAAAACTTCTTCACATGAGTAGCTATAACTTAATAGCTAAAATAGATGATGAGGCTATAGGCTATATATTATGTTTTAGGGATAAATCAGCTTATGGCTCATTAAACTATAAATTTTTTAGTGAGAGCATTAGTAAATTTTTATATATAGATAGAATAGCAATAAAAGATATATACAGGCATCAAGGCATAGGTAAGAAAATTTATGAGCAGGTATTTAATAAAGCCAATGAACTTGGTTTACCTGTTGTTTGTGAAGTGAATACCAAGCCTCTTAATGAACCATCATTAAAATTCCATAGAAAATTAGGCTTTACAGAATGTGGCACAAATGAATTTTCATATAATAGTGTTGTATATTTAAAAAAAGAATAGCTATATGGCTTTAATTTTTATAGGTGTATGCTGTCATTTAGGCTATTTAATTGTTGGAAGCAGCATAGATACAGATGGCTTTTTAATAGAGCCATTTGCACTTATTCCAATAGGGTATTTATTTTATTTGCTTGGGCTTATTAGGATAATCTACTTAAAGCTTTTTTAACCTCTCTTACAGCATCATAACCCCAGATCTTTTTTGTTCGCATATTAACAACAGGAGTATATTTAAGTATTAGATTCCTCATATATATACCAAGAGGGTTTTTAATGTGATTAAGCTTTCCTTGCAGCATAGATGTCGCTTGAACATGATTATTGCGCTTTGATCTTATCTTTTGATAGAGAGTTTGCACTTTATTAAAATCACAATCTAATGTGGCCGCAAGAGTTGCAAATGTATAGGCATCTTCAATTGCCATACAAGCACCTTGACCCAAAAAAGGGACCATTGGATGAGCCGCATCTCCTATTAAAGTTATGTTCTGAACATACATGGATTTTAATGGTGGCCTTATAAATATTCCCCATTTAAAAATATCTTCGCTTGAATCAATCATATTAAAAATATCTGTATTAAAGGATTGGAAATCACTTAGCATCGCCTCTTTTGAACCTTTTAATTTCCAAGAGTCTTCATATACCTCTTTATTTTTAATAATACCCACAAAGCTTGATCTGCCAGCTTTGTTAATAGGGTAAGTAACAATGTGCGCTCCTGGGCCAAAATGAAATTGAACAGTTTTTGACTCTGATCTGCCAATACCTCGCCAGGCACTATAACCACTATAAAGAGGTTTACCAGATGCTGGAAAATGCATGTCTCGCACTTTTGATCTAATGCCATCACATGCAAGTATGTGACTAACTTTATATTTGGCATTATTTGAAAAAGTTATTTCACAAGAATTTATATCGATATTTACATGCTCGTGGGCATATAGTATTTCACCGTCAAGTCTCGAATACTCCGAAAATAATACATGCAATACTTCTTTTCTGCTTGAGGTAACAAGAGATTCAATATCAAGCCTTTTGAGTATTGAATCTAAATACTGAAAGTTTGTTTCGGATGGAGCAAAGCTAGAACTAGTTAGAGCATTTGTTAGCCCCATTACATCAAATATTTTTAATCCATTTGCTGAAATAGAAATACCAGCACCATACTCACTTATCTGCGATGCTTTTTCAAAAATAATGGTATTAATGCCATGAGATTTAAGAATACATCCTGCTGTAAGGCCAGCAATTCCGCCACCGATGATGCCTATATAAGAAGAAAAATCTTTCATGAAATCATTATCAACTTTATACAAATCTTAATCAAAATTTAACCTTTTTAAGGGGCAGAAAAAATAGTGAAAAAAAGTATTTACTTTTAAAAAAAAGAGCAGATAATGGCTTGTTTTTTTTAGGAAGATAAGTGGATTCTTTGACTATTTTACAGATTGGCAGTGTATTTTTTGGAACAGTTTTAGCTGCACCTCTTATGATCTCAAAGAAAGTAAATAAGAGAATCATTGGTTATGGCGCAATGTCTACAGGCAGCTTTTTAGCTATATTAGTTCAACTGTATGTCGGTCTTTATGTCTTTGTATTTGCTAATCTATATTGGCTATTAAATTGCTGTGTTGCCCTTAGAAAAGATCTTAAAATTAGAAAGCTTAGATAGATTTTTTCCTCATTCTTATTGATGTTGGGGTTACCTCAACCAGTTCATCATCTTCTATAAATTCTAAAGCTTGTTCTAGAGTATGCTTTATATGTGGAACGAGAATTAAATTTTCATCAGTTCCCGCTGCACGAATATTAGTTAATTGTTTTGCTTTTGTTGGATTAACAGGTAAATCGTTATTTCTTGAATGCAATCCGACGATTTGTCCGACATATACATCCAGTGCATGGCCTACAAAAAGCTTGCCTCGATTTTGTAAATTAAATAAGGAGTAGGCCAATGTTTTGCCGGCCATCATTGAGTACATTACCCCATTATTTCTTCTTGCTAATTCCCCAACTTTTGCAAGACCATAATGATCAAACACGCTTGTCATTATTCCAGTTCCGCTTGTAATAGTTAGAAAATGAGATCTAAATCCAATTACACCTCTTGAAGGAGCCATAAATTCCAACTTTACTCTACCTTTACCATCTGGCTCAAGGCTTTTTAATTCAGCCTTTCTTGGGCCAAACTCTTCCATAATAGCGCCCTGATGCTGTTCTTCAACATCTATGACTATCATTTCATAAGGCTCGTGAATCTCACCATCAACTTCTTTTTGGATTACTTGTGGCTTTGCTATTGCTAGCTCAAAACCCTCTCTGCGCATAGTCTCAATTAATACGGATAGATGTAGTTCACCTCTACCAGAAACGATAAATTTGTCAGGGCTATCTCCTTGCTCAACCCTTAAAGCAACATTTGAAATAAGCTCTTTTTCTAGCCTCTCTTTAATATTTCTTGAAGTTACAAATTTACCTTCAAGTCCAGCAAAAGGAGAATCATTTACTTGAAATGTCATACGAACAGTTGGCTCATCCACCGAAAGGGCAGGCAAGGCAGCGACCTCTTCAGGATGGCAAATAGTGTCTGAAATATTTAGTTTATCTACACCGGTAATACAGACAATTGATCCAGCTTGAGCTTCTGGAACTTCAACTCTGTCTAATCCTTCGTGACCCATGACTTGGAGAATTTTTGCCTTTCTTGTTTTACCATCTCTGTCTATAACAACTACTTGGTCATTAGGCTTAACGATACCTCTTTTTATTCTTCCAATTCCAATTACTCCAACATAACTATTACTATCTAATGCACTTATTTGGAGCTGGAGAGGGCCATCGACATTA
The DNA here is from genome assembly GCA_902509965.1 of uncultured SAR86 cluster bacterium. GTDB lineage: Bacteria > Pseudomonadota > Gammaproteobacteria > Magnimaribacterales > D2472 > MED-G78. The sequence continues at coordinate 45,282 of CABWZP010000001.1, forward strand.
ACTTCAGGTGCAGAAACTTTTTCTAAAATCATTTCAAGCAACGGCGTCATGTCTGTAGTCATTTGATCTGGCTCTAATCCAGCAATGCCTTGAATGGCTGAAGCATAAATTACAGGAAAGTCTAATTGTTCATCAGTAGCTCCAAGGCGATCAAATAAATCAAAAACTTGATCCAAAACCCAATGAGGTCGTGCGTCATCTCTATCAACTTTATTGATAACAACAATAGGTTTTAAGCCTTTTTCAAATGCTTTTTGCGTAACAAATCTAGTTTGAGGCATTGGACCATCTACTGCATCTACTAAAAGAAGCACTGAATCAACCATTGATAGAGCTCTTTCAACCTCTCCACCAAAGTCAGCATGACCTGGTGTATCTACAATATTTATTAAGTGATCTTGCCAAATGATAGAGGTATTCTTTGCAAGTATGGTGATGCCTCTTTCTTTTTCTTGGTCATTTGAATCCATAATTCTTTCTGAATCCATATTTTTTCTATCCAGAGTTCCGGATTGTTGTAACAGCTTATCAACAAGCGTAGTTTTCCCATGATCGACGTGAGCGATAATAGCTATATTTCTCAAGTTTTCTATTGACATAATTTGGGGCGCTTCTAAAAAAGAAATGATTATACGAGAATCTAGCAAAAGTGCTATTAATCAGAGCATTTTATATATAATGGGTTTGACTTAGAGTAAACTCTAACCTGTACAATTTGCTGCAATTAAAGGAAATAAATATGTACATATACGATCAAAAAACCGTTTTGGTAACAGGAGCATCAACAGGCATAGGTTATGCATTAGCCCAAGAGCTTGCTAAAAAAGGCAGTAAACTAATATTAACAGCAACCGCTAGGTCAGAAGATAAACTGCATACCTTGGCAGATGAACTAAAGTCTTCTGGTACAGAGGCCCATGTCTTTATTAAAGACCTATCTGAAATTGGTGCTGCTGAAGAACTTTTTAATGAAATTAAATCTAGCGGACTTGATATAGATCTTTTAATAAATAATGCTGGTTACGGAAGATGGGGAGAATTAACAAGTATTGATAAGGATGATTATGCGAGCATGATCCAGCTAAATGTAGTTGCTTTGACTGATTTATGTCATTTATGTATTCCGGATATGATTGCTAAAGGCGAAGGAGGCATCATTAATGTTGGTTCAATGGCTTCTTTGTCGCCTATTCCCTATGCTGGCATTTATTCATCTACTAAGGCATATGTATTAATGTTTTCTGAGGCAATTCGATATGAATATCAATCTAAAGGCATTCAGATCATGGCTTTGCTCCCAGGAGGGACTGAATCAGAGTTTGCAAAGGTGGCAACTGAAAAGTCTGAAAAGTTAACTCGTAGAAATGAAAAGCGGACTGGATCAACTATCGGCATGCAAACTTCAGCTGAGGTCGCTATTGAGGGTTTAGCCGCATTTGAAAAAAATAAACAATATATTCTTTGCGGAAGAAATAATAGACTTTTATTTAGCTTGACCAAACTTATGTCCAGAAAAGGTGTCTTAAACTTTACTGGTAATATGTTTAAGAAAATTGCTGGCTAATATTAAATTAGAGGAGTAAAAAAAATGGAAAAAGTTTTAGTAACAGGCGGTTCAGGCTTTATTGGCTTGCATTGCATTCAACAATTATTAGATCAAGGTTATGATGTTAGATGTACCGTTAGATCTGAATCCAAAAGACAAGAAATTGTTGAATCAATGACCAAGCATTCATCAAATGCTAATAACCTTGAAGTAGTGATGACAGATTTATTAAAGGATGAAGGTTGGAATGAAGCTGTGTCAGGATGTGAATATGTTTTACATGTAGCTTCACCTTTTATTTTAGAAGTTCCTAGTGACGAAAATGTTTTAATCAAACCTGCAGTGGAGGGCACTCTAAGAGTACTTAATGCATGTAAAAATAATAAGGTTAAGAAGGTTGTCCTTACATCCTCAGTTGCAGCTGTTGCATATGGTCACAAAGAAGAAAAGATTTATGATGAAAATGATTGGTCAGATACCGGGCCAGGAATAACTCCCTATGCAAAAAGCAAGACTCTTGCTGAGAAGGCGGCATGGGATTTCGTAAGTGAGTTATCTAATGAAGATAAGTTTGCACTTACCGTAATTAATCCAGTTGCAGTGACAGGCCCCATGCTTACTAATGATATTGGCACTTCTAATGAATTATTAGTAAAGCTAGCCGGTGGGCAACTGCCAGCGTGTCCCAGAACACACATGGGATTTATTGACGTTAGAGATGTAGCCAAGGCACATATATTTTCTATGAAATCTGAAAAAACGAATGGCGAGAGGATTATAGTGAGTGAAAAAGAAATGTTTTTTGTAGAAATGAGTCGAGCTCTTAACAATGCTGGCTTTAAAAAAGCGCCTAAAAGAGAAATGCCAAATTTCGTGGTAAAAGTAATGGCACTCTTTATTAAGGAATTAAGTGGTGTTGTAGCCAGTCTTGGTAAAAAAGTTACAACTGATAAATCTAAAGCTAAGAATTTATTTGATTGGGAGTATATTTCTGCTGAAGATTCAGCAATAGAGGCAACAAATCAATTAATAGCCATGGGACTAATTAAGTAGCTATGTACAACATTTCAGAAGCAGCAAAAGAGACAGGATTATCAAAACATACATTGCGTTATTATGAAAAGATTGAATTGCTTGCCATAACCAAAGATGAAAAAGGCCACAGAATATATAAGCAAGCAGACCTGGGCGCTTTAACTTTTATTAAGTGTTTAACAAAAACAGGCATGGCTTTAGACCAGATTAAAGAGATGAGCAGGCTTGCTTTAGTAAAACCAGAAGAGAATGCTGAACGTATTCTATATTTACTACAAATGCATAAAGAAAAAATTCTATCAGACTTAAAAGAAAGTAAAGAAAGTTTAAAAATGATAGAAGCAAAAATTGAATTAGCTTTAAACCTATAATCAATAAGAGAAAACTTTACTAATTTATGAATTCTATAAAAGCAGTTTTCTGGGATTTTGGTGGCGTTATAACCACCAGCCCTTTTGATTCATTTAATCTTTTCGAAGAAAAGCATGGTCTTGAAAAAGACTTTATTCGAAGAGTTAACTCTACTAATCCAGATAGCAATGCTTGGGCTAAGCTTGAGCGAAATCAAATAGATTTAAGTGAATTTGATGATCTATTTCTTAATGAGAGCACTAATCTTGGATATCCCATTCAAGGTGTCGATGTAATTAGTTTACTTCAAGGTCAAATCAGGCCTGAAATGATTCAAGCTCTTAAGGCAATCAAAGGTAATCTAATTCAGGCATGTCTTACCAATAATATTGTTTCTCCTGAAACTCAGCTAAATGATCAGAATGTATCTATTGCTGGTAAGAATGAAGAAATTATGAGCTTATTTGATTTTGTAATAGCGTCTAGTGAACAAAATGTTAGAAAACCTGATCCTGCTTTTTATGATCTTGCTTTAAATCGTGCAGGTATAAAAGCTGAAGAAGCTGTATTTCTTGATGATCTTGGAATTAACCTAAAACCAGCAAGGGAATTAGGTATGCATACTATTAAAGTAACCAACGCCAATGAGGCGCTCAGAGAACTCAATGCAGTTTTACCCATAAATATAATCTAAGGTTTATACTTATACAATCTGGCACTCTCAATGTCATAAAAATGCCAGACAATATAAGGATAAAAAATGCAGTTAAATATTAAATATGCTTTAGCAATATTTCTATTATGTGGCTTTAATGCAAATCTAATTTCTAATGAAGCTACTCCTCAATACAGTGCAACAATCACAAGAGATATATTTGGAGTTCCCCATGTTCATGGAGCTACAGATGCTGATGCAGCTTTTGGTTTAGCATACGCTCAAGCCGATGACGATATAACTAACATCCTTTCAACAATTGACTTAGCAAGAGCCGGATCTGGTTTAAAAAACGGTCGTGATGGAGCTATAGCTGACTACCTCATTAAAGCTCTAGGAATTAGGGAGTTGGTAGAAGAAAGATATGAAGAAGATCTATCATCTGAAGTTAAGGCGGTATTAGAGGGTTTTGTTGCAGGACTTAATTATTGGATGTCTTTAAATCTTGATCGAAACATCAAAGACTATTATCCGGTCAATAAGGTTGATTTAGTTTCAAGTTTCGCGATTCAAAATCTTTTCTTTGCTGGAATAGATAGCGCTATTAAAGAACTAATGAATGCACCCAAAGAAGTAAGTGAAGCAGAGCTTGATAAAGGCGGTGAATCAAGAACAGTTGCAAGCTTAGTAGCAGGATCAAATGCTTTTGCCCTAAATTCTAATAAAACATCTGATGGCAAAACCAGACTTGTTATAAACTCTCATCAACCATTAGAAGGTCCTGTAGCCTGGTATGAAGCTCATATTTCAAGCGATGAGGGTTGGAATATGATGGGTGGCTTATTTCCTGGAGCTCCTTTTGTTTTTGTTGGATTTAATGAAAGTCTTGGTTGGGGCATGACAGTTAATGGCCCAGATTTAACAGACGCCTTTAAGCTCTCAATAAACCCTGAAAATAAAAATCAATATCTGCTTGATGGCAAGTGGGAAAATTTCGATATAAAAAATATTAAATTACCAGTCAAGCTCTTAGGACCTATAAGTTGGACTTTTAATAGAGAAGCTAAGTTTTCTGAACATGGTTTAGTGCTGGAAACTGCATCCGGATCTTATGCACTAAAGTTTGCAGGTATGAAAGAAATTCGTCAGCCTGATCAATGGTTTAGAATGAATAAAGCTCAAAACAAAGATCAATGGTTAGAGGCAATGAAGATGCGCGCAATCATTTCTTTTAATGCAGTTTATGCCGATAAAGAAGATAACATCATGTTGCTCCACAACACAGCAGGACCTATAAGAAATGAGGCATATAATTGGAAGCAACCCGTTGATGGAACTAACTCAGCATTAATATGGAATGAAATCACTCCTTTTGATGAGATACCTCTTTTGATTAATCCAAATTCTGGATGGGTTGTTAGCGCCAATCAAGATCCTTTTAGAGCCTCTTCAATAAAAGATAACTTAAAACGAAGCGATTTTTCTGAAACTCTAGGAATAGAAACTAAAATGACAAATCGTGCCTATAGAGTTATTGAGATTTTTGATAATGATAAGAAATTTACTGAACAAGACCTCTTGGATGCAAAGTTTGATAATGAATATTCGAGGCAATCACGATCCATAAAATATCTTCAAAATGTTCTAGCACAAGAATATGAAGATAAAGAATTTCAAGAAGCCCAAGCAATCTTAAATGCCTGGGACCTAAAAACAGATAGGAATAATAGATCAGCAGCACTTGGTGTTTGTATTCTCCAAGAAGAATGGAGAGCATTTATGAATAGGATAGATGCTCCTAGCTCAAAAGAAATGTTTAAAAAATGCATTGATGAGCTTCAAGATTCATTTGGCCGAGTTGATCCACTATGGTCAGAAGTTAATATGCTAGTTCGAGGAGATATGGCGCTTCCCATTCAAGGTGGCCCTGATACCTTAAGAGCTGTTTACGGAAGGCCGCAAGATAACGGAACTCTCAAAGCTGTTGCTGGTGATGGTTTAGTTGTATCTTTATCATGGGATTCAGATGGTAATCAAGAAAGTCAGAGTATTCATCAATATGGAAGTGCAACTCAAGACTCTTCTTCAAAGCATTATGATGATCAGGTCCAATTATTTGTAGATGAAAAAATGAAACCAACATTTTTTGATAAGCTAGAGCTTAAAAAGAACACTGAAAGCGTTATTACAGTTCCATTCAAGAATTAGTTGTATAGGAGAGGACATGATATCAATAAATCAAAAACCCACAGGATCAAATTTTGGAGCTAAATCTGAACCAAGTGAAGTTCTTGCAGGCATAGAATTACATGGAAAAATTGCAATAGTGACTGGTGGCTATTCAGGCATTGGCCTTGAAACAACTAGAGCTTTAACAGAGTGTGGTGCAAGAGTAATTGTTCCTGCTAGAAGAAAAGACATAGCTAAAACTGCTTTAGAGGGAATTATTCCACTTGATGACATTGTTGAGATGGACTTAGCTGACATAAATTCAGTTCAAGATTTTGTAAATGGCTTCATCAGTCAAGACATATCTTTAGATTTACTAATAAACAATGCAGGAGTTATGGCATGCCCAGAAGGTCGTGTTGGAGATGGCTGGGAGCGCCAATTTGGCGTAAATCAAATAGGCCATTTTGTATTAACTAAAGGCCTTATGGGAGCAATGAAGAATGAGGGATCTAGGTTTGTGAGCCTCTCATCATCAGCTCACTCTCTAACAGGCATTTTATGGGACGACATTCATTTTAATGAAAGCCCATATGATAAGTGGGTTGCCTATGGTCAATCAAAAACAGCCTCATCGCTTATAGCTATAGAGTTCGATAGGCTAATGAAAGACAAGGGGATAAGAGGTTATAGTGTTCATCCTGGAGGAATTATGACTCCATTGCAAAGACATCTTGATAATGAAGAAATGGTAGCCCTAGGCTGGCTAAAAGAAGACGGGTCACCCTCAGACATGGCCGCGTCATTCTTTAAATCTTCAACACAAGGAGCAACCACCTCTTTATGGTGCGCAACAAATAATGCACTGGATGACATAGGAGGAGTTTTTTGCGAAAATTGCGATGTCGCCGTCTTAAAAAAAGAGGTTGATGATTCCATGAAAAGATTCGTAGGCGTTGCAGACTGGGCAATAGACTCTGAAGAGGCAACAAGGTTATGGGAAACAACAGAAAATATGCTAAATAGTTAAAGAATAATGAGTTTTTTTCAAAATATAATTTCTTCTATTATGAGCGGAACGCTTAAGAATAACTTATTTGGCGGGGAAGACTTTGGAGTTTTACATAAAGATATAAATAAAGCACTTGAATCTGTCATGATTTCTAGTGGAGAAGTTTCATCCTTGGTCTATGCCGAACACCTTTTAACCTTAATTGAACAACTTAATGATAATGATCTTGTTATCTTTTTAAAAGAACTAGCAGAAAATTACGACATAGATCCATCAGTTTTATCTGAGGCATCAAAAGAATACGCAGCTAATAAGACACAAGCAAATTTAGAGAAGGTAGCTACTGCTTCAGAGCCTGGGTGGGTAGAACTTTTTAGAAGACTTAACACAACCCCAAATGGAACAGTCAGACTTGTCAGATTAAGAGAAACAATTAGAGGTCTTGTTAAAGATAATCCGGAAATAGCATTTTTTAATTCAAGTTTACTTTGCCTCTTTAAAAGCTGGTTTAATCCATCTTTTCTTGTCTTAGAAAAAATAGACTGGTCAACCCCCGCAAACATACTTGAAAAAATCATTGAATATGAGGCTGTTCATGAAATAAATTCTTGGGATGACTTGAGAGCGCGATTAGCTCCTGAAGATAGAAGATGTTTTGCTTTTTTCCATCCGTTAATTCCCGATGAACCTCTTATTTTTGTTGAGGTCGCACTATGTGACAAAATGCCAGAATCAATTAATGAGGTAATCAAGATTGATAGAGAAATAACAGAATACAAAGATATTAATACTGCAGTATTTTATTCAATATCCAATTGCCAAGATGGCCTAGCAGGAATTTCATTTGGCAACTTTCTTATAAAAAAAGTAGCTCATAAACTAAAACAAGAATTAGATGATTTAAGTAAATTTGTCACTCTTTCACCAATGCCCAGTTTTGTAAAATGGCTAGAAAAAAAATCAATTTATGAAGATATGGATGAAGACGGCCTTATGACCCAAGCAATTTTATATTTAACTGAATCTGAAAGAGAAGATAACTCACCAAATGATCCAGTAGCTAAATTTCATTTAGGCAATGGAGCAATATTAGAAAAAATTAATCTGAATGCTGATTTGTCTGAGAAAGGCATAATGCAGTCAAAGGGTTTGATGGTAAATTATTTATATAATTTAGAGTTGCTTGAAAAAAACCATGAATTATTTTTCAAGACAAAAAATGTTCAGCAGTCTGATGGCATAAAGTCTTTGAAGAAAAAATTACAAATTCATTAATTATTTTGAGTTAGAATGTCGCTGTAAATAAAATAAATTAAAAACAAATCATGTCATTACCAAAAATTCTTGAAGGCAATTTATCAATACCTGTTATAGGTTCTCCATTATTTTTAGTTTCAGGTCCTGAGCTTGTAATTGCTCAATGTAAAGCTGGAATAGTGGGCTCTTTCCCGGCACTTAATGCAAGACCTCAACACGTCTTGGGAGAGTGGATTGTTAGGATTAAAACTGAACTCGCTGAGTATCAAGCTGCAAATCCTGATGCAAAAGTTGCACCTTTTGCTGTAAATCAAATATGCCATGGCTCAAATGATCGCCTTATGGATGATATGCAGACTTGTGTAGAGCACGAAGTTCCAATCATTATTACTTCCTTAAGACCCCCAGCTGAGCTTGTTGAGGCTGCCCATAGTTATGGAGGATTGGTTTTTCATGATGTTATAAGTGTTAGGCATGCAAAGAAGGCAGCTGAACAGGGAGTCGATGGTTTAATTTTAGTATGTGCAGGAGCAGGTGGGCATGCAGGAGCACTTTCACCATTCGCATTAGTAAGAGAAGTTAAAGAGTGGTTTGATGGCACTATTATTCTTTCTGGGTCGATTGGAGATGGATACTCAGTTGCATCCTCTTTAGCCTTGGGTGCTGACCTTGCTTATATGGGGACTAGATTTATTGCTACCGAAGAAGCTAATGCTGATATTGGGTATAAGAAGATGTTAGAAGAAAGTGCAGCAAGTGATATTGTTTATTCTTCATTATTTACAGGCGTACATGGCAATTATTTAAAACCTTCAATTGATAAAGCTGGACTTGACTCAAATAATTTACCGGAAGCTGATAAAAGCAGCATGAACTTTGGTTCGGGTGGCAATACTGATGCTAAAGCATGGAAAGATATATGGGGCTCAGGTCAGGGTATTGGTGGAATAGTTGACTCCCCACCAGTTCAAGAGCTTGTAGACAGAATCCAGTCTGAATATGAAGAAGCTTCTCAAGAATTTATAAGGAAGTCTTCATAAGGAATGCTAATAATTTAAATGGAGTCTTTTAAAAAACTTCTTTATTTGTATTTAATATTTTTTTTAGTTTCATGCGGGGGAGGTGGAAGCAGCCCTTTAGCTCCTGATCCGGTAGTTCCTAATCAATATCCAACACACCCCTTAGTCTGGGATGTTGTTACTCCTGAAAGTGCGGGAATGTCATCCTCAAAGTTAGATCAAGCTTTTGATTATGCATTTCAGGATGGCGCTTATACCCAAGCAGCTATTGTTATCAAAGATGGCGAACTTGTGTATGAGAGATATAGAGGAATTTTAGCTGGCGAAAAAAATACGCTAAGAAATATAACTGGAATAAGCGAATCCCGTTTAGAAGATCTATATGGCAACAAAACTATTAACAGTTATGTTACTTCTTGGTCATCTTCAAAATCATTTGTAAGTTTTTTAATTGGTATTGCTGAAGAAAATCAACTTATTGCATCTATCAATGATCCAGCATCTATTTTTATACAAGAGTGGGCTAATGATGAAAGATCATCTATCACCATAAAGAATTTATTAGATATGCGCTCGGGCCTTGATCCAATGTGCTTTGATAACAATTTAAATGATTTATATACATGTAAAAACACCTCTGATTCTTCCTCAGGTGGAAATTTAGTTTTCTCAGATGATCAATTAACAAAATGTATTGATAGAAACTTTGCAGAAAGCGGGGTTATACAACCTTGGTACTCTGATACCGTAATTTACAATCGGGGGGATTTTAAATACTCAAATTGTGATACTCAGGTTTTAGGAGAAATTTTATTGAGAGCAACTGGTCAAGACCTCCAAACATATGCTGACTATCAGTTATTTTCAAAAATAGGAATTAATGCCACTTGGTGGAAAGATTTTGTTGATGCTGGCCAATCTAATGGTAATTATTTGGCTTACTGTTGTCTTGATTCCACAGCAAGGGATTATGCTAAATTTGGCCACATGTTATTACTGGGGGGCGTGTGGGAGGGCGATAAAGTTAGCTATAGAAATTATGTAGATTCTATTGCAAGTCTCAACTCCTACGGACTTCAATTTTGGAATTTATGCTCAAGACCTTTGGATGAGAATAATAATTGTCCCAATGGGGATTGGATTACTTCAACTATTGGGTATGATGGCCAATACATAATGATTGATTTTAATAGGAATATTGTTGTGGTTAGATCAAGCTTGTATGAACCAGTTTTGAATATCTCAAATGAGAGGAAAATGAAATTAGTTTCAAATGATCTTACCCAATCAAATTGGGTATCAACAGTTCCTAATGGGGTGGGCGCGTTTATTCCTACATCCTTTTCACCAAATCAATTTTTTTACATGATAACTGAGGCTATAGAATAATTATGAGTAATTTAATATTAACAATAATTGTAATTGCAGCTTTGAGCGCTGTAGTGATTTTACTAAATATGTCCAAAAAGGATAAAGCTGGCTCTAAAGGAATTACTAATGAATATACCTCAAAAGAAGGTATTACTAGAACAGCAAAGAAAGAAAGAGAGGACCATATAGTTTAGTTTAAAAGTGAGGAGGTTTCTCGTAGTCAATTGGCGGAAATTTGGGTTTATCTGAAGATTTTTTAAATCTTTCATGTTTTGAGGTTACATCAGCACAGTCATCAGCTGCTGAAGGCAATTCTTCTTTAGGTTGTTTCTCTTTATTCTCCATTTTTATGAACAGCTATTCACTAATTTACAAATCACCATCTTGTCTGACTTCGCTGCGACCAACCTCAAACTTTTCACCATACCTAGCTTCCAGTTTCTTTTGGTTTTCGCTAATCACTTCATATGGATCTAATCCAAGAGAAGCACAAGCAGTAGTCCAATACCACATAATATCACCAAGCTCTCTTTTCATATGAAAGATGTTGTCTTCTGAAGCAGGCTTGCCTTGTAAAAACATTTTTTTAACAATTTCTACAAACTCACCTGTTTCGCTTCCAAGACCAAGGGCCGCAGTTAATAGTCTTGGGGTTTTAATCGGAGAATCTGCTTCGATTTCATCAAGACGCTCCTTTAGAGCATCTAAGTCCAGACTCGGATCACTAGTAACTTTGGTTACGAAGTCAGTATAGGTTTTAAAAAAATCTCTTGTTTCTTCACTCATCAAATGTCTCCTTTGAAAGCTTTAAGCAGGTTGTATTAAATTCACTGATAGTTTCTTTAATTATAGTCTCTACAGATTTTACACTATCAATAAGGCCGACTGATTGACCAGATAATGCAGGCGCTGCCTCCATATCTCCACCAAAATATAAATCTTTAATATTCATTAGAGCTGTCATTTCCATAACACCTTCTTCATGTATTTTGCTTGTCATCTCAGACTTTAAAGCTCTTATACAAGGCTTTGATTTTTTATTTAAAATCCATGTACCGGCTTCATCTGAATCAATAATTTTATTTTTAAAGTTATCATGCACTGGGCTTTCTTTGCTTGAAACAAACCTAGTCCCCATTTGTATTCCTTCAGCTCCTGCAGCAAAAACTGCAGCCATACCAACTCCATCAACAATACCACCAGCAGCAATAATGGGTATATCAGATTGTTTTCTTATAGCTTGAATAAGAACAAGCAAGCCAATTTCTTCCATACCCTTAAATCCACCACCTTCAGTACCCTCAACCACCAAGCCATCTACTCCAGCTGCAACAGCTTTCATAGCTCCTGCTACATTTGGTACAGCATGATAAACAGTAATACCTGCATCTTTTAAGACACCTATATATTTTGAAGGGTCTCCAGCTGAAGTTGTTACAAACTTAACACCATGCTCAACAATAAAATTAACCATGCTGTCATCTTTTAAAAACAGTAAAGGAAGATTGATACCAAAAGGTTTATCTGTAAGATTAGCCATCTTTTGTATTTCTTCTTTACAGTTTTCAACTTCACCAGATGAGGTCTCTATAATCCCAAAACCTCCAGCATTAGAAACCGCTGAAGCGAGCTGGCTCCTTGCTATCCATCCCATTGGCGCTTGAACGATTGGGTACTTGCACCCCAAATGCTCTAGAACTCTATTCATATAATTCCCCTATAAAATTAAGAATCTATTTTTAATGATCTTTGGCTATCAGCAATATTATATAAATGATCCTGTGCCTCAGGTCTCAATTGAGCCACACCCATCGTTAAAACATCAATAACAGCTGTGTAGGCTAACCTTGATGTTAGAGGCATAGTTAATCTGTCATTGCTACCAACATTAATAGTTAAAGAAAGATCACAAATATCAGCCAATGGTGTATTGCCAGGCATTATTCCTATTACCTTTGCTCCTGATTCTCTTACAGTCTTAACACTGTCGACAATTGCGGTTGTTGTTCCAGACTGGGAAATAGCTACAACGACATCATTTTTACTTAAGGAATTTGCAGACATAAATTGAATATGCGGATCAGAGATACAAGAGGTAGGTATTTTTAATCTAAAAAACTTATGCTGCCCATCCATTGCAACTGGCGCTGAACCACCAAAAGCATAAAACTCGACCCTTCTAGCTTTTGCTAAAGCTTGAATGGCTTGCTCTAAGATATCTTGATCAATTTGCGATCTAACATTTAAGATTTCACTAACTGCAGTATCAAAAACTTTTTCACATAAATCATGTATTGAATCATCTGGGTATATCTCATAGATTTCAAAATAATCATCTGCCGCTAGTTGTTGAGATAAATTAATTTTAAGCTCCTGATAACCCGTAAAGCCCATAGCTTTACAAAATCTTATAAGAGTAGGCTCACTAATTCCCATAAGAGAAGAAGCATCTGCAGTTTTAAGAGTAATAATAGATTTGGGGTCTTTTAAAATATATTCAGCCACAATCTTTTCAGATTTTCTTAATTCAGGAATAGTATTTTTAATCTTGCGTAATAATTTCGTTGACATAAGGTTAGAATATCCTTCCTAAGCAAAAAAATGAATCCCTAAATGGATGTATCTTACATATTAGACAACTTAAATGAAGAACAGCGTAAAGCTGTGACTTCGGAAAAGCAGCATCTTATGGTTCTTGCAGGTGCAGGTTCAGGAAAAACAAGAGTTCTTGTTCATAAAGTTGCATGGGAAGTAGAGGCGTTACAAAAAAATCCAGCAGCCATTATGGCAGTTACCTTTACCAACAAAGCTGCGGCAGAAATGCGCTCTAGAATTGAAGAATTACTTCAATCTCCTGCAATGGATTTATGGTGTGGAACTTTTCATGGTTTATCTCACAGGATGTTAAAACGCTTCCATAAAGAAGCAGGACTTGAAAGTGGCTTTACTATTTTGGATTCTGACGATCAATTAAGAATTATTAAGAGAATTGCCAAAGAATTAAATCTAGATGAAGCTTCATGGCCGTCTCGTCAAAGCCAGTGGCAAATTAATTCCTGGAAAGATGACGGTCTTAGATCCTCATCAGTACAAGACCATGGAGATTTTTTCAAAGAAACCATCAAGAAGATTTACAAAGAGTATGAAGAGATTTGCACTCAAGATAATCTACTTGATTTTGGCGAACTCTTACTCAAGTCCTATGAGGTTATAAAAAATAGTGAATCAGTCAGATCCTACTTTCATACAAGGTTTAAAACAATCTTAATTGATGAGTTCCAAGATACTAATGCGATTCAATATAAATGGTTATTAGAGATAGCTTCATCCCATGCCTCTATTGCCGCTGTAGGAGATGATGATCAGTCTATCTATGGATGGAGAGGTGCCAAAGTAGAGAATGTAGCTTCTTTTACAAAAACCTTTAAACAATCTGAAACAATAAGACTTGAACAAAATTATAGATCTACCAATATTATTCTTTCCGCAGCAAATGCATTAATTGAAAATAATAGTGATAGGCTTGGCAAGAATTTATGGACTGAGCAGCTTGAGGGCGAAAATATTATTTTGTACCAAGCCTATAACGAGCAAGACGAGGCTCGTTTCGTGGCTGATATCCTCAGAGAGTGGATGAACAAAGGTGAGTTATATGAAGATGCAGCTGTTTTATATAGATCAAATGCTCAATCACGTGCTCTAGAAGAGGCCTTATTAAGATCATCTATTCCATATAGAATATATGGTGGCCAAAGGTTTTATGAACGACTAGAAATTAAAAATGCTATTAGCTATCTAAAGATCATTTTTAACCATTCAGACAATCCCTCTTTTGAAAGATCTATATCCAATCCAACCAGAGGCGTTGGCGAAAAAACTTTAAGTAAAATAAGAAGTGCTGCAAAAAAAGATAACATTTCATATATCAAAGCATCTGCAAAGTTAATTGATGAAGGAGTTATTTCAGGAAAGGGAGGCAGCGGGCTTAGATCTTATTTAGAATTAATTGCAACGTGTAGAGAATTAGCCGAAAGCAATTCTTTGTCTGAATTAATGGAATACATTATTCAAACATCAGGACTCTATGCCTACCATGGCAAAGAGCCAGGTGAAAAAGGAAAAACTAGAACCGAAAATTTAGAAGAGTTAATTACTGCCACTAAAAATTTCGAGCAAAGCACAAATGATGAAAAGAAAAATATTGAAATAGCAGAAGACTATTTAGATATGATTTCTCTTGATTCAGGAGACAGGCAAGCCAGCGAGCATGATGATGCAGCTCAACTCATGACACTCCACTCAGCTAAAGGTTTAGAGTTTAAATTGGTTTTGATGACTGGATTAGAGGAAAGTTTATTTCCTCATGGTCGCTCTATGGATAGTATTTCTCAATTAGAAGAAGAGAGAAGGTTATGTTATGTAGGCATAACAAGAGCAATGCAAAAGCTTTATATTACCTATGCTGAATCAAGAAGATTGCATGGATCAGATACTTTTAATCCTCCCTCAAGATTTATCCGAGAGATTCCTAAAGAATTAATGGATGAAATAAGGCCCCGTGCTCAGACTACAACTGCTTATACGAGAAGAGAATTCCCTGCTGCAAAAGAATCAAAATACAAGGTTGAGGATGAAATAGGTTTTGCATTAGGTCAAAAAGTCTTGCACCCATCATTTGGAGAGGGCATAGTTCTTAACTATGAGGGAACCGGAGAGGCAGCAAGAGTGCAAATCAACTTTGATAAATCAGGAACTAAATGGCTAGTCTTGTCTTTTGCAAAACTTGAGAAAATATAATGAAACATAAGCATTTATCCACTATCTTAGGACTCATCTTAATAGCTTCATGCTCTAATGATACTTCTGTAGATATGAGCGATGAATCTAAGATAGCAGAAACGTATAATTGGCGATTAGTTACAGCATGGCCTAAAAATTACCCTGGTCTTGGTATGGCACCTGAAAAGATTGCAAATCTGGTAGAAGAAATGAGCAATGGCCAAATGAAAATTACTGTTTATGGAGCTGGCGAACAAGTTCCAGCTTTTGGAGTTTTTGATGCAGTATCAAGCGGCTCTCATCAAATGGGACATAGTGGAAGTTATTTTTGGAAGGGAAAAGTTCCAGCAGCTCAATTTTTTTCAGGCGTTCCTTTTGGATTTACCTCTGATGAAATAAATGCATGGGTATATAGAGGCGGAGGACTTGAGATATGGAGAGAGATTTATGAGCCCTTTAATATTCATCCGATGCCTGCTGGCAATACTGGAACCCAGATGTTTGGTTGGTTTAACAAAGAGATTAATTCTCTAGAAGATATTAAAGGCTTAAAAATGCGCATACCTGGAGTTGGTGGCGAGGTTTTTAAAAGAGCTGGTGGAATTCCTGTAACTCTGCCAGCCGGCGAACTCTTTACTGCCCTTCAAACCGGTGTAATTGATGCAACTGAGTGGGTCGGACCCTACAATGATCTAACTTTTGGTTTTCAACAAGCTGCTAAGTACTATTACTATCCAGGTTGGCATGAACCAGGTTCAATGCTTGAGCTTTTAATTAATAAAGAAGCCTGGGAGTCTCTTCCAGAGCATCTTCAAGTTATTATCGAGACAGCTGCAAAAGCAGTTAACCAAGATACTCTAGATGAATACACTGCTAGAAACAATAGAGCTTTAAGAGAGCTAATAGATGTACATGGGGTGGAGTTAAGAAAATTACCAAATGATGTTATTGCTGAATTCAAGGTTATAGCTCATGAAATTATGGAAGAGAATGCGGCTGATGATCCAACTATTAATAAAGTCTATCAATCCTACAAAAATTTCCATGACGAAGTTTCTGCATATCATGCAATCTCAGAGAATGCTTTTATTGAGGCTAGAAATAATTAGTGGAAAATGATTTAACCTTTAAATCACTTGGACTTATCAATTACCAAGATTCATATGATGCTATGAAGGCGCATATAACAAAACCTAATTTTGAAAATCAGATTTGGTTATTAGAGCATCCACCAGTATTTACCCTTGGAACAGCTGCAAGCAAGGAACATATCCTTGATGCTAAAAATATTCCAGTCATACAAACCGATAGGGGTGGAGAGGTAACCTATCATGGACCTGGTCAATTAGTAATTTACTTCCTACTTGATATTAAAACTTTAAAGTGGGGCCCAAAAGCGTTAGTAAAAAATTTAGAGGACTTTATTCAAGATCTACTAAAGCAATATGGTATTGAAACTAATATAATAAGCGGCGCTCCTGGAGTTTATGTTCAGGATAAAAAGATTGCCTCAATTGGTTTAAGAATATCAAGAGGCAAAACTTATCATGGTATTAGTTTGAATGTGGACATGGATACAAAACCATTTAAGCAAATTAATCCATGTGGATATGAGGGATTAAAGGTAACGCAAATAAAAGATTTTATTGATACTATAGACCTCAAAGAGGTTGAATCTTTAGCAATAAAAACATTAGGCAACCAATTATAATTATGGAAATTATTCCAACAGTAAAAATTGTAAATAGAGATGGCATTAAAGCTGTGAAGAATGGTCAGAAAGCTAACAAGTATTCAGACATTCCAAATACGCGAAAGCCAAATTGGATTCGTGTAAAAGCCACCTTTGATCCTCGCTACAATGCTGTTAAACAACAAGTCAAAGAAAAGCGCCTTAATACAGTATGTGAAGAAGGTATGTGTCCTAATATTTCTGAATGTTGGTCCAATGGAACTGCTACATTTATGTTAATGGGTTCTGTTTGTACAAGAGCATGTAAATTTTGCTCAGTAGATACTGGTAATCCAAAAGGCTGGCTTGATCATGAGGAGCCAAAAAATACTGCTAAAGCTGTCTCAGTCATGGGGCTTAAGTATGTTGTTCTTACTTCAGTTAACAGAGATGATTTAGCTGATGGTGGCGCAGAGCATTATGCTCAGACAGTAAAGGCCATTAAAGCAAGCAATCCAAATACTGCAGTAGAGGCGTTAACACCAGATTTTAAGGGCATTTACTCTTCTATTCAGACAATCGTAAATTCAGGAATTGAAGTATTTGCACAAAATATGGAAACTGTTGAAAGACTTACTCATCCTGTAAGAGATATTAGAGCAGGATATCAGCAAACCCTTGATGTCTTAGCTGAATCTAAGAGGATTAATCCAAATGTTTTAACAAAAACCAGTTTAATCCTTGGGCTTGGAGAGACTGACGATGAAATTGAAAAGACTATGGATGATTTAATTGCTAATAATGTTGATATCCTAACTCTTGGGCAATATCTAAGACCAACCTTAAACCATCTACCTATTGAAAAATGGGTCACCCCAGAAGAATTTAATTATTATAGAGATCTAGGTTTAAGAAAAGGCTTCTTAGAAGTTGTATCAGGACCAATGGTGAGATCAAGTTATAGAGCAGAAAGAGTTCTAGAAAAAAATAATGCCGGACTTGATCAGGTAATTTAGCTTATAAAGGGGATAAGTAATGGCAAGTGATGCTCTTAAAGATTTTGTTTCAGGCTACTCAATTGAAGTAGTTCCTAATTCTGCTGCTAAGGTTGAAAGCTTTGCTGAAACTCTTCCTGCAAATACCAGAGTTTATATCGCCCATTTATCTGAAAAAGAAGATATTAAGACCATGGTTGCTACTGCTAAAAGAATAAATGCTGAGGGTTTTTCAGTGATGCCGCATATTCCAGCAAGAATTATTAAAGATAAGAATATGTTAACTGAATGGTTATCTATGTATCAAAATGAAGCAAATGTTAGTGAGGCACTTTTGCTAGCAGGAGGCTCATCGCAACCACTAGGAGAGTTTGACTCTTCTATGCAACTTATTGAAACAGGTGAATTTGATAAACTGGGTTTCACAAGGCTTCATGTGGCAGGCCATCCAGAGGGCAGCAAAGACATTGATCCAGATGGAGGAAAGAAAAATACCTCTAGTGCTCTTTCATGGAAGCAGGAATTTTCTAAGCGAACTGATGCAAAAATGGCTATAGCTACACAATTTTGTTTTGATGCTAATACAGTCATTTCATGGGCAGAGAATCTTAAAAAAGATGGTATTGATATTCCAATTCACATTGGTATTTCCGGTCCAGCAAAACTTCAAACTCTTTTAAAGTTCTCTATTCAATGTGGCATAGGACCATCAATGAAAGTACTTACCAAAAGAGCTAAAGATATCACAAAGCTCTTATTGCCTTACAAGCCTACTGAGATTTTAGAGGGATTAGCCGCATATAAATTGAAAGATCCAGATCTGAATATTGAACAAGTTCACTTTTTTCCAATTGGTGGAGTTAAGCAAACTGCTGATTTTGCAAGAGAGATTAGTTAGTAAACTATATATGCAGCAATATTCCAGAAATTAAACTCTGTTTCAGTTGTAACTTGAGCATTTGGTATAAAGATACTTAGCTCATGCCTACCTTTCTTTAATTTACCTAAGCTAATTTTCTTTGGTGAGACTTTGCTGCCTGGACACCAACCAGACCTAGAATAATCAGATGATGCAATTCGCTCTTCAATTTCTTCACCTTTCCATTCAGTCTTTTCTGTCCACACACCTGAGCTTGGATTAAATCTTCTAAAGGAAGCACAATCATCTCTCCATGGAATGAACTCAGCAACAACCTGGTTATCAAGGCTTACGATATTTGTTTTTTTTACAAACTCATCACCTGTTCCATGCCCTCCATGGCCTGTTGTTAAGTAATAAAGGAATACCTCATCTTCATCTTCCTTCAAATCAAAGCTTGTAACCAAGGGCGCTTTCCCAAATTGGTCATAACCATTCTGACCAGCTGCAAAGGGAGTTGTATTCACCAAAGAAACAATAGTTTGATTTTGTATTTGATTTTTAGAAGTCGGCCCTGAAAATTCTAGTCCTACATCTATATCCCAACCCTTATCTGACCAAGTATCAATATAAACACCAACCAAAATTTCACCTTTTAAAAGTGGCAATAAATGCGATATATCTTCATTCCACGAAATATTATCTTCCCACTTAGCTATATAAACAGGCTTTAACTTTTCACAGCAATCTTGAGTATTAAAGTAACCAACTCCAAATGGAGTAATAAACCTCAACAACTCTAAAGGTGGATAATAATCACCATCTTCAGTTACAAACTTTTGTATCCCTGGAAATGCTTCAGTCACTCCATTGCCTGGAAAATTTTTATTAGCTAAATCTAGAACAGAATAATCCGATGAAGTTGGAACAATAAAGAAAGATCCAGATTTGTCCCATGGATCTCCCGCAGAAACTAAAGAAATTTTTGCATTTGCATGATGATAATTATTTTTTTCTGGCAATTGGATTTTTTTTAAAATAAGGCGACCAGAACCAAGTCTTATAGATTGATTATCTTCTTCAGATGAAGCTTGAAAACGAATACTTTGCTTCTCAAAAATATCAAATGAGATCTTGGTATCTATACTCTCATTCGAACATGATGAGATGATTAGAAATATGATTAAAAATTTTAGATTCTTCATAAAACAATACTCGGAAAAATTAATACTAGTATAAGTATTAATAATTGAATCAAGATAAACGGTATTACACCTTTATATATTTCAGAAGTTTTAATACTTGCATCAGCAACTCCTCTTAAGTAAAACAATGAGAACCCAAATGGAGGAGTTAAAAATGATGTCTGAAGATTAATAGCAAGTAATACTGCAAGCCATACAGGATCAAAGCCCATCATTAAAAGTGGTGGCGCTACAAGCGGAACAATGACATAACAAATTTCGATAAAATCTAAAATGAAGCCAAGCAAGAAAACTATAAGCAATACAAATATTAATGCGGCATAAGGTCCGCCAGGAATACCGCTAAAAATAAGTTCTATTAAATCATCTCCACCTACACCTCTAAAGATTAAAGAGAATATGGACGCACCAATTAAAATAGTGAAAATCATAGTGGTAACAATTGCGGTCTTCTCACTAGTTTCTTTTAAAAAATTCAGTGAAAGCTTTCCATTGATCAATGCGATTATCATCGCACCCATTGCACCAATGGCTGCTGCTTCAGTTGGAGTAGCAATTCCACCAATAATAGACCCCAAGACTAAAACAATAAGCACTAAAGGCAGAGCCAATGTTTTTAAAATCTCTGTCCTTGGGGGTGATGCCAAATCATGCAAAAATTGTATGTTTTCATTTTTTGAGTTCTGATAAATGGTGTACAACAAGTAGGAAGAGCAAATAAGGATGCCAGGAACAATAGCTCCAATAAAAAGATCACCAACGGTAACAGTTTTTTGAGAAAAGATGCCCATATTATTTTGGGCTCTCTGATAGGCATTAGATATAACATCACCAAGTAAAACCAAAGCAATTGAGGGCGGAATAATTTGACCCAAAGTCCCAGTTGCTGCAACCAAGCCTGTAGAAAAATCTTTCTTATAGCCCTGTTGGATCAAAACTGGTAAAGATATTAATCCCATAGTCACAACTGTTGCTCCAACTATTCCAGTACTTGCCGCTAAAAGAGCACCTACCACAATAATTGAAATACTAAGACCGCCACGAAAATTTTTAAATGCCAATGCCATATTTTCAAGCATTCTCCCTGCTATTCCAGATTTCTCTAATATAGTTCCCATAAAAATAAATAAAGGTACTGCAAGCAAAGTGACATTATTCATAATCCCAAAAATTCTTAAGGGAATACTTTTAAAAATATCAGGATCAAAAATGCCTGCAGGTATGCAAAGTAAAGAAAAGAGGATTGATGCTCCTGCAAGAGTTAGTGCAACAGGATATCCCAAGACCAACGCAGCACAAACTAAGACCAATAATAATAGAGGGATTATTTCCATATAAGCCTAACTGCTTTATATAAAAAAGCCCCTATTAGAGTTAAAGGAAATAAAAATATAAAAGATTTCTGAATATATACGTAAGCCAGCCCACCTGGTTCGGTTGATGTCTCCTTAATACTCCAAGACATAATTACAAGATCAATTGAATATATAAAAATAATTATGGTTACAGGGAGCAAAAAGATTATGCCGCAAATTAAATTTACTATGTTCTTATATTTTGAAGATGCGTCGCGATAAAAAATGTCTACACGAACATGCTCATCTTTATTAAACACGTAACCAGCGCAACCTAAAAAAATAAGGGAGTGGAAGTACATTACTAACTCTTGAAGGTCAGTTCTTCCAGATTCAAAGAAATATCGACTTACAACAATGATAACCATAAGCAATGTCATAATGGGAATTAGGTAAGAAATGTTCTTTCCAAGTAAATTTATGCATTTTTCTACAATTTTCATTAGAAGTCTCTTAAAGATTTCGTTAGAATTATGAGCATGATTATAGTTCTTTCACCTGCAAAAACCTTAGATTACTCTGTTCCAACTACAGAGAATCATACCGCGCCTCAGTTTTTAAGCCAATCGAGCAAATTAATTAAAACTTTAAAAGCAAAAGAACCAAAAGATATCGCTTCGTTGATGGGCTTAAGTGATAAGTTAGCAACCCTTAATTTTGATAGATATCAATCATGGACTGCTAGTAAAACTGAATCAGCTGAATCAAAAGCGTCTTTATTTGTTTTTAAAGGAGACGTATATCAAGGCTTAAAAGCAGACGAGCTTAATAAGAGTGATGTTAAATTTGCACAAAAGCACTTAAGAATATTATCAGGACTTTATGGAATACTCAGACCTCTTGATGTAATCAAGCCTTACCGTCTTGAGATGGGAACGAAATTAAAAACTGATACAGCATCAAATTTATATGAATTTTGGGGAAATAAAATTCAAGCAAATATAAGTGATGAGTTGAAATCACAAAAATCTAACTTGTTAGTTAACTTAGCTTCAAAAGAATATTTTTCAGTCCTTGGAGAAATGCCAGAAGATATTAATGTTGTATCTCCAGTCTTCAAAGATTATAAAAATGGCCAATATAAAATTATTAGCTTTTATGCTAAAAAAGTTCGAGGAACTATGACGAATTGGCTAATTAAAAATAAAATTAAGGATGCAAAAAGTATTAATAAATTTGCTGAAGAGGGCTATTACTTTTCAAAGGAACTATCAACTGCATCTGAGCCTGTTTTTCTAAGGGACTAAACCGTCTTTTTCCCAAAAACTTTTTTGCTCCTCAAGATCATCATATTCACCATTCTCTTTGTTCATATAAGAAGTCATTGCAGCCTCCATATCTCTTCCACTTAAGAGACTCGAATTCCATGCTGCATGATAATCTAAGGAATCTTGCACGCTATGATCTCTTGCATAATTAATCTGCTTTTTAATAACTCTTGTAACTAATGGTGACTTGCTCGCAATAGTTTGAGCAATTTTTTCAACCTCAACCATTAGTTCTTCATAAGATTCAAACACCTCATTTACCATTCCTAGCGTCTTGGCTTCAACAGCATCAAATTTCCTACCAGTATATGCAAGCTCTCTGACTGCAGCTATAGGTATTAGAGTTGGAAGTCTTTGTAAAGTTCCCACGTCTGCAGCAATTCCAATATCTACTTCTGCAATTTTAAAGAAGGCATCCGCAGAGCAATATCTCATGTCACAAGCAGCAACCATATCAATTCCACCCCCAACGCAAGCGCCCTGAATTGCAGCAATTGTAGGCATTCTGCACTCTTCAAGTGCTGTAAAAGCATCTTGAAGTTCCAAGACCTCATGATAGAAAACCTCTCTCAGTCTTGCTGGATCTTTCTTCTTATCTGTACTTCCTGCTGAGAAATTACCAAGATCCATACCAGAACTAAAATGTTTACCTTCTCCAGTTAACAAAATGACTCTTGCCTGGGCACCTTTATCTATTTCTTTAATTATTTCTGGTAACTCTTTCCAAAAGAGCCGGGTCATTGAATTAAATTTATCCGGTCGATTCATATTTAAATGAGCAACGCCATTTTTGATATTTACTTCAAAGCAAGTAGCATTATCCATTTTCAGCAATCTCCAATGATTTGTTAACGGCAGTTCTCATTTCTTCAACTAATTCAAAAGTTTTGTGATGAGGTAAAACAACCTTCCTGTCCATGCTGAGTTTAACAAGGCCATTTTGAATCTGTTTTAAATTTTCTATTAATTCTAGGTTCATAATTGTAACTTTAAATGTTTAAAAGCATTATAATCTGAGTCACTCATGAAAGCACGCCAGTCAATATATTTGTTTTTTTTACTAGCATTTATCAACGGATGTGCAGTTTCTGTAAACGTAAATAATGAGGATATAGACAAACCAATTAGTAATGAGTTTCAAAAACAATCCCTACTAGGGATCTTGTATGCTCAAACTTCAACAGAATTTATTGCAAATAACATGCAAACTTTTGCAGCTGCATCTGCACATCTAGATGAATCTATATTTGATTCAAGCTGGACAGCTGCATTAGAGCAAATAAATAATTTCAATGATAAACCTCCAGCAATCATTTTAGATGTTGATGAAACAGTGTTAGACAACTCTGCTTTCCAAGCTAGAACTATTATTAATGGTTTATCTTATCCAAATGGATGGATAGATTGGGGCAATGAAGCCAGGGCTCCAGCAGTTGCCGGAGTTGCTGATTTCTTGAAAGAAGCTGAATCTAAGGGAGTTAAGATCTTTTATGTAACCAATAGAGTTGCTGAATTAGAGGATGCAACAAGAAAGAATTTAGAGGACTTAGGTCTGCCATTAGATAAAGATAGAGATGTTCTTATGATGAAGGGAGAATCAGGCTGGGCTTCGGATAAAACCTCAAGAAGAGCTCTCATAGCAGAAGATTATAGGATTATTATGATAGTTGGTGATCAACTAAGTGATTTTCTTCCAAGACAAGAGACAGCGCTTGCTCCAGAGGAAAGAAAGATGCTGGCTTACAAATATAGAAATATGTGGGGGAGTAAGTGGTTCATGATTACAAACTCTATGTATGGTGGCTGGGAAGCCTCAATATATGATTTCAATTATCCCGATAATGAAAATACTGCTACAAAATTGAGAATGGAAAACTTGCAGCCTTAGTTATGAGATCAGTATTCATTATTTTTTTTATATCTTTTTTTCTATCATCAGACCTATCTGCAAAGTCTATAGAGGATTCATTTTTAAAAGGTGATATAGAATCTACAATCTATCAAATTGAATCTTTTGATAAAAAAGATAAACCCAAGAACATTATTCTTTTAATTGGCGATGGTATGGGCATGAATCACATTACATTATCAAGATTGGCAATAGGCGGAGACAATTATCAATTAGCATTGGATCAAATGCCTCATATTGGAACTAGCACAACCCAATCTTCAAATGATTTAATAACAGATTCAGCTGCAGCTGCAACAACATGGGCAACTGGAAAGAAAACAAAAAATAAATATTTGTCAATGACGCCAGATAAAGAGCCTCTTCAGACTATTACTGAATTGTTATCAAAAAGAGGCTACTTAACCGGGGTTGTGGCAACATCATCAGTAACTCATGCAACTCCTGCAGCTTTTTTTTCCCATGTAGATAGTCGATACAAAACAAAAGAAATAGCCTCACAGCTTTTAAGTTCTACAATTAACGTAGCTTTCGGTGGAGGCATTAAATATTTTAAATCTTTTGATATAGACAAAGAAAAATATACTTTACTAAACTCAAAGTCAGATCTTTTGAACCTCACAACAAATTCAAACAAAAATCTTTTAGGCTTGTTTGCAGAAGATGGGATCATGAGAACTGAAAAAGATATGCCAAGTCAGCTTGAAATGACTAAAGTTGCGCTTAATTATTTATCCAATAATTCTAAAACATGTAATGGATTTTTTTTAATGTCTGAAGGTAGTCAGATAGATTGGGCTGGCCATTCAAATAATTTGGAATATCTTTTTGCCGAATTTACAGACTTTGATGCAACTATCGGGAATATAATTGATTTTGTTACTGAAGATCAAGAAACTCTATTAATTATTACGGCAGATCATGAAACAGGAGATCTTCAGATCCTCGATGAATCAGATACCTCAGTAAAAGTATCATGGGGATCAAAAAATCATACTGGAGTCCCGGTTGGAGTCTTTGCTTATGGCCCAGGTGCGCATTTATTTTCAGGAGAAATGGATAATACTGATATCTTCTTCAGGATGCTAGATGTTCTAGATTACAAAAATACTCCTGAAACTCTTTGCAAATAGTTATATCTAGCTTATCTGTTAGTATTGAGGTATGAAAATAAACCAAAGATTTATAAATAGCATTCTTAAACCATTAGAAAACACTGTAGCAGAAGCCTCCGTTGCGATCATGGAAGTTTATAACTCTGAATCTTATAATACAGAAATTAAAGCAGACGGATCGCCTGTAACAGAAGCAGACAATAGAGCAAATGATATTATTATCAGATCACTTAAAGAAATTACCCCAGACATTCCTATTATTTCTGAAGAAACTTTTCATTCTGAAAACCAAAATCCTAAAGGCCCATACTGGTTAGTTGATCCACTTGATGGGACTAAAGGGTTTATTAATAAAGATGGAAATTTTACAGTTAATATTGCATTGATTGATAACACTATGCCTATATTTGGGATTATTGAGGCTCCAGCAACTGGAAAAATTTGGTCAGGATCTTTTTTTCAAAGACCCCTTAGACGCTTTAGGTTTGGCGCTATGTTTTTCTTTATAGGCCCTTTAGCTTTATTTGTATCAAACATCTTTGGTCCAACTAGCGCCTTAATTTTTTTGATGCTATTTTTATTTATTCCCTGGTTTATTCAGCATAAGAGTTATGGACCTCATTCAGTTATAAAAGAAATGATTGATGGAAAGCTTGTATATAAAGATGGTCCATTAAGACTGGTCATGAGCAAGAATCATCAAACTGAGATTGATAGAAAATTCTTAGATTTTCTTAACAGTAAAGATATTGCATATGATCTTGTAGAAAAGGGTAGCTCTCTCAAATTATGCGCCCTTGCTGACAATGAAGCTGATATATACCCAAGATTTGGACCAACTTCTGAGTGGGATATAGCTGCTGGACATGCTTGTCTTATTAAGCAGGGTGGCAGAGTATGCCAAATGTCTTCAGGAGAACCTTTAGCCTATACAAAAGAGGAATCTATACTTAATCCTGCCTTTGTAGGCTTTAGAAATACCTACCTAAAAGATAGATATTTAGGACTTATAAGCGATTTTTATAAAAAATTGGTATAATTAGTCTAAATATATTAATAATATATATATTTAATTATAAAAAATTTATATAAATGGGAACAGAGTTACAACCAATTCAGTTAACCACGCCAGGTAAGGATATAGAATCTTATCTCGCATGTGTTCATTCGATACCTATTCTTACAAAAGAACAGGAGCAAGAGCTTGCCTTAAAATTATATGAAGCTGATGATTTAGATGCAGCTAGACAGCTTGTTATTCATCATCTTCGTTTTGTTGTTCATATTGCTAGGTCCTATCAAGGCTATGGGTTGCCACTAGCAGATATTATTCAAGAAGGTAATGTTGGTCTAATGAAAGCCGTTGATAAATTTGATCCACACAGAGGTGTTAAGGTTGTATCTTTTGCAGTTCATTGGATTAAAGCAGAAATACACGAATATATTCTCAAAAATTGGAGGCTCGTTAAGATAGCTACCACTAAGGCTCAGCGTAAACTATTCTTTAATTTAAGGAGTAAGAAAAAAGGGCTTGAATGGCTAACAAAAGAAGAAGCAGAAAAAATTGCAAAAGATCTTAATGTAGAAATCAAAGATGTATTGCATATGGAAAATCGATTGTCATCCAGCGATGCCGCCTTTGATAGTCCTGTTGGAGGAGATTCAGAAGACGAAATGATGTCACCTTCTCAATATTTAGAAGACAAAAGATCTGATCCTGCAACTCTTGCCGAAGATAACCAATTACAAGAAATGAATCTAGCTGGATTAAGCGAAGCAATAAAGACTCTTGATGATAGAAGCAAAGATATCATTCAAAGAAGATTCTTATCCGAAGATAAGGTTACATTACATGACCTTGCAGCAGAGTACAGTATCTCTGCAGAAAGAGTGAGACAGATTGAAAATGGAGCACTTAAGAAATTAAAGGCATTTATGTCTGATGCTGCTTAAGAAGCAGACCCTCTAAAAAATAATGCGCTACAAATTCCTTCCTTCTTTTGTAAAAAGAAGGGGGAGAATCACTCAAAGCCAAGAGGATAACCTAAAGTTATTACCTAAATATTTAATCAATAGCTTTGAAGATATTTGTAGTGAAAAAGATAATTTCTCTAGAATCATTCTTGAGATAGGATTTGGTAATGGTGAAAACATACTTTCGCTTGCAAAAGATAATCCTGATTCTTTATTTATTGGTTCCGAAGTATATTTAGCAGGGATAGGCTATTTAATTGGTGAAATAAAAAAGCTCGGCCTTTTAAATATAAGAATTACCACAGGCGACATAAGATTATTAATTGAGCAGATAAAAGAACCACTTTTTGACGATGTCCTAATCATTTGCCCTGATCCATGGCCTAAAGCAAGACATCATAAAAGAAGGCTAATTAAAAAAGATTTTTTAAAGTTAGTTCATCCAATAATTAAAGACAACGGTGAATTATTTATTTCAACTGATTGGGAGAATTATGCTGAATCAATTGAAGAGGCTATCAATTTATCACATGGATACAAAAGTCTAGACAAATCAGCTTACCAAGCGTCTGACTTAACAAAATTTCAAAAAAGAGCAGCTAAAGAGGGTAGAGATATCTATGCTTTTCCACTTCAAAAATTAATTAAATAGATTAATAGTATCGTTTAAGAATTTATATCCAATTTGTGTAGCTCTAAATCCATCACTTTCTAAAAGTTTTTCTTCAATACCTTTTAAGCGTTTTTCTAAGAACGAATCTGGAATATATATATGACTTGTTTCTAATTCTTCTAAAGATAGGCCACCTTTTATTCGCAAAAGATTCATCGCTAAATCCAAGTCATAAGATTCTGAGGTGATAATAGTATCTATAGTCTTAGAAGGATCTTTAATATATGAGGCTACAGTTTTTAGCTTAATCATTCTCTTTATACTAGTTTCTTGAGTTATCTTGCTATGAGCACCTGGACCTAGTCCCAAGTAATCTCCGTACATCCAATAGTTCATATTATGATTGCTCTTCTTATTGTCTTTAGACCATGAAGAAACTTCATATTGGCTGATATTGTTAGCATTTAAAATCTTCTTAGCCTCAGATTCCATTAATTCAATCAAAGTATCATCTGGAAGACTTAACTCTTTTTTGTAAAAGATTGTATTGGGTTCAATAGTAAGTTGATACATTGATAAGTGGCTAATGTCATAACTACAAAATATCTCTATGTCTTTTTTTAAAGAGTTAATATCTTGCCCCATTACTCCATAGATTAGATCTATTGTTGTATCTACAGATTCCATTTCAGATATGACCTGAAGTGCATTAAGAGAATCACAGGCATCATGATTTCTCTCAAGGCTAGACAAAGTTTTTGCGTCAAAACTTTGAATACCAATGGAAACTCTATTTATTCCTATACCTACAAGGTCATTGATATATTCTTTTTTAACTTCTTTTGGATTGAGCTCAAAACTAATCTCACAATCTATTTGGAGAAGTTCTTTATCTTTAAGCGTGCTAATAATTTTTTCAATAATTTTTGCAGATATTAAAGAAGGAGTTCCACCACCAAAATAGAGTGATGTAAATTTTCTAGCCCCTATATATTTTGTTGAATCATCTAGGTCTTTTAAAATTGCAAATAATAATGCTTCTTCATCCCCATCTCGTTTATTAGTTTCAATGTTGAAATCACAATAAGGACATTTCTTTTCACACCAAGGAAAATGAATATATAAAGAGATAGGAACGCTACTTGGCTCTAATGTTTTCAAGTTTTTCTAAAAATATATTTGTAGCTATAGCCCTATGACTAATCCTATTCTTTTCATTGGGGTCCATAGTTGCCATAGATATACTATATCCATAAGGGTAAAAGAGCTTATCGTAACCAAAACCACCTTCACCTGAGGCTTCAATAGAAATATCTCCATGAATTTCACCACTGGAAAAGATAGGCATAGGATCATCTGCAGAATGAACTCCTACTAAAACGCATACATAGTATGCCGGCAGAGATTCTAAATTAAGCTTATTAAGTTCCTCAATTATTTTATTCCTGTTATCTAAGTCGCTAGCACCTTCTCCTGCATATCTTGCAGAATATATTCCTGGAGCAAAATTTAATCCCGGCACAACAATTCCTGAGTCATCTGCAACAGAAAACATTCCAGATTTTTCTGCTCCATGTCTTGCTTTAATTAGAGCATTTTCTAAAAAAGTTAGCCCATCTTCAATTGGCTCTTCAATACCTAATTCACCCTGAGATTTAATTTCAAAGTTAGCGAACATTCTTTTGAACTCTTTAAGTTTTCCTGCATTAGAAGTGGCTAAAAGTATTTTGTTATTTTCGAGCAAGTAAGTAGACTCCTTCGGAAGATAGAAGATTTGGTGCAATTGCAGCAAATTTACTCTTATTTCTCTCTTTATTTAAATGGATGCTGTCCTCAATAATAATATTTTCTTTAGAACAAAGGTCTTCAAAATCTTTTATGGTACACAGATGAATATTTTCTGTTCCATACCAGCTAGATGGCAAGCTAGGTGTAACAGGCATTCGTCCAAGCAAGAGCGCTAGCCTACATCGCCAATATCCAAGGTTAGGAATAGTAACAATACATTTATTAGATAGATTAAGAATTTTACCAAGAGCCACATTTGGTTCTTTAAGACACTGTATTGAACTTGCCATAATTGCAACATCAAAACTACACTCTGAAAATTCATCTATGCCATCATCAATATTTTTCTCTATTACAGGAATATTTTTTCTTAAACAGGAAAGAATTCCATTTGGGTCAATTTCAATTCCATAACCTATGGTTTGTTTCTGTTCCCTAAGTTCTTCAAGCAAAGACCCATCTCCGCATCCAAAGTCAATTACGTTACTTGATGATTGAATCCAATCTTGAACGATATTTGTTAAAGGATTATTCACTTAACTTCTTAAAAACGCCTCAATATTTTTTTGATATCTTTCATTGCCAAATAAAAAGCTATCATGGCCTTGCTGACCCTCTAACTCTAAATAAGAAGAACTAATACCTGATTGCATGGCTGCAAGTTGTATTTCTTTGCCTCTTTCAGGAGGAAATAACCAATCAGACTTAAACCCAACTATGAGAAGCTTTGCTGTTACTTTTTTAAGAGCATCTTTAAGCTCATTATCAAATTTTTTGGCTGGATCAAAATCATCCATTGCTCGTGTCATCAAAATATAGGTATTAGCATCAAACACTTGTGAGAATTTTTCTCCCTTGTACTGCAAATAATTCTCAACTTCATAGTCAACCAGATCATCAACTCGAGACTCCACATCTTGGATTTTTCGTCCAAATCTTTTGTTCATATTTTCTTCTGAAAGATATGTTATGTGAGCTAACATTCTTGCTGCCTTGAGACCGCTCTTGGGGAAAGTATCATTTTTTAGATAATCTCCTTCATGAAAATTAACATCTTTTCTAATTGACTCTCTACTTACTTCATTCAATGCTATGTTTTGTGAGCTTGCTTTTGCAGCAGCAGCAATTATGCCAGCTCTTTGAATTTTATCAGGGAATGTAATTGCCCATTGAAGTGCTTGCATTCCTCCCAAACTCCCTCCTAAAACACATGCCCAAGAATTAATTCCTAATTTACTTAGTAGCATTTCTTGAGAGTTCACCCAATCTAATACACTAATAGCTGGAAAAGCCTTTCCATAAACCTCACCTGTTTCAGGACAAATACTAATTGGACCAGTAGAACCAAAACAGCTACCTAGATTATTAGGAGAAACAACAAAGAATTTATTTGTGTCAATTGCCTTGTTGGGACCTATTAATTCGTCCCACCACCCAGACTTTCCATCATCGCTACTGCCAGCAGCATGATGGCTTCCTGAAAAGGCATGGCATACCAAGATTGCATTTGATTTATCATTATTTAACTCCCCGTATGTATCAACCATAAGATCAAAAGAGGAGAGAGCTTCACCAGTTTCAAGAATTATTCCAGAACTAAAAGTATGAAGTTCTCGCTGTGACTTCATAACAGGGCTCTTACGATTTGCGCCAATAGGACATCTACTTGGTTAAGTAATATTAATACAAGAAGGGGTGAGAAATCTAAGCCCCCCATTGAAGGTATGTAATTCCTTATTGGTGACAAAATCTTATCAGATATTTCTTCAATGAGCTGAAGCAGAGGATGAGGATTTCCTGGAGCAACCCAGCTTAATATAACTCCTCCAATAACAGCAAATAAAAGAATCTGACTAATGCTGCTTAATATATTGAAGATTGCATACACTATTAAGTCAGATATTTCATAGACAGAGCCTGTAATAATGTAAAAACTTATAAACTTAAATAAAAAAGCTGCAAAGAGTATTCCAAAAACTCCTCCTGCTACAGAAGTAAATATAATAGTTAGGGGTGTTAAAAAGTTTACAAAAGTTTTTACTACAGGATTAAAGTAGTTCACTCTTAGTACCCTAAATACCAATAAAATCACAAACGCATAACTCAGTGATCCTATTAAAAGCGCTATAATATTTATTAAATTAGTATTCATCACTTATCTCTTTTGATCTTCTAACAGCACTAATTATGCCTTTTTCGAATAATTGAAGTACATTATTACCTTTTAAAGAATTAATTCCAGCCTCTGTAGTGCCTTTTTTAGATGCAATGATATTTATAGCTTCATCCATGCTTATATCTGCTGCAACTGAAGATGATATGCCATCAAGAAAAATACTAATAATTTTATTAGCAACTTTTTTATCACCTTCACATAACTTAAGTACACGCTTTTCATATACTTTTAGTAAATAAAAGAAATATGCAGGCCCGCTACCAATCAATCCAGTAAAATTATTAATCTCCGATTCTTTCTTTAGAATGATGCTTGTACCAACTTGATTAAATAATTTTTTTGTTTTATTTATTAGTATTCTTGAAGCAGGCTTCCCATATATTGCTGTTATACCTTTCCCATATGCAGAAGCAGTAATTGGCATAGCTCTTGCGACCTTAGCTTTCTTAAAATGCTGCTCTATTTTATGAAGCTTAATACCGGCAACAAGACTAACAATATTTAAGTTATCCATCTTTTTTGCAATCTCTTGGCATGCCTGAAAAGCATCCTTCGGTTTTACAGCTAGGATAATCATGTCAATTTCATTATTTAATTGTTTTTTGCTAACAGATTTGATGCCTATTTTTAATAATTTCTCTGTATTAACAGGATTTCTGTCTATGCATAAGATATTTTTTTTTGAAATACCACTATTAATCAATCCTTTAATTATTGACTGACTTATATTTCCTGCTCCATAAAATAGTATTTTTTTCATAGCCTTTTACCAAAAATAGATTCGCCAATTCTTATCATATTTGAGCCACATTTTATTGCTGATTCAAAATCAGAAGTTGTTCCCATTGATAAAATATTTGCATCAGGATTAACCAATTTTAAATTAGCATGAAGGGCAAAACATTTTCTCATTACTTTTTCATTATGTGTCAGGTCATCAGATAATTTTGGAAGAACCATCATTCCTCTTAATTTGAGATTGGTATGTTCTTTTATAAAAGCAGAAAATTCTAATAAGTTATCAGGATGTATTCCAGATTTTGTATCTTCATTATCAATATTTATCTGGATACAAACATTCATCACTTTATTATTCTTTTTGCATGCATTATCAAGTTTTGAGATTATTTTTTTACGATCAATTGAATGAACCCAGTCTGCACTCGAGGCAACTAGATTTACTTTGTTAGATTGAATGGGTCCAATAAAGTGCCAGACGATATTAAGATCTTTTAAATCTTCTGATTTTTGAGCAAGCTCTTGAGCAAAATTCTCACCAAAATTTTTAAAGCCGCCTGCAAAGACCTGTCTAATAATAGAATTTTCTTTTTTCTTAGACACGGCAATTATAGATATATCTGATGCTTTTCTTGAAGATTTAGAGCACGCATCCAGAAAGCGCTCTTTAAAAACTTTTATATTATTATTTATTGGATCGTGCATTTTGTTTTAATAATGGGGGATAGGCCAATTCTAATTACAACCTCTCTAGCATTATTTACATCTGATTTATTTAAGAATGGACCAAGCATTACTCCAAATAATATTTGATCTATTTTGTCTATTTCTTCAATAAAAGGATTTAAATCCATACTTGTAAGCTTATAAAGCATTTCAGACGCAAACTCTTCCTTTCCATAAGCTTCTACTTGAAGCAGAAAAAGGCAATCTGAATTATCCAGGACTTCTTCTATTTCAACTAAAACTGTTTCTCCTTTAAGGCTTTCAGGAAAGGTTATAGAAACTGTATTCTCTGAAAGAGGAGTTGGCTCAAATATTTCGAGATTAGTATTAAATAAATAAAAGGAAGTAAAAATTGTTAGTAGTGATGTTACTAAAAGTGAAATAATAATTTTTTTTGCAAATACAGGCTTGCTTCTATTCTTAGTCCTAAAGATTGTTTTATTTTTTTTCAGCTTCTTTCTGCTTGAAGAGATTTTTGGAGCAAAATCTTTCATAACTACATTTTTTCTAAGGCTTCAATACCCAAGAGACTTAGACCATTTGATATTACTAACTTGACTAAACTAAGGCTCTGCAATATTGATTCTTGGTTTTCTTGAGACTCTTTAAGGATTGGATTATCGTTGTAGTAGCTATGAAGTTGTTGCGCCAAATCTCTTAAATAAAAAACGATAATATGAGGCTGCAAAGTTTCACCCGATCTTTCAACAACTCCTGGAAATTTTGAAGCGGCATGAATTAATTTATCACATGCTGTGTATGATCCATTTCTAATTTCCTCAAGGTCATTTGGAAGAGATTGATTTAATTCTAGATACTTACTTTGAAGAGAAGCTATTCTTGCATGCGCATACTGGATATAAAAAATTAAATTTTCTTTATTTTGAGATTTCGCTAACTCAATATCAAAGTCTAAATGCTGGTCTGCTTGTTTTGAAAGGTAGTAAAATCTTGCTGCATCCGCGCCTATTTCAGCAATAAGATCTTTTAAAGTATAAAAGCTGCCACTTCGAGTGGACATTTTTACTTTCTGTTTGCCCTGATAAAGATTGGCAAATTGGACTAATTGGACGTGAAGTTTATTTTTTGAGAATCCTAAGCCCTCCAGAGATGCTTCAATTCTCTTAATATAACCATGATGATCTGCGCCCCAAACATTAATTAACTTATCAAAGCCTCTATCTACTTTATCTTTATGATAGGCAAGATCAGCTGCAAAGTATGTGGCTCTGCCGTCATCTCTAATTAGAACCCTATTTTTATCATCACCAGCTTTTTCTGTATTTAGCCATATTGCACCCTTTTCCTCATAAGTTAATCCTTTTGTTTTTAGCTTATCAATAGCAGAAGAAATTTTAGAATCTGAATCCTGAAGAGACCCTAGGCTAGACTCATAATACCAATTATCAAAATCAACCTTAAAATCTTTCAGATCATCTTCTATAGTTTTTAGTACCATTTTTAAAGATATATCTTTTATCTGTTTCCATAGACTCTTATCTTCTTTTTGGAAAAGCTTTATAAGGACGTCAATTTGCTCTTCTGAATCTTCTGGTAGGTTCGAAAGGAGGCCATCTATTTTATTACTTGCAATTTTTAAGTTGGAATCAATCTGATCAGCAATATCAATAATATATTTACCCCTGTAGCCGCTTTCTGGGAAAGATTTATCATCAAAGCAATTATGCAAGCGCAACCATACGCTAGCAGCAAGTATATCCATTTGCCTGCCGGCATCATTAATATAGTATTCCTTAGAAACTGCATAACCATTTGCCTGAAGAATCTTCCCAATAGCATCACCAAATGCCGCCCCCCTTCCATGACCAACATGAAGTGGCCCGGTTGGATTAGCAGAAACAAACTCAATTTGAATACTTTGGCCATTGCCCATATCAGAATGCCCAAACTTTTCATTTAATTTTAATGAGGCATTAACAGTGGTAGCCAAGTATGATCGTTTTATAAAAATATTTAAGAATCCAGGACCAGCAACCTCAACATTACCAACTTCTTTTAATATTAGTAAGTGATCTTTAATACCTTCAGCAATCTCTCTTGGATTTTTTCCAAGCAAGCTTCCAGACACTAACCCAATATTAGTTGTAATATGACCTTTGCTTAAATCATCTGTAATTTCAGTCTTAAATTTACTTTTGATAACCTGAATATCATCTTCATCAAAACCACTTTTTTGATCTAAAAAATTACAAATATGATTATTGAACAGTTCAATCATTATTAAACTCTACTAACATAGGTTTCAGTTCTTGTATCAACCTTAATTGTTTCACCCTCATTAACAAACAGAGGAACTTGAATACTTACCCCCGTTTCAAGTTCAGCGACCTTGGTTGCTCCAGATACTGTATCCCCCCTAACTCCAGGTTCTGAGGCTGTAATAACTAAATTAACAAAAACAGGAGTCTCAACAATGATTGGCTGCTCATTCCACAGCACTATTTCACATCTTTCTTGACCCACTAACCATTTTTTAGCATTCCCAATAATCTTAGAATTAACTTCTAGCTGGTCAAAATTATCTGGGTCCATGAAATTCCATGTCTCGCCATCTGAATAAAGGAAATCCATTTCTCTATGATTAATATCAGCCGTTTCGACGCTTTCACCTGATTTAAATGTTTTATCTATAACATTTCCTGTTAAAAGATTTCTGTATTTTACTCTCATTACTGCCTGACCTTTGCCAGGCTTATGAAACTCATGGTCAATAATTGAGCATGGAGCACCATCTAATAAAAGCTTAGTTCCGTTTTTAAACTGGTTTGTTGAAATTTTCATAATATACTATAAGTCTATTTTAAAGGGGTGATTGCCAAATGAACAAATTATTTATCTTAGTTATAACAATTTTTATTACAGTATCCTGTTCTAATAACGATTCTAAAGTTAAGACTATATCTGATGTTGAGTCTTTTTTAGAGAAAGTAGAGCAAGAGGATAAAACTCTTGGCCCAGTTGCTTCTTCTGCCTATTGGATCAGTTCTAATTTTATAACCTACGATTCACAAAAGATAGTTGCTGATTTTGGTAAACGTTACTCACTTATGTCTGTTCAAAGAGCTAACGAGGCTGCAACATTTGATAATTTAGATCTTCCAGAGGATATGAGAAGGAAATTAGACCTCATAAAAGGAGGTTTTGTTATGCCAGCCCCATTAGACGAAACACTTGCTGGCGAGTTAGCAAATATAGAGTCTGAATTGGGAGCAATGTATGGTTCAGGAACGCATTGTTTTAGTGAAAACGATTGTTATGACCTTGAAGCTTTTGAACAAATAATAGATTCATCAAGAAATCCTGATGAACTTTTAAAAGCATGGACTGGTTGGCGTGAGATTGGCAAACCTATGAAAGATAAATATTTACGCATGGTTGAGATAGGAGAATTGGGCGCTAAAGATCTTGGTTATGACGGATTGACTGATCTATGGTTTAGTAAGTATGACATGCCAGCAGAAGATTTCTTGGATGATACTGATAGAGTGTGGGAAGAGGTAAAACCTCTCTATGACGCCCTTCAATGTCATGTAAGAGATAGGTTGCATGAAGAATATGGTGATGACATAGTGCCTTCTGAAGGCATGCTTCCCGCTCATATTCTAGGAAATATGTGGGGACAATCTTGGGCAAATATTTATGACATTGTTTTTGAAGAAAATCCAAATGCCGAATCTATTGATTTAACATCAATTATTCAAGAAAGAAATTTAACTGAAATCGAAATGGTAGAAATAGCAGAGGATTTTTTCTTATCTTTAGGTTTTGAGCCCTTACCAGATACTTTTTGGGAGCGATCTTTATTTGTTAAGCCTGTTGATAGGAATGTTGTTTGTCATGCATCAGCATGGGACCTAGATCCAGCAACTAAAGATGTAAGAATTAAAATGTGCATCGAAAAAAATGCAGAAGACTTTGTTACCATTCATCACGAACTAGGGCATATATTCTATTATCAAGCTTATAATCATCTTCCATCTGTATACAGAAGTGGAGCAAATGATGGCTTTCATGAAGCTGTAGGCGATTTATTAGCTTTATCAATTACACCAGATTACCTGACTCAGATTGGTTTTGTTACAGAGGAAAAAGCAGAAGCGGCGGAACAAGATCCTATAGCCCTTTTAATGAAACAAGCTCTAGATGGCGTTGTCTCTCTTCCATGGACTTTAATGTTGGATAAATGGAGATCAGGCGTCTTCACCGGTGAGATCACAAAAGATAATCTTAATTCTAGCTGGTGGGAATTAAGAGAAAAATATCAAGGCATTGCCTCACCTATGGAAAGAGGTGAAGAGTATTTTGATCCTGGTGCAAAATATCATATCCCTGGAAATACTCCTTACACTAGATATTATCTTGCAAAAATTATGCAGTATCAGTTTCATGAGGCATTATGTAATGAGATGGGTTTTGAGGGTCCTCTTCATGAATGTTCTATCTATGATAATCCTGCGGCAGGAGTGAAGATTAGGGATATGTTGGCTATGGGCCAGAGTAAGCCATGGCAAGATGCATTTGAAGCTCTGACAGGAGAAAGGGCGTTGAGTGGAACTTCAATTTTAAATTATTATAAACCTCTTCAAGAGTGGCTAGAGAAAGAGAACGAAGGCCGTTCATGTGGATGGGAATAGGGAGTAAATTATGCAGTCATTAATGTATTTAACTTTTGCAGTAGTAGGTTTTGTAATTCCTTTTGGAATAAGCCTAGCTATCGGTAATGAGCAAGTGCAAAATATAGTCTTACTTGTTTATATAATCCAGTGGGTTGCTTTTATACCAGCCTATATGTTTCAAACAGAAAAATTTTTTGATCTAACTGGCAGTATTACTTATTCTAGTGTATTCATTTATTGTATTTATTTGGCCACATCGGGTGACCTTAACTGGGGCTCACTAGTAATTTCAATTTTAGTTATTTTATGGGCAGGCCGTTTAGGAACTTTCTTGTTTACAAGAATAGCTAAGGATGGAGAAGATAAGCGCTTTAGAACCATCAAGCCTGACATAGCTCAATTCTTTATGACATGGACACTGCAAGGGATGTGGGTTTCACTCTGCTCTTTATGCGCCATTACAAGTATAGCAAGTGATACAGGCATTATTGTTAATAATATTTTTTATATTGGGTTGGTAATGTTTATTGGTGGCTTTGCAATTGAAATAGTTGCCGATCAACAAAAAACAGCATTTAGAGCCATTCCAGAAAATAGAAACAAATTCATTACAAGCGGCTTGTGGAGCAAATCAAGACATCCAAATTACTTTGGTGAGATTGCTTTATGGACTGGAGTTGCAGTTATGTCTTTTTCTTCATTATCGGGCATCGAATACTTAACTTTAATATCACCAATATTTACATATTTACTTCTAGTAAAAATAAGTGGAGTTAGGATGTTAGAGGGAAGAGGCCAGAAGACATGGGGAGATGATGAAGAATATATTGCGTATATGAAAAATACGCCCATGGTGATGATTAAATTTTGGTAAACTAAATGATAAATTAATGCAAATAATTGAGACCATTCTCAATAAAAAAATTTGTTAACATTTGCATTAACTTGTTAGAATGACAGAACTTTTTTAGTAGTTAAAAATAATTAACTACAAAGTAATAGGGAGCAACTTAATATGTTGAAATTACGAGCCATAATAATGTCTCTTGCCTTGATAATTCCATTTGCAGTTCATGCAACTGATATGGAAGCAGTATTAGAGGTTGGAAGAGATAATTCAAATCAATCAGCTGTATCGCAAGACAAAATCGATTCTACAGAAAAACAAACAGATAAAATTATAAATGAGTGGAAAGTTGTTTCTAAGCAAGTCGAAGGCTTAAAAATTTATAATGAACAAAAAAGAATTCAAATTCAAGCTCAGCTTGATTTAATGGACAAGTTAGATGATCAACTTACACAGGTAGTGGTCATGCAAAGACAAATACCACCTCTAGCTCAGAGAATGCTTGAAGGGCTTGAAAAGTTTGTTGAACTTGATGTTCCTTTTCATGTTGAAGAAAGAAAGCAAAGGCTTGATTTAGTTAGAAGTTCATTATCTAACCCTAAAGTGACTGCATCAGAGCAAGTAAGACAAATCTTAGAAGCCTACAACATAGAAAGTGAATATGGCAGAAAAATTGATGCTTTTGAATCTTCCATTGTTATTGATGGACAAGAGATCGTTGCAAATGTTTTAGTCATAGGAAGAATAGGCATGTTCTACCAAACAAAAGATGAAAGAACCAGTGGAATATGGGATAAAGATGCTAATGACTGGGTAGAGCTTGATAGCGGGTATAGAACTGCTATTAGAGATGGGATCAGAATGGCTAAAAAATTAGCTCCAACAGACATGTTGATGTTACCAGTAGTTGTTAAGGAGCAAAGCTAATGAAATTTTTAAATTTATTTTATTTCGTACTAATTATTACATTCTCTACTCCATCTTTTACACAAGATGCTAATGATGAGAATGTTGATCAAGAGCCAACTACTGTTGAAGCTCTTCTTGCTCTTGTTAAAGAGGGTAAAGTTAAAGAGCAGGCTGAGAATGTTAAAAGAGAAGCAGCTTTTTTAGCAAGTAAAAATAAACAAGCTAGTATCTTAGCCGCTGAAAAAAGAGAACTTGCTAGACAAGAAAAAATTGCAGATAAGCTTGAAGCAGAATACAAAGCAAATCAAGAAATTCTTAGAGTAAAAGAGGAAGCTTACAAGAAAGAGCTTGGTTCTTTAGTCGAACTATTTGGTCATTTGCAGAGTTCTGCAGGAGAGGCTTCATCAATGTTTGCTGACTCTATTACTTCTGCTGAGTTTGGACTTGAAAGAGTTTCATTCTTAAATAATCTTACTGGCAAAATGTCTGAAACTACTGAACTTCCTACTATTAGAGAGATTGAGCGTTTATGGTATGAACTGCAAAATGAGATGATTGCAGGTGGCGATGTAGTTAAATTCACTACTACTGTTATTGATGTTGATGGTGAGACATCAGAATGTGAAGTTACACGAGTAGGCTTATTTAATGCTGTTTGTGATGGCAAATACTTAGAATTTGCTTCATCGAAAGGACAATATGCTTTTCTTCCAAGACAACCGGCTGGTAGATATACTAAAAGTGCTAAGAATTTAGGAAGTGCTGCAGGTGGCGAGCAAGTCAAGTTCGGAGTTGACCCAACTGGACCAACTGGTGGAAGTTTGTTAGCAAACCTTATTCAAACTCCTTCTTTAGCTGAAAGAGCAGCTCAAGGTAGAGAGGTTGGAGCAGCGATTATAGTTGTTGGTATTATTGGTATTGCTATTGCTTTTTGGAAACTTTATAGCTTATATATGGTGGGCTTAGCTGTAACTAAGCAAACTAAATCCAAAACAGCCACATCTAATAATCCACTGGGAAGAGTCTTAAAAGTAGGACAAGATAACTTCAAGAAAGATATAGATACATTAGAGCTGCGCTTAGCCGAAGCAATAATGGCAGAAAGGCCCTCAATAGAAAGAGGTATTAGTGTTGTAAGAATAATATCTGTGGTTGCGCCCCTTGCAGGACTTCTCGGAACTGTTACAGGCATGATCGTAACTTTCCAACAGATCACACTATATGGTACTGGAGATCCTAAGCTAATGGCTGGTGGTATATCTCAAGCATTAGTTACAACAGTTTTAGGTTTATTAGTTGCTATTCCAACAACTCTTCTTCACTCCTTTACGGCTTCCTCCGCTAAAGGAATTATAAGTGTCTTAGAAGAACAGAGTACAGGTATATTGGCTGAACATTCTGAAACTAGCTAGTTTTATATATGTATGAAATAAGTGAAGCATTTGTCTCGATAAGAGACTTCATGGAGCAGGGCGGTGACGTCCTCTGGGGAATTGCTTTTTTAGTTTTATTTATGTGGACCATGATCTTTGAAAGAGTTTTTTACTACGCTCAAGGCTACAATGAATATATCAATGGTCTAGTTCAAAAGTGGGAATCTAGAGAAGATAAAACTTCTTGGTACGCCCTCCAGATTCGTGAAAAATACATGTCACAAGCAAAAGTAGAAATTAATAGAAATTTATCACTAATACAAACTTGCGTTGCTGTAGCACCCTTGTTTGGTTTGCTTGGAACAGTTACAGGAATGATAGAGGTCTTTCAGGTTATGGCCTTCAATGGTGGTGGCGATGCTAGGTCAATGGCAGGAGGAGTTTCAAAAGCAACACTTCCAACTATGGCTGGCATGGTTGTAGCTTTATCAGGGGTTTTTGCAACAATATATTTAAATAGTGCTAGTTTAAAAAGAGAGCAAATGTTAAATAAAGTTATTAAAAGATATTAGGAGAGTATTGTGAGAAGAGGATCAATTTCAAGTGCAGTAAAAGAAGAAGAAAGTGAGATTAATATGACGCCTATGCTTGATGTTGTATTCATCATGCTTATTTTCTTTATTGTGACAGCAAACTTTATTAAAGAGCCTGGTTTAGAGATCAATAGACCAGATTCAGAGACAGCAGAAACTCAAGAGAATGCCGCAATTTTAATTGCAGTTGGAGCAACTGGTGAAATATGGATGGATGGCAGAAGAATTGATGTGAGACAGGTTAAAGCTAATGTTGTGAAGATGCTTGCTGATAATCCACAGGGTTCTGTAGTCATTCAGGCTGATGAGAAGGCTGTTGCAGACACAATTATTAAAGTTATGGATGGTGCAAGGGAAGCTGGAGTATCTGCAATTTCATTAGCCTCAGAACCTAAATAGTTATTAATTAAATATGGCGACAGAAACAGTAAATTCATCAGAATCAGTTTTAGGCTTCATAGCTAAAAATAAATATATTTCTGGTGGTGTTTTAGCTTCATTAGTTGGGCTAGTACTTTTCTTTGTTATGGTTTTGCTGATCTCATTAGGTGACAGCGGTATCAAAGATGATAAGTCGGTTAAGCTTGTAGATATTGTTATGCCGGAAAGGGATATAGATACACTTTTGCAAGAAGTTGACAAACCAGATGAACCTGAAGAGCAACCAGATGATATTGCTCAACCAGAACTAGAACTTCAGCCACTTACAGGTGTTGATGTGACGATTGCAAAACCAAAAGCAAATATTCAAGCTGGAGGTTCATTCTTTAAAGATGGAGAATACATGCCATTATTTGCAGTACAACCTCAATATCCAAGAAGAGCCCAAGAAAGAGGCACAGAAGGTTACGCGATAATTAGTTTTACTATTACCGAACAAGGAACCGCTGAGGGAGCTAGTGTTGTAGAAGGAAAATGTGGAGATATAAATGATCCTGAAGTTGTTATGAGAGATTGTTCAATTTTTAATAATTCTTCAATAAGGGCTGCAGCTAAATTAAAATATAAACCAAAAATTGTTGATGGCAATCCAGTCAAAGTAGACAATGTTTTATATAGATTTAGATATGAGATGGAAGACAGTGATTAGTATGAAAAAATTAAATTTATTAAGACTCTTTAGCGCACTTTTAGTTGCTTGTATCTTTATGCCAGTTGATACCTTTGCTCAATCCTCTGAGTCGAATAAATCTAAAAAGCAAACTACATATAAAAAAGCTAGAGTTCTGCAGACAGCAACTGCTAAAAAGATTACAAAAGTTACTGAAGCTTTAGAAAGAGTAAAAATTGTAGAAATTAAAGATACTAACAAAGAATCAGAAACATATGGTCAGATGATACCTACCGAAGAGCCAGATCCTGATATGCCCACTGTAATTAAAATTTTAACAGAGATGAGATCTAAAGCATCTGAGATGAAAAGCTACGACAGATCTATCATGTGGAACTACTGGGGATATGTTTACTATACTGAAGAAAATTATCCTGAAGCAATAAAGGCATATACAAAGGTTATTGATGAAGAAGAGGTAACACTTCCCTTAAGAAATGGAACACTTTTAACTCTTGCAACACTCCATATGGTGGAAGAGAATTATCCAAAAGGCATTGAATTAATTCTTATATGGATGGACGAGGTAGAAACTGTTACAGCTCAATCTTGGTCATTACTTGCAACTGCATATTTTCAAACCGAAGACTATAAAAAAGCTCTAGATGCATCAATCACTGCTGTAGATATGGCAGAAGTTGAAGGTTATACACCTAAAGAGAACTGGTATGTAATCATGGCAGCATGCTACGAAGAATTAAAAAAGCAGATTGGTGAAAAAGAAACTTTATTAAAACAATTAGACATTTATGAAATCTTGGTTAATTTATATCCTAAGAAGCGTTACTTTCTTCAATTAGGCCAAACATATGGAGTCCTAGAAAGAGAAAAGGATTATATGGTTGCTTTAAATGCAGCATATCAAAGCGATTATCTTGACAAAGAAGGTGAATATTTAACGCTTGCTCAACTACTTTTAATGAATGGCAACCCCTACTGGGCAGCAAGTGTGATTGTGAGCGGCCAAGAAAAAGAAGTTCTTGTAACAAATCAAGAAACAAAAAAAGAAGAATTACAGCCTGTTGTTAAAGATACTGAGAAAAATCTCAAACTTCTTGCTGACTCTTGGAGAATGGCACAAGAAATTGATAAAGCTATACCTGTTCTAGAAAAAGCTGCAAAAATATCTGAGGATGGAGAGACCTATGTTCTTTTAGGTAACTTATATCTATCTGAAGATAAGTTAAAAGATGCTGTTGATGCCATAGAGAAAGGTATCAAAAAAGGTAAACTTAAAAAAATAGCGCAAGCCCATCTAACTTTAGGCCAAGCCCATTATGAATTACAGAATTTTGAAGAGGCTAAGAAACAGTTCAGAATGGCAGCTCGTGATAAGGATAAGAAAATTAAGAAGACTGCAAATTCATGGAT
This sequence comes from uncultured SAR86 cluster bacterium, assembly GCA_902509965.1. Taxonomy (GTDB): domain Bacteria; phylum Pseudomonadota; class Gammaproteobacteria; order Magnimaribacterales; family D2472; genus MED-G78. The sequence goes on from CABWZP010000001.1 coordinate 89,710, forward strand.
TAAATATACTGAAAATGAAGAAAGCAGAGCAAAGAATCTTGAATTAAGAAGAAATTATATTAAGCAGTCATAATTTTTTTGTAGGTTTCTACAGCAAAATCATATTGATTATCTTCATTCTTTAAGAACTCATCTGAAGAAATTAATTCCCAATTACTAAAGTCTATTTCAGGGTAATAAACATCACCATCTATTGAACAATCCACCCTTGTTAGAATAAGCTTATTAAAGGAATCTATTGAATCTCTAAATAAGTACCCGCCGCCAATAATTGCAATCTCATTAGCAATGTCCTGATCAAGATTGTATATTTTAGCTGCCTCAATAGCGTCTTCTAGACTTGTAAATATTGAAACACCTTCAATGTCTTTTAATGTAGAAGAAATTACAAAATTAACTCTATTAGGAAGGGGTCTGCCAATAGATTCATACGTTTTCCTTCCCATTACAATTATCTTCCCCGTTGTATACTTTTTAAAATGAGCAAGATCATCTTTTAAGCTCCACGGTAAATCGTTATTAACTCCAATCACCCAATTATTGGACATAGCAACAACATGAGAAATAATTAAATCCATATTAAACCGCCATTTGTGCTTTTATAGCAGGATGATGCTCATAATTTTCTAATATAAAATCATCGACACTTAATGAACTTATATCATCTATTGAATTAATTTCTGGAAGCTTTAAGTTTGGAAGATCTTTTGGTTTTCTAGATAGTTGCTCTTTAACCTGATCAATACTATTTTTATATATATGCGCATCTCCAAAGGAGTGGACAAATTTTCCAGGCTTTAGTCCACATATTTTTGCAAATATTGATACAAGTAAAGCATAACTTGCAATATTAAAGGGCACGCCTAAGAACATATCAGCACTTCTCTGATACATATGACAACTTAAAGATCCGTCCTTAGTAACATAGTACTGAGACATAACATGACAAGGAGGTAATGCCATCTTTTCAAGCTCAGCTACATTCCATGCACTCAAGATATGTCTTCTTCCATATGGGTTTTTTTGAATTCCATCTAATAATATTTTAATTTGATCAATATTGCCCCAGTTCCTCCATTGGACGCCATAGACAGGGCCTAATTTTTTTTCAATATCATTATTTGTATAACCAAGCTCTTTGCCCTGTTTATCTGCATTATCTGTCCAAATAGTTGAGTATTTTTCTAAATCAGCAAGCGATGTTCTATCTTTACCAAATCTTATCTCCGCAAGCCTTCTTTCATCATCTGAACCTTCTAGGAACCACAGCAACTCTGAAACAACACCTTTCCAAGCTAAAGATTTAGTTGTTACAGCTGGAAACCCTTTCTTTAGATCAAACTCTAATTGATGCCCAAAAGAAGATAGAGTTCCCGTATTAGTTCTATCCTCTCTTTCTTCTCCAGATTCAAGAATATGCGATAGTAAATCTAAATAAGCTTTCATGCTTTCCGTAAAAAATAAGTTAGTAGTGCAAATCCTGCAAAGATCATTGGCAAGCAAAGCAATTGACCCATACTCAACCATTCTAATGCAACAAAGCCTATATGTGCATCGGGCTGCCTAAAAAATTCTATAAAAAATCGTGTTAAGCCATATAAGATCAGAAATGAAGCTGAAACTATACCTCTCCTAGATGTTTTTTTATTAATAATAGTTAGCACTACAAATAGAATTATTCCCTCAAAAAAACTCTCATATAATTGAGATGGATGTCTTGGAAGACCAAAAGGATCAGTAGGAAAGATAAAACCCCATTCACCTGAGGTTGCTCTTCCATAAAGTTCCCCATTCAGAAAATTCCCTATTCTTACTAATCCCAAGCCAATTGGCATAGCTAAAGTTATTCCATCTGTAAGCCTAAAGAAATCAAGTTGAAATTTTTTAGAAAAAATAATTGTGCTTACAATCACTCCAGCAAGACCACCATGAAAACTCAAACCACCTTGCCAGATATAAAAAAGTGAGAGAGGATCATTTACAAGTTGATCAGTTCCGTAGAAAAACATATATCCAATTCTGCCGCCGATCATAGCTCCAAAGATAAGACCATAAAGAAATACAAGATCATTCACCTGATCAACAGATAACGCTAACTCTTTAGTAATGGGATGTGTTTTCAAAAATAAATATATAAAGTATGCAGAAAGCACCCAAGTAACAGCATAATACTGAATATTTAACGGTCCCAATGAGATTAAGCTAGGGTTATTAAAAAAATCTGATAATTCAATAATCATATTGCTAGCATATACAATGCACCAATTATTAGGAATAAAGAAAATAAAATTTTTAGAACTAAATCACTTAAACTGTGAGTGATAGCTACTCCTATTTTCGCAGAGAAAATACTGGTAGCGGATATACCTATGACGGCTGGTAAATATATATAACCTAGTGACATTGAAGGAGTATTTTCTATACTCCAGCCAGTATATAAATATCCCAGAGATCCAAATAAAGCTATAGGTACACCACACGCCGCTGCTGTTCCTATGCAAAGTTTCATCTCATAACCAGAATACCTTAAATAAGGAACAGTGAAACTACCACCACCTATACCTATGATTGATGAAGCCATTCCTATTCCAGATCCAGATAAAACAGAAGAGATAGAATGACTCTCCCTTTTAGAAGCTTTTATTTCAAAGCTAGAAATTAATTGTATAGCCACGATTATTAAAAAAATTCCTACTAAGTACCTCAAGTTATCACCTGAAATATTTCCTGCAATAAAAGCTCCTAATATAGCTCCAACAGCAATGCCAGATGAAAGTGGATAAAAGATTTTCCAAACCACTCCTTTTTTTTGGTTATGAGAATATGCTGAAGCTATTCCAGTAAAGAAAATACTAGCTAAAGAAGTTCCTATAGCAAGGTGAGTAGTAATAACTTGATCAAATCCCAAATAGATAAAAGTAGCTATCAATGCTGGAACTATGATCACGCCTCCACCAATACCAAACATTCCTGCAAGTGTTCCAGCAAAAATTCCTACCGAAAGAAATATTATTATCTCCATACCCATTTAAGAAATTATCTCCATGTAAGGCATACAGAATTCTTTTAAGACTGAACGATAAACATCTTTTTTAAAATCCACAATTGCGTGAAGAGGGTGCCAGTATGATGCCCATTTATAATCATCAAATTCCGGGTTTGCATCATTTGTGAAATCTATCGAAACATCATTTAAAAGTTTGAACATGAACCACTTTTGTTTTTGGCCCTTAAATTTATTTTTAAAGAAATATTTTTGTATACTCGCTTCAGGAAGATCATATTTGTACCAGCCTTCAGAGCTTGTTATCTCTTGAACATCAGAGCGATCTATACCAACTTCTTCATAAAGCTCTCTCAAAGCTGCCTGCTCAGGTTTTTCTCCAAGATCAATACCTCCTTGTGGAAATTGCCAATTCTCAGAATCTTTTCTTTTGCAAAGCAATAATTTGCCTTTATGATTAACTACAATAAGGCCAACGTTCAATCTGTATCCTGATTCTCTGGTCATAAATGGATTTTGTTATATGAGTGATAAATTAATAATATTTGATCTAGATAATACCATTCTTAATGGAGATTCTGATTATTCATGGATTAAATTTATGATCGATTCTGATCAAGTTGACTATGATGAATATACAAAGAAGAATGAGTATTTTTATGATCAATATTATCAAGGAAATCTAGATTATGATGCTTGGGCTGAATTTGCTCTTTCAACATTTAAAGATAAAACACCAGAACAATTAAAAGAATTATTAACAGAATTTGTAAATTCTATAATTGAGCCTATGATAAATATTTATGCACTAAGACTTTTACATGAACACTCTCATGATAATGATTTTATGCTTTTAGCCTCTGCTACCAATTCAATAATTGTTCAACCCATAGCAGAGAGGTTAGGCTTCAAGCATATTATTGCTACAGACGTTGAGATTATTGATGGTAAATATACTGGCAAAATGAAAGGAGAATCCGCATTGGGTAAAGGTAAATTAAATAAAGTAAAACAATGGATGAATAAAAATGGGTTTAACAATTTTGACAATACAACCTTTTACTCAGATTCAATCAATGATTTACCTCTACTATTAGAGGTCTCTAATCCGATAGGTGTTAATCCTGATGAGCAATTGAGAACTGTATGTTGGGAAGCTAATTGGGAAATTATTGAGCTACCAATTCACTAAAAATCATCCATAGAAGGGCAACTACAAATTAAATTTCTATCACCATAGGTATTATCAACTCTACCAACTGGCGGCCAGAACTTATTATTTTTTAAACTTTTAACTGGATAGGCGGCCCTAATTCTTGAATAAGAGTGCGCCCACTCATCACTAGCCATCTCTTCTGCTGTATGCGGAGCATTTTTTAGCATATTGTCATTCTTATCAAGAGCGCCACTCTCAATGTCAGAAATTTCTTTTCGAATACTTATCATAGCATCACAAAAACGATCTAGTTCTGCTCTAGATTCACTTTCAGTAGGCTCAATCATAAGAGTTCCAGCAACAGGCCAGGACATAGTCGGAGCATGAAAACCATAATCAATTAATCTTTTAGCAATATCCTCTACCTCCACTTCAGCAGAATCTTTGAAAGGCCTTACATCTAAAATGCATTCATGAGCAACAAGCCCACTTTCTCCTTTATACAAAATTTGATAATCATCTTTCAATCTGAAAGCTATGTAATTAGCATTTAATATCGCAATCTCAGTCGCCTTTTTAAGGCCATTCGCACCCATCATTTTAATATACATCCAGCTAATAGGAAGAATGCTCGCACTTCCCCAGTCCGATCCAGAAACTGGACCAACTTTTCTACTAGAATTATTATGAAAACCCGGTACAAATTCTTTAAGTTTATCGACAACTCCAATCGGACCAACTCCGGGTCCTCCACCTCCATGAGGGATACAGAAAGTTTTATGAAGATTAAGGTGCGAAACATCACCACCAAAATGTCCAGGATAACAAAGACCAACCATAGCATTCAGGTTAGCTCCATCTATATAAACTAAACCGCCAGCATCATGAACAATTTTACAAACTTCTGTGACTGAGGATTCAAATACACCATGAGTTGAAGGATAGGTAATCATAATTGCTGATAATTGATCTTTATACAGCTCAGTTTTTTCTTTTAAATCTTTAATAGAGATATTTCCTTCCAAGTTGCACTCAATTGGAACCACCTCAAGTCCAACCATTTGGGCCGATGCAGGATTTGTTCCATGTGCTGATCTAGGTATTAGACATATATTTCTTTCACAGTCACCTTTGCTCTTGTGATAGGCATTAATGGCTAGGAGACCTGCAAATTCTCCTTGTGATCCAGCATTAGGCTGTAATGAGACTCCTTTATAACCTGTAATAGCAATTAGCATAGATTCAAGCTCATCAGTTAACTCTATATATCCATCTATTTGATTAGCTGGAACTAGGGGGTGAATGGAAGAAAACTCTGGCCAGCTAACTGGCATCATTTCTGAGGCTGAATTAAGTTTCATCGTGCACGAGCCTAATGGAATCATAGCCGTGTCCAATGCAATATCTTTATTAAATAGTCTCCTAATGTACCTCATTAACTCTGTTTCTGTCTGATAGTCATTAAATACGCTATGAGTAAGATAATTTGAAGTTCTAATAAGATTTTCTGGTATTGAGGTAGAAAGATTATTTAAAGCAGATATATCTTCATCACAAAAAATACTCACTATCTCCTTAAGATCCTCAAAAGATACAGATTCATCTATCGTAATACCTATAGAAGAATCATCAATTAATCTTAAATTAATTTTTTTATCTAAGGCTTTTTCTATATAGCCTTGAGTCTTGTCACCCGAAAGGATAACGAGAGTGTCAAAAAATGTTGAAGATTTAAAATCAATGTCATTTTTAGTAAGAGCTAGCATTAATAATCTAGCAAAGTCATTAACCCTTTGGCCAATTGCTTTTAGGCCCTCTGAACCGTGGTAAACAGCATAAAATCCAGCCATGATTGCTAACAATGCTTGAGCAGTGCATATATTACTTGTCGCTTTTTCTCTTCTTATATGCTGTTCTCTGGTTTGTAATGCCAGTCTATATGCAATATTCCCATGTGAGTCTATTGAGGCTCCAACAATTCTTCCTGGCAAAGAGCGTTTGTATGATTCTTTTGCTGCCATGAATGCAGCATGCGGCCCACCAAAACCAATGGGCACACCAAATCTCTGAGATGATCCTATAACAATATCTGCTCCAAATTCACCTGGCGGTTTAATCAAAGTTAATGCAAGTATATCTGCAGCAAAAATAACAAGAGCATCATTTTTATGACTAGAATCAACTAGATCAGAAAAATCACGGATAACTCCATCCACTCCTGGATATTGAACAAGTGCAGCAAAATATTCTTCATCTTGCATTTTTTGAGGATCACCGATTTTTATTTCTATACCCAATGGCTTAGCTCTTGTCTTTAATACATTAATAGTTTGCGGAAGACATTGTTCATCAACTATAAATAAACTTGCTTTAGATTTACTTATTCTTTTTGCAAGCGTCATGGCTTCAGCTGCAGCAGTAGGCTCATCAAGTAATGAGGCATTTGCTATCTCCATTCCAGTAAGGTCACAAATCATTGTTTGATAATTAATAAGAGCCTCTAGTCTTCCCTGAGCAATTTCTGGTTGATAGGGGGTATAAGAGGTATACCAACCCGGATTTTCAAAAATATTTCTTACAATAGGTGCTGGAGTTACTGAGTTATAAAAACCTTGCCCTATATATGTTTTATAAACTTTATTTTTTTTACTAATTTTCTCTAAATATCTGAGCGCCTCCTCTTCGGATAATTCAGAGCTTAGATTTAAAGATTCAGGACTATAAATATTTTTTGGAACTATAGATTGTATAAAATCATCCATTGATGAAAACCCTATATCCTTAAGCATTTCAGCCGATACTTTTTGATCTATCCCGATATGCCGGCGTGAAAAGGAATTTAAATTTGAATTCATGGTTTCAATAGCTTTTTCTTTCTTAGACATTATAAAAACCGATTATAGTAAATGCGGTTTGAAGTTTAGACATATTATTCTTCGCAGACTTCGCTGTATTCTTCAGGTGACAGTAATTCGTTGATCTCATCTAAATCATCAGGCTGTATTTTATAAAACCATCCATCAGAGTATGGAGATTCATTAACAGTTTCAGGATTATCTAGAAGCAGCTCATTGACTTCAATTATTTCTCCAGAAACAGGAGAGTAAACATCTGAAGCAGCTTTAACCGATTCGACAATTGCCACCTCATCTTCTGCATTCATTTGAGTACCTATATCTGGGAGCTCTACGAAAACAATATCACCTAAAAGGTCCTGAGCATGATCAGAGATACCAACTGTTACAGTCCCATCTTGTTCAACTCTTACCCATTCATGTGATGTTTTAAACTTTAGATCGCCAGGAATTTCATTCATATAAGCATTTTACCTTTTTTCATAAATGGCGGCGATACTATTTCGACTTTAAATTCATTATTTCTTATTTTAACTCTTCCTTCTCCATTATGACCTTTATCTAATCTTGCAAATGCAATACTAAAACCAAAAGAAGGAGAATAAGAGCCACTCAATATTTCACCATTACCAGCTTTATGTTCAACTAGTTGATGTGATCTTAAAATTCCTTTGTCTCTTAAAATAATTCCCTTCAATTCTTTGTATGTATCTTTTTTTATGTCTTCAAGAGCTATTTTTCCAATGAAATCTCTATTTTTATCATTTAAATCTATTGTCCATGCTAGGTTTGATTCATATGGATTATTATTTATATCCATATCAGAGCCATAAAGATTTAATCCAGCCTCTAATCTCAAAGTATCTCTAGCACCCAGTCCAATAGGTGATGCTCCTGCTTCCAGCAGATCCATCCAGAATGATTCAACATCAGAATTGTCTATAACAACCTCAAATCCCTCTTCACCGGTATAACCTGTTTTAGCTATCATCGATGAGTTATAAATTTTTACATCAAAATCAGACATTGTATTTAGATTATAAATACCAATTTTGTCTAGAATATTTTCAGAATTAGGCCCTTGAATGGCAACAATAGATAAATCACTCATAAGTTTTATTTTCACATCATAATTTTTAGATTGTTTAAGAAACCAATCGTGATTTTGTGAACGAGTAGCGCAATTTGAAATTATCCTATAGTGAGTTCCGAGGTTATAAACGATTAAGTCATCTAATATACCGCCATCATTATTTAGAAGAGGGCTATATAAAGCCCTTCCAGAGTTCTTAATTTTATTTACATCATTTGGTAAAAGATATTTTAAAAATTCTTCCTGCTCTGAGCCACTTAAATCAAATATAGACATATGAGATACATCAAATATCCCAACATCAGATCTTACAACCTTATGTTCATTAATCTGTGAACCATAATTAATAGGCATACTCCAGCCACCAAAATCTACCATCTTGGCACCAAGATTTTTGTGCTGTTCAAATAAAGTAGTTTTATTCATTTCTATCAAGCCTCTTATTCAAAAAATAAACCAATATAAAACTTAGCATGACGAGTAAGAGGCTTGGATTTGCTGCTAATTCCCATTGACCCTCACTTGTAAAGTTATAGATTTTTGATGATAGGGTCTCAAATCCTACAGGCCTTAGAATCAAAGTAGCAGGCTGCTCTTTTACCACCTCAATAAATACTACTAGAAATGCTACGAGCATCGCGGGCCTCATGGATGGAAGATACAGAGAAGTAAATGCTTTTAGCGAGTTAACAGGCATAGTAGAAAGAGCCTTCTTGCTAGATTCGGGTATGTTTTCTAATGCTGAAATTAGGTATTGAAAAGCAGGAGTCATAAATCGTATAGATAAACATAAAACCAAACCAAAAATTCCTATAGATGTAATAGAGATTCCAAATAGCTCATTAATAACAATTAATAAACCAACAGCAATAACTGATCCTGGCAATGCATATCCAATCGTTGCCGCTGTATAAATACCTTTCATTTTAGTAGAGCCTGCGTAGGCAAGAGATAGAACTAATGCAGTAATGCTAATCAATAAGGCTGTAAAAAAGCCAAGAAATCCAGAATTCATAAAAAGTTTAATATTTGAGACTGATAGAAATGTTTCACTTAAGTCACTCCATACTAATAATTGAAGAAAAGGTAATCCAAACGCAATTATGAATAGCAAAGAACATGCAGAGCAGCAAATAATTCCTAATGATTTATTTAAAGGGATTTTGTCAAAAGAATCATGCGATATTGAACCAGTTTTATTTGAATCTGTAAGTTTCTTACTTAAGATAAGTAAAAGAATAACAAAAATGAATAAAATTCCTGCTAACCTAGCCCCACTAAAATAATCTTGATAACCAAACCAAGCATTATAGATTGCTACGGTAAATGTCTCAATTCTAAGCGTTGACACGCCCCCAAAATCTGCAAGAGTCTCAAGCATTGCTAAGATCATTCCAGCAATAATTGCTGGTTTTAAGGCCGGTAATAAAATAGTTTTTATGGCTGTTATGTCTGATTTACCAAGCGTCTTTGCTGCTTTAAAAATAGGAATTCCTAAATATCTAATTTGGGCTTTCATTAAAAGAAAAATATAAGGATATAGAGCAAGTGACATAATTATAGATGCTCCAAGAATATTTCTTACCGAAGGCAGTATAATTTCAAAGTCTCTAAACCATGTTGCTATAGGACCCGAATATTCAAGACCTCCAACAAAAATAAATGCATAAATATATGCAGGAAAGGCAAGCGGCAAGGTTAGGGACCAGCTAAAAAACTGATGACCTGGGAATTTATAGAGACTGGTTATTATTGCAAAAGGCGCAGCAATAATAAAAGTAAAAAATCCTACAAGAATAGTTAGAGAAATAGTATTTATTAAGAGTTTTGAAATGAGTGCGGATGTAAGAAAATTTTCAGAAAAACTTTGTAGAAAAGCTAAAGTAAGAAAAGATATAAAAAAAAATATTGAAAATCCTACCCAAGGAGCTGAAAGGTATTTCCAAATTTTTAAGTGCTGCATCTTATTCTTCTAAAATATTTTTCTTAGGCTGTTTGAGATTCTTTTTATTTTTGGCACCCAATTTCTCAAGATCTTTCATTTGATTAAATAAATTACCTTGCCCTTCATATAATTTGTTTTGCGCGCCAAGAAAAGATTTCTCAACACTCTTTAAATGACGACCAACGTCGTCTAAATCATCTGTTAAACCAGAAAACTTATCTATTAAATGTCCTGCTCGTTCAGCAATTAAGTCTGCATGCTTATTATGCTTATCAAGCCTCCACAGATTTTCAGCTATCCTTAAGATAGCTATCAAGTTTGTCGGAGTAACAAAAGCCATCCTATTATCATTAGCATACTTTTGTAATTCCCAATCATTTGTAAGAGCTAATGATAGAGCTGACTCAATTGGAACAAACATAAGCACATAATCGGGAGAGTTTATCTCTGGTAAAGCATGATAATCTTGTTCTTTTAGAGATTTCATATTTTTCTTCAATGAAGCTATATGATCTTTTAAATGTACTTCTTTAAGTTTTATATCATCTTCTTTAATAAATTTTTCGTAAGCAGTTAGCGAGACCTTAGAATCGATAACAATGTTCCTTTCCCCTGGCAAATATATGACAGCATCAGGTATTTTTAAAGAACCATCTGATGCTCTAAAACCTTTTTGTAATTCGTAATTTAACCCTTTCTCTAGTCCAGATTCCTCAAGCGTTCTTTCTAGTATTTGCTCGCCCCATAAACCTTGAGCCTTTGAATCACCCTTAAGAGCATTGGTTAAATTCTGGGTATTATCATTCATACTATCTGTGGCTTTTAAAAGTTGATCTACCTGATTTTTAAAGCTTTCTTTTGCAGCTGATTGTTCTTTTTGTTGAGTTTGGATTTGTTCTTTTAAATCTTTTATCTGCTCTTTAAAAGGTTCTAAGGTTAAGTTAAGGTCTTTTAAATTCTTTTGAGACAAAGAATCAGTTTTTTCTTCAAGAATTTTATTAGCAATATTAATAAAGCTCATCTCTATTAGTTTTGCGTTATTTTTTTTCATTTTTACGATGACAAATAAAATTATTGCCAAGCTAAAAATAATTAAAAGTCCTAAAATTATATTTTGTTCAACCATTAGATACATTATTCCATTAAAATATATCTCATACTATGCCTGAATCAATTGCTCAACAATTTAAATCTCTACTAGAAGAAAATTTATCTATAGACCTAACGCGTGGAAAGCCTAGTTCATCTCAATTAGATCTATCAAATGAGCTCTTAAGTATTCCTTTACAGCCATTAACTGAAGATGGGGTAGATATACGAAATTATGGTGAACCGCTTGGCATTCATCAAGCAAGAGAGTTAGGAGCAGAGTTATTGGACAGCCCAATTACCCATACAATTGCAGCTGAGCAATCAAGTTTATTGCTATCTTATCAATTGCTTCTTGCCAGTCATCTTTTTGGCATTAATGGAAGGCCTTGGAAAGATATTGAAAATCCAAAATTTATATGCCCAACTCCTGGATTTGATAGACATTTTAATATGTTAGATGAGCTTGGGATTGAAATGCTATCAGTACCTTTAGTTGGAAATGGACTTGATCTTGATATTTTAAGTGCAACTTTAGCTGAGCACGATGACATCGTTGGTCTTATTAGTGTTCCAAGACACTCCAATCCTTCTGGTGATATCTATTCAGATAAAAATATTCTAAATATATTTGAGTTATGTTCTGAATATTCCGAAGATTTAATTTTTTTATTTGATAACGCATATTTAATTCATGATTTAACAAATGCACCAAATCAGACTTCAATATGGGCATTAGCAGAGCAAGCTGGTGTTTTAAATCAAACTGCAGTTCTAACCTCGTTTTCTAAGGTTACATTCGGCGGGGGTGGTTTAGCTTTCTTTGCGGGCGGCGATGGCACTTTCTCTTTACTTAAAAAGATTAGAGGCTCAATGATTATTTGTCCTGATAAAGTAAACCAATTACGTCATGTAGCTTTTTTTAAGAATAAAGAAAATATAATTTTGCATATGCAAAAACATGCAGCAATCATCGAGCCAAAGTTTGTATTAACTTCCTCTATTTTAAGAACAATTCCAGAAGAATGTGGAACCTTCTCAAATCCCACCGGAGGATATTTTATTACTTATAAGACTACTAAACCCATAGCTTCTAAAGTTATAGAGATGTGCAAGAGAGCAGGTGTTTTAATAACTCCAGCTGGTGCAACCTTCCCTCATGGAGTAGATCCTCAGGATAGCATTATTAGATTAGCACCTACTTTTGTTGAGGCTATTGAGTTACAAAAAGCTATTGAAGTTTTTGCAGCCGCTGTGCAGATAGCACATTTTAATTTAGGAACTTAATTCTTTGCTCTAGAGGCTGGAACATGACTTCCACTTTCGAAATGTGAAAAAATACTTGAAATATCAGGATGATTAGCAGGCTTATTAAGATTCTCTAATAACAGATTTTGTTCAGAAACATATGCGATATAAAAAATGTCCTTATTTTCTGCAAGCACATGATAAAAAGGCTGATCTTTTGCTGGTCGCATGGTTTCTGGAATAGCCTCGTACCACTCCTCAGTATTATTAAACTCAGGATCTAGGTCAAAGATGACCCCTCTAAAATCTAGAAATCTATGCTTAATTACATTACCGATGGAGAATTTTGCTTCTATTAATTCTTTCATAATTTATATAATATATTGGTATCACTAAAAGAGAAATATTATGGATCAAGATATCATGGTTGTCTCCTCAAATCAGATTGAAGGAAGACGAATTTTAGAATACCTAGGAGTAGTAGCAGGGAGTATTGTGAAATCTAGGAATGCAGGCAGTGACATTTTTGCTGGCCTAAAAAGTATTGTAGGAGGTGAACTAGTAGGCTATTCAAAACTACTTCAAAGAGCTAGGGACGATGCTTATCAACGAATGATAGAAGATGCAAAATCAAAAGGAGCAAATGCAATTATCGCTTTTAGATTTCAAACTTCAACAATCACAAAAGGTGCATCTGAAGTGGTGGCTTATGGGACAGCGGTAAAGATATAAAAAAAGGACGTATCAATGAATAAAACAGAAAAGACTGCTTTTAGAGAAGCGATAATAATTGTAATGATGGGCTGTATTATAAATTTCCCACTTCAAACATTTTTATTATGGCTAACTATCGATCAATGGTCGTGGACTAATACAATAATTATTTCACTCTTTACTCAGGCAATATTAACTTTTGTAGCCTTGTTAAGGGTATATTCAATTCGAATGAGATTTCAAAGAGGAAAATTCTAGAATATTTTTATAGTGCCCTTAGAGCATCAGTTATATTTTGTCTTGCTGCATTAAGCGCAGGCAAGAAACCTCCAATAAAACCAACTACTAATGCAAGAATTAGCCCCTGCATTATAATTTCTCCAGTAACAGCAAAATCAAACGAAGTTTGGCTAAATGTTCCGCCGGCTAGTGTTGAGACGGTATAACCGTTAAAAATTACATAAGCTAATCCAGCACCAAGCAATCCTCCCATTAGTGCCAAAATCATAGATTCAATCATTAATGCAGCTAATATAGAACTACCCCTAAAACCAACAGCTCTAAGAGTTCCAATTTCAACCAGTCGAGTGGATACAGCGCTATACATAGAATTTAAAGCTGCAAAGATGGAACCAATCGCCATAATGATGGCAACTAAATAGCCAAAGCTGTTAATTATTCCTGAGACCCCAGATGCTTGATTTTTATAAAAATCTAATTCATTTTCAACTTTCACTTCGAGTCTTGGATCGTTTTCTATAAAAATAGCAAACTCATCAAAACTTGAAACAGATTCTAATCTTGCTATTGCATTTGATGTTGATGCTCCTCTTTGGAATGCAGATTGTGCTACTTTTACGTCAGCCCAAACCTCAGATTCATGGACATCTCCTTCAGTACTAAAAACACCAACTACAGTCCACGTAGCATTTCTAAAGGTTACTTTTTCGCCAAGCTCAACACCTTCATATTGATCATAGGCTCCTCTACCAACAATAATTTCTGCTTTACCTGGTTCAAAGTTTCTTCCCTTAATGATCTTAGTTTCAGGTCTTACAGCAAAACTCATTGCATCAACACCTCTTAATGGAAGATTTGAAGTATCCTCAGCACCTTTCTTCTTCAGATCTACAACTGTATAGACTTCAAATGCAATCATTGGCTCATTACCTAATTGTTTTAAGCCTGGAGCATTAGCCATAACATTAGCTTCTTCTATTGAAATAACGCTGCTCAATTCAGACGAAGATCCAGATCTCAAGATCATTGCTCTATCTTCTTCGCCAGTTCCCTCAACAGTAGATTGCAATCCGCTTGCCATAGCCAGCAAAGATACCATGACTGCAACCGAGCCAGCTATTCCAATAATAACTACTAAAGAAGAGCCAAAGCGTTGAGTTATAGATAGCAAATTCATATTTGTTACCGCTAATATTTGCCTAAACCATTTCATAATTAATCCTTTTTAAGAGCATCAACAACTTTTAACCTCATTGCACCTAGAGCAGGAGGAAAACCAGAAACAAATGCAGTAATAATAGCTATACCTAATCCTGAGAGTATCACTGATATCTCTAAAGAAATCTCTCCAAGAGATACTGATACCATTTCTGAAAGTGCTGGCATCATAATCGCTGTAATACCAAGACCAAGAAGGGCGCCAATAATACAAAGAACGAGGGATTCAATTAGTACTAAAGTCATAACCGTCATATCAGAAAATCCTATAGTCTTAAAGACAGCAAGCTCTGAAGTTCTCTCTCTGATAGATTGACTCATAGTATTTCCTGTTACCAATAATATTGTAAAAAATACAGCAGCTAGAATCGCATTCATAATAAAGCCTATGTCACCAATTTGACTCGCAAACATCTGTTGATATGCTTTTTCTGTTGATGTCTTTGTTTCATCCATTGAGTTTGCAAACATCGCATCAATTTCTTTTGCTACTCTTGGGCCATCATTTTTATCGGTTAACTTAACTATAAAATTACCAACTACTCCTCTCCATTCCTCCTCTCTAGCTTCATCAAAATATTGATAATTTAAAAAAACCTGATCTTCATTCCCAGGATTTTCAATATCAGTAAAAGTACCGACTAAATCAAATTCCCATAAGTTTGTTCCATCATCTAAAAAATAAATGTCTCCAATAATAGGAATCCTATCTCCAATTTTCCAATTAAATCTATCTATTATTTTTTGGCCCGCAATCATACCTGTTCTCGTTGAGATAAAAGCTTCTTTATGCTGATCGCTAATTTTAAATTCTTGATAAATATCTAAAAACTCTTTTGGTGGGACTGGCCATTTTGGAAAAAAATTAGCTCTGTCTATATAAGTTCCGCCAAACCAATCTTGATGAGCAACAATTTCGACACCATCAATACCCCTTATTCTTTGTAAATAAGCAATAGGCATAGAGTCAATGATTGAATATTTAGAAGATACTATCAATCTATCATCGCCAGATAAGTCGACGTCCTCTGTAAATATTACTGCAACTGATCGCAAGAGCCCAAATAATAAAAAAGCAATGACTAATGATGAAATGGTTAATCCAGTTCGCCATTTTTTTCTTTTTAAAGCCGCCAGAATGATGATCCAATATTTCATAATTATCCTTTTGCTAAAGCATCTACTACTTTTAACTTATAGGCTTGATAAGCTGGAAGAATTCCAGCAAGAGAGGCCATCAGGACACCAATTAAAATACCTCTGATAACTTGATAAAAATCAAAGACAATAATTCCACCAGTAAGACCACCACTCGCTTGGTCTATGAATGGCATAGTGATGAGAGTTAGCATTAAACCCAATGAAGCTCCTATCAAGATAATAAAATTACTTTCTAGAAGTATAGAGATAAATATTTGCCCATCTTTATAACCTAAACTTTTTAGGATTGCTAAATCACTTGTTCTTTCGCGTACAGATTGACTCATAGTGTTTGCAGTAACTAGGAGTAATGTAAAAAATACAGCAGAAATAATAGCTGTAATAATTAATTTAATATCTCCGATATCTGATAACATTTTTTGAGATAAGGTAATTTCATTTCCAGTGAAGGTTGCATATGCTGAGTTTTTGTAATTATTATCAATAATGTTACTAACTTCATCAGCTTTTGATGGATCATCAAGATTAAACATTATCATTGATACAGTTCCTTTATTAGCAATTCTTGCTTCTTCTACATATTCATTTCTGACCATAATACCCAGTTCATCTGCAGCAGGGTTTGTTGTATAAATACCCTCTATCACAAATTCCCATACATTTGAGCCATCATTCTTTTCTGAAAAAGTTGGAATTGAAACTAGATCACCGACTTTCCAGCCCTTTATATCAGCTGCTGCCTTACCGGCGAGAGCGCCTCTTCTATTTGAAAAAAACGCTTCTTTTTCTTCAGGCAAAGCTTCGAACCGATCCATAACTTTGAAGTAATCTTTACTTATAGCAAAGATAGGAATATTTTCAGTCATGGAGTTTATATCCATCGAAAGCACATCTAACCAAGCAATGTTAGCAATACCTTCTAAAGATTCTAAGTAATTAATATGTGACTGAGGCAGTCTCCCAAACATCATGTCGTGCTTGGGCATAATAATCATGCGTTCAGCATTGATTTCACCAGCTGCTCCAGAAAATAATGGATCAGCTGAGTGAAGTAAACCATATAGAAAAAATGCTATAACAACAGATAGCATTGTTAGAAGGCTTCTTATCCTCTTTCTAATAACACCAGCTTTAACTAGAATCCAGTACACAATTAAATTATCAACTTACCTTTATCCAAATGAAGTGATCTTTTTGCAGATTCTGCAGCGGCAGGGTCATGAGTAACCATTAAAATTGTCTTTCCATGATCTTCATTTAAACTTTTTAATAGATTGAGGATATCTGTAGCAGTATCTCTATCTAAATCACCAGTAGGTTCATCACAAACCAAAATATCAGGATCAGATACCAGAGCTCTGGCAATAGCCACTCTTTGTTGTTGACCACCTGAAAGCTCACTTGGCTTATGACCAGATCTATCTGCTAAGCCAACTATATTTAAAGCTGTTTCAACATGTTTTTTTCTTTGGGCGCCAGACAGGTTAGTAAGAAGAAGAGGGAGCTCAATATTTTTTTGAGCTGTTAACACCGGAAGGAGATTATAAAATTGAAAAATAAAACCTACGTTACTTGCTCTCCAATTACTTAGTTGTTTTGAGTTCATTTGGTCAATTCTCTCACCATTAATAGAAACGGAACCACTTGAAGGAGTATCTAAGCCTCCTATAAGGTTTAAAAGTGTTGATTTTCCTGACCCTGATGGTCCCATTAAAGCTAAATAGTCTTCTTTAGGTATCTCTAAATTAAGATCATCTAATACTACCAAGGTTTCACCACCACGCTTATATTCTTTTGAAAGGTTTTTAACATCCACCAATATTTCTGACATATTACTTCCTATTTAATTAATACTTCTTGACCATTTTGCAGTTCATTATTTGGATCTGTAACTACATTATCACCAACTTCAATTCCATTTGTTATTCTGCTGAAATTTGAAGATAAACTTCCAACAGTCACTTTAGTTTTTCTTATAAGACCATTTTGAATAACAAACACATAAGATAAATTGCCTTCCTTCACTAAGGATGAAGATGGAATCATTACTCCTTCAAGTTTTTCAGGAGTTTCAATAACCTGATCTTTTAGGAATGAAACTTTTGCTCCCATATCTGGCAGAACCCTTGCATCTTTTTCTAACAAGCCAATTCTTACCTTAACAGTTGCTTTATTTCTATCAGCAGTAGGAATAATTGCTATAACCTCAGATGAAATATCCCAATTCGGATATGCATTAAGATTAGTAATTGCAGGCTGACCTGGTTGAACTCTATTGATATATGATTCATTTACATCAACTTCAACTTCTAAAGAGCTCATGTCTACTATTGTTCCTATACCAGTTCTGGTGAAGCCTCCGCCAGCAGAAACTGGAGATATCATTTCACCTGGTTGAGCAGCTTTATTGATAACTACTCCAGAGAATGGAGCGCGTATTTGCATATCAGCAACTATTTGCTTGCTTATATCTAATCTCGCTTTTAAGCCATCAACTTGTGACTCAGCTGCATCCAATGAAGCTTGACTAGCAAGATTATCTTTCCTTAATTCTGAAGTCCTATTAAATACTCTCTGCGCTTCCTTTAACTGAGTTTTGGCAAAATTTAGTTCGGCTTGAACAGAGCTATCATCTAATTGTGCAAGTATTTGTCCCTTTTCAACAAACATTCCTTCTTCAATAAAGACTTCTAATACTTTGCCAGTTATTTTTGATGAGACAGTTGCTTGCATTCTAGCAGTTACATAGCCCGATGCATCTAAAACACTTGCAGAAGAATTATTTGATTGACCTGCCGGTATGGCTTTATATGCTGAGACTTCTAATATCTCATCTTCGGAAAGAAAAATAAATTTTGTAACAACTAGAATAAAAATAGATACAACTACAATAGTAATTATTTTTGATAATGGGGATTTCTCAGAATTATTACTATCCGATCGATCAATTTTTAAATCATTTAAAAGATCTTTTTTATCACTCATTTCTAGCCCCTCAATGTAATTCTACACGAACAGACGAGGATTTAGCTGTTAGAGGTTCGGATTTTTATTTTTATGAAGATCCCATTCTGGCGGGCCAAAGAATGAATTAAGTTTATCAGTTAAGTTATTAGAGTTTTGGAAGTCTTCAATCATTTTAATCCAGTTCATGAATGTTATTTTAATTGGATTAAATGTTTTAACATTCTCAGTTATTCCAAAAATAACTTTACTTTTTTCTTTAGCATAAGTGCCAAAAATTCTATCCCATACTATAAACATATTCCCATAATTTTTATCTATATATTCTGGATTAGAAGCATGATGAACTCTATGAGATGACGGAGTAACAAATACATACTCTAGAATCCCGAGTGTTCTTATTGATTGAGTATGACCTGTAATTCCCCATAAAGTTGCAGCTGCTCCTGCTAGGGCTGTAATTAGAGGATCAAATCCTATTAGAGGAAGTACTAAGAAAAAAGGAACTTTGGTTAGAGGGCCAAACCAAGCCTGACGCAGGGCTACAGTAAAATTCATTTCTTCACTAGAGTGATGATTCATATGTACTGCCCACATAAATCTAACTCTATGAGAAAATCTGTGATACCAATAAAAAACAAAATCTATTACTAGGAATGTCAGAATCCATACTGCCACTGATGAAAAAATTTCGTTAATAGTGAATATTCGAAACTCATATAAATAAAAATAGAAAAATAAAATAAAGCCTTTTGTACCAATATTAACAACAATATTGCCCGCTAAGAGGCCAAATCCAGCCATGCTATCATTTAGTTTGTATAAGGAAAGGTCATTAATTTTTGAATAAATTGTTTCAGCAATAATCATGCTAATGACAATAGGAATTCCATAGGTATAAAGATTTAAATCAGTCATCACTCCAATATTACTTGTGCGGGGTAACTAAAAACTTAGTTCCTGTTGCTTGCTTTCCATAACTTTGAATTGCTTCAGGCTGAAGCATTTCTTCAAATGAAACTTCTTGAGTGTAATGACTAGCAAAAGTAGTAGTAATTTCTTTAGCAACTCTTTCACGCATAGCCATGAATTTCTCCATTCCTATTCTTCCAATCATTGGGGTTAACAACCATCCACCAAGACCCCATGACATCCCATATGACCTATTTAGAACAGTGGGAGATGGATCCAAGCCTCCATAAATATAAACCTGCTTATAAGTGTCAGATCCATATCTACTATACTCGGCGGCTGTCTTATTTGCTGCTATCTCCATTGCTGATAATATTTGACCTGCCAATTTCCCTTCATTTCCTCCGCCTGTCGCATCAAAACCTAGCGTTGCTCCTGTTGCTACAAGAGCATCTACCAGACTATCCATAAAATCAGGAGAGCTTGTATTACATACATATTCAGCTCCAAGATCTTTTAATAACTCTACATGTTCATCTTTTCGAACAATATTAACTAGCGGCACTGAATCATCTTTACAAATCTTTACAAGCATCTGCCCAAGATTAGATGCAGCAGCTGTATGAACAAGACCTGTATGATTTTCTAATTTCATTGTTTCTATAAAGGCCAGTGCAGTTAGTGGATTTACAAAAGATGAAGCAGCATCTTTAGAAGAAGTGCCATCTTCCATAACTAAGCAGTTCATTGCTGGCACACATCTGTATTCTGAATACATTGCACCACCGGCAACACCAACAGTTTTTCCAATAAGATGTTGAGCATTCGCTCCTGCAGCTTCCACAACTCCTGCACCCTCATTGCCAACTTGCATTGATTGATCTAGTCTTGGTGCCATAGCTTTCATTAAACCTTTATGAATATCCATGGTTGCAACTGTTTCATTCCCAGAACCTGAGACTGAAAGTGTTGTTGGATCAGAAGCAAAACTAACTAAAAGAGCAAGATCAGATGGATTAATGGGAGCAGCTTCAACCTTAATTAGCACTTCATCTTCTTTAGGGGTTGGTTTTTCAACTGTTGCAATGGATATATGTAATTTCCCTTCGCTAGTAATTTCTGATCTTATTTCTCGTGAAGTCTCTTGTGTCATTTCTGTCCCCTATAATGTTGTAGAAAAATTATACCCCTTAGAGTTTACTTTAGGTCAAGACCAATTTTTTCCAAATTTATCTGTTGCTGATATCAATGCATGAGTGATTTCTTTTTCAAAAGCAGTATGTCCAGATGCTGGAGCTACAATTAGTTCTGCCTCTGGCCATGCTTCTGATAGCTCCCATGCAGTTTTCATTGGACAAACTACATCGTATCGCCCTTGAACAATAACGGCCGGGATAGATCGGATTATATCGATATTATCAATGATTTGATTTTCTGTCTTAAACCATCCTTTATTTACAAAATAATGATTCTCAATAAGAGCGAATGCTAAAGCAAACTCTGGATTTGAAAATTCCTCAACTAATGATGGTTTATATGCAAGACTACTTGTTGCTGCTTCCCATTTTGACCAAGCTATTGCTGCCTTTAAGCGCTTTTCTTTATCATCACTTTTAAATATTTCGTGGTAAGAACTCATTAAATTATTTCTTTTGTCTTCATCAATTATGTCCAAAAACCCACTCCAAGCTTCTGGAAAAATTCTACTTGCACCATCTTGATAGAACCAATGAAGCTCCTCTTTTCTTAAAAGGAATATACCTCTAAGCACTAGCTCACTTACAGATTTAGGATGGGCTTGAGCATAAGCAAGAGAAAGAGTACTTCCCCAGGACCCACCAAATACTAACCACTTTTCAATACCTAATTTTTCTCTTAAATTCTCTATATCAGAAACTAGGTGCCATGTTGTATTATTTTCTAAACATCCATGAGGCTTACTTCTTCCACAACCTCTTTGATCAAAAATAATTATTCGATACAAATCAGGATTAAAAAATCTTCTAACTTCTTCACTTCCTCCGCCACCTGGACCTCCATGAAGGAATAGAGCTGGTTTTCCATTTGGATTACCACATTGCTCAAAATAAACTTGATGCTGATCAACATTCAGAAATCCTGAATCATATGGCTTAATTTTAGGATATAAATTTAATTGATTTTCCATATCTTATTATTAGATTAATAAGAATGTTCTTCAACTATTTTTGAGATTTATAAAAGATGGTGGCCTGAGGTAGAATCGAACTACCGACACAAGGATTTTCAATCCTTTGCTCTACCGACTGAGCTATCAGGCCATTTAAGTGAAGTTGGATTATAGAAAAGTTTCAAGTTAATGTCATTAAGATTAGGTATCTAAATCTTTATCTTAAGGATCTAACATATTCAAGATCAGATTAACTTAGAGGTTTAAATCCTGCAGGTTTTTCATAGTCTTCATTGTTAAAGAATTTTTCCATTTCTCCAAGTAGCCACATTCTGCTATCTTGATTAGACATATCTAAATGTTTCTCATTAATTAATGTTGTTTGATGAGATTTCCACTCATCCCATGCTTTTTGAGATACTGTTGCCATTAATTCTTGACCTCTTGCTCCAGGCATAGGAGGAATTTTCAGAGCAGGAAGATCCTCTTTAAATTTTTTGCAGAATATTTTTTCACTCATAAACTTAAAATTATTTTTTTAACAGGAGCAGGCATCCCAAATCTATCAATATCTGATTTATTTATCCAGCGGTGCTCAGCGTTTGTTTTTACCTTAAAAACTTTATTGTATCTTAATAAGTTGATACTTAAATTTAATTCTAGATGCGTTAACTGATGTTTTTGTCTAATCGTTTGTTGGCTAGAGGATTTTGATTTTGTAATTTTGTGCATTCTTGGATATTCAGATGGCAGCCATAAACTGTCCCAAAATGTTTTCTCTTCACGTTTAAATAAAAGAACATGAGAATTAGTATAGGCAAGCGTAAACTGAATATCCCTAATAGGTTTTACTTTGAGGATTTTAGATGCCTTTAATCCATCTTTAACTTGAAAAGCAGAATCACATATCTTATTTAGTGGACAAACTACACAATCAGGTTCTTTGGGCTTACATATGATTGATCCTAAATCCATAATTCCTTGTGTATATTCAAATATACCCCTCATTGGCGTTACTTCTCTTGAAACTTCCCACAACTGCTTGTCTCTTTTGCTAGGTGATTGCTCATTTATATTTGAGTATCGCGATAGAACTCTTTTCACATTAGCATCAAGAATTGGATAAGATTTTTGATAAGCAATTGACATAATTGCTCCTGCAGTTGACGCTCCTATTCCAGGCAATGCTTTCAAATCATCAAAGTTTTTAGGAAATTGTTTATTAAATTCTGTTTTGATTATTTCTTTTGCTTTAAAAATATTTCTTGCTCTTCTATAGAAGCCTAATCCAGACCATAGTGCAATAACCTCATCTTCAGTAGCCTCAAATAAAGATTCTAGAGAAGGGCGCTCTTTAAGAAATCTTAAATAATATGGAATAACTGTCTTAACTTGCGTCTGTTGTAACATGATCTCTGAGATCCATACATTATATGGAGATATATTATGCCTCCAAGGTAAGCTTACCCTTCCCTGAGATTTATACCAATCAATTACAAAACTGCTAAGTATTAGGTTATCTTTTTGTGGACTAATCATTCATAAAGTTTTTCTTTTGAAGAGATAGAGCCATCTTCATCAAATAAATAGTGGATTGGTGCACCGGTTGGTATCTCTAACTTTACTATCTCTTCTTCTGAAATGTTATCCAGTTGCATTATTAACGCTCTTAGAGAGTTACCATGAGCAGCTACAAGAATATTCTTATCATTTAACACATCAGGCATAATTACCTCGTTAAAATAAGGAAGAACTCTCTCCGCTGTATCTTTTAAACTTTCTCCATCTGGAGGAGGAGTATCATATGACCTTCTCCAGATATGCACTTGATCTTCTCCCCACTTTTTTCTAGCGTCATCCTTGTTTAGGCCTGATAAGCTTCCATAATCTCTTTCATTTAAAGCTTGGTTTTGGATAATAGGAATATCTGATTGTTGTATTTCATTGAGAATTAAATCACCAGTTAACTGAGCTCTTTTCAATGCCGATGTGAACATGCAGTCAAAATTGATTTTAGTATTTAAAATAAGTTGCCCGGCATTTTTAGCTTCTTTATAGCCAAGTGAAGTTAACCCAGGATCTTTCCATCCTGTAAATAAGTTTTTTTCATTCCATTCGCTTTGACCATGCCGTACTAAAACTAAATTTCGTTTTAAACCCATTTCTTAACTCCTTTAAACACAAGTGACTTATTTTAAGAGATAATACGCATATGATCGAATTCAATTTATTTTTAATAGATTATTGGTATTTTTCTTTTCCACTATTCTTAACTATTATCTTATGGTCTCGCCATGAAATGAATAGGGGAGGTAATAAAATTACTTCCGCAGACTTAACAAGGCTTGTAAATAAGAATTCAGCAACTGTAATTGATTTAAGATCTGCTGATGAATTTAATATTGGCCATATAGCCAATTCAATAAATATGCCACATGATGCTTTTGAAAAGTATAGTCATCGAATCTCTTCTGATCGTCAAAAACCAATTATTTTGGTATGTTCGATGGGCAGTCAGTCTAAAAATATTGGCGAGACGCTTAAAAACATGGAATACGCCAATATAAATATTCTTCAAGGCGGGATTTTAACTTGGCAACAAGAGGGATTACCATTAGTAACAGAGTAAAACTAAAGACCTAGCTCTTTTATCTTTTTGCTTAAAGTATTTCTTCCCCATCCCAATAAAACAGCAGCTTCATTCTTACGACCATTAGTTTTTTCTAAAGCAGTTTGAATTAGTATCTTATCAAGCTTTGGATTTACGATATCTAGAAGATCAGAATCTTTATTTTCAGAGAGTTCCTTTAACCAAGCAGCAAGACCTTGCTCCCAGTCTGATGAAACTTCAACTTCTTGAGCTTCATGATCTTTTACCTCACTTGGTAAATCTTCAACTTTAATATTTTGTGTGGGAGACATTAAAGTTAACCAATAACAAATATTTTCAAGTTGCCTTACATTTCCTGGCCAATCATATTTTTCTAAAAATTCTAATGCCTCTTTACTTAGAACCCTTAACTCTTCTCCAAGCGCGTCTGAATGCATTTTAAGAAAAGCGGTTGCAAGAAGCTTGATATCATCATGTCGATCTTTGAGTTTAGGAACCTCGATTCTGATTACATTTAATCTATAAAATAAATCTTCTCTAAATTTAGCTAAACTTACTAGACTATGAAGGTCTTGATGAGTAGCTGCTAAAATTCTTACATCTACTTTTATAGGTTTATCTCCACCAACTCTATAGAATTCCTTATTTGATAAAACTCTAAGTAATCTAGTTTGGCATTCAAGAGGCATATCACCAATTTCATCTAAGAATAAAGTTCCACCATTAGCTTGTTCAAATCTTCCTATTCTTCTATCTACAGCCCCTGTAAATGCTCCTTTTTCATGACCGAATAGCTCAGATTCAACAAGTTCTTTTGGAATATCTGCCATATTTAGAGCAACAAAAGGCATATCATTTCTGGGACTATTCTTATGCAATGATTTGGCGATTAGTTCTTTACCTGTCCCTGACTCACCTTGTATTAAAACAGTTGCATTTGTATTTGATAATTTTCCAATGGCCCTAAAAACCATCTGCATAGAAGCAGCTTTCCCAATAATTTCAGAGGAGGGCTTACCTTTCAATCCTTTTGTTGCTGGTTTCCCTTCTAAAGCACGATTTACTATTTCTATTGCTTCATCTAAATCAAAAGGCTTTGGCATATATTCAAATGCTCCGCCCCCGTATGAATCAATTGCGGCCTGCATATCTGTAAAGGCTGTCATTATTATTACTGGTATTTCTTCAAAGTTATCATTTATATATTTCAGCAAATCATACCCATGGCTTCCAGGCATCTTGACATCAGTAATTATTAAATCTGGTTTATCCGTTTTTAGCTCTTTCAGCAAACTATCTGCATCCGGAAACAAGTTCGTTAAAAATCCAGCACTATTTAAGCTTTCTTCAAGAACCATCCTTATAGCTGCATCATCGTCAGCTACCCATATTTTATGCATTAGCAACTCCTTTTAACTGTATCGCAGACATGGGTAATAAGATTGAAAAAATCGTATTTCCAGGCTTGCTAGAAAAAGCAATAGATCCACCATGTATTCTTATAATGTCTTGTGCTATTGAAAGCCCTAAACCAGAACCATCATCTTTTGTTGACATCATAGGAAAAAAGACCTGTTCTTGAATATCAGCAGGTATACCAGGCCCATTATCTATAATATCTATCTGACAAATAGTGGAGAAGACTTTGCCATTAATTGGCTTGCTATAGGCTATTCTGGAAGATATTGTTATAAAAGATTCTTCGTTTTCAATATTGATTGCCTGCATTGCATTTTTCACTATATTTAAAACTGCATGAATAAATAGATTTTCATCTCCATAAATGTCAGGAATGCTTGGATCATAATCTCTTATTAAATTAAAGTTTTTGTTTTGCTCCGCTAATGCCAAAGAGTGAACCCTTTCCAGTGCTGAATGAATATTAAAAGGCTCTAAATTTGGTTTCTTTGGTGGAGTTAAAATCTTACTAACAATAGAATTTAATCTGTCTGTCTCATCTATAATAATTTTTAAGAATTTAGAAGAAAATGTATCATTTAATTTTGAATTTAATAGCTGAGCACTTCCCTTTATTCCAGATAATGGATTTTTAACTTCATGAGCTAATGTTCTTGCAAGGTTCGCAGCAATTTTTTGCGAAGAAGCCATCTTAGATGAATCAATAATCTTATTAAGATTATCAACACTCATTACTTCGATAATGATCCATTCATATTTTGGAGAAAATGATACAGTCAGGTCTACTTCACGTGATGCGTTATTATTTGATATAAGTTCAAAATCTCTTTTGGTAACTGACTTACGATCTTTAATGGCCATGTTAATGACTCTTTTAATTTCTTGTTCAGTTTTTGGACAAAAGAATTTCGAATAAGAAGACTGATTTTTAGTATCATTTATCCAGCCATTAGCTAGAGCAGAATCATTTACCCATAATATACTTAAAGACTCATCTAAAATTATAATCTCTGTGTTTAAATGATTTAGTAAGCCTGTATCTAATTGTTTTATGTCAGCCATTAGATGATATCGGCTCCTTTTTCAAAGAGCCGATTAGATTGCAGATTTATTTTGTTAATGTTCCCACTATATGAGACACAATTTTATAGGGATCAGCATTTGAAGCAGGCCTTCTGTCTTCTAAATACCCATTCCAATTATGCTCTACCGTATAAACAGGTATACGGATACTAGCACCTCTATCACTTACTCCATAAGAGAATTGATCAATACTTTGCGTTTCATGCAGCCCGGTTAGCCTCATATCATTATCAGAACCATATGCAGCTATTCCCTCTGCATGGACTTCACCGAGTTTTTCACACATTGATGAAAATAGTTCTTCTGAACCATTAGACCTCATAGCTTCATTTGAAAAATTACAGTGCATTCCAGAACCATTCCAGTCTCCTGTTTTGGGTTTTGGATGGATGTTGACACCAACTCCAAATTCTTCAGCAATTTTATATAATAAATATCTGCTAACCCATAAATCATCAGCAGCTTTTATACCTTTTCCAAAACATTGGTATTCCCATTGTCCTAATGCTACCTCAGCATTTGTTCCAGTAAGCTCGATGCCCATTTCAAGACATGCTGCAAGATGAACATCTGAAATTTCTCTTCCTACAACATTTCCTGATCCAACTGCACAATAGTAAGGTCCTTGTGGCCCAGGCTCTCCATTTTCCCATCCTAAAGGATCCCCGGTTTCAGGATCAGTAAAAAAGTATTCTTGTTCAAAGCCAAACCACCATTCATCTGTAACAACAGCCTCAGCAGCAGCTCTGAAGTTAGATGGGTGAGTAGTATGATCCGCTGATTGAACTTGTGTCATCACAATGTCATGCCCATTCTGGTTAGCATATGTTTGAACAGGTATTAGTAAACAATCCGAACTTCCACCTTCTGCCTGTTGAGTAGATGATCCATCAAATGACCATTCAGGCGGTGTATCAGATTTAGTTGCTTTAACCTTACTTCTCATTGACGACTCAGGTTTATAACCATCTAGCCATATATATTCGTATGTTTTAAATTCCGACATTTTTTCTCCAAAAAAATTAATAACATTCTTTAACATGCAATATTAATGCCAAAAATAGAAAGAAACAAGCATTATATGAGTGCATTTTTAGCATTATTTATGTGCAATTAATATAAAATGCACAATAAAAGTGCTTATTTTACAAATTGAGAAAATTTTTGATAGTACCTAATTTTTCTGAGAAAGAGGCATATGAATGATTGCCTCCAAATTTTACATCTATATACCCACCATTATAGAAGCTTATTGCATCAATATAATCAAGGACTTCATCTCCAGATTCAGTTAAAAGCAAGTAGTTGGATGGATTTTTGATTCTTGATATTTCGATTTCTTTTAGTTTTTCTATATCTTTGTTAGTAAGTTCGAATTTACTTCCATTTGAATAATTTTCATTAACACCAATATATTCTTTTAAACCCTCTGATGGATTAATCGCTGGATTAATCACAATTGCTTTTTGTCTATAAAGCTCCGCAAAATAAGTAGCAAAAAAACCACCCAACGAACTGCCCATGAAACTCTTTCCCTCTGATAAGTCCTCACTCACTAATTTATTAAGTTGAGGAACTGCTTCAGAGAACTTATCAGCTATATTTGGAATTATTAATTTTGTATCTGGAAAATTATCTTTTATAAATTTTTTAAAGGTTTGGGCTTTAGAAGATTCAGCCGATGACATAAATCCATGAAAATAAAAAATAGTCTTATTCATCTATGATATTTGCAATTTCTGATTTCGCTGCTATCCCAGAAATAAATATACTTTCTAGCCATTCTGTAAGAAATCTATTCTGTTGTTCTTTTTCATCTCGTGATTGGATTTCAGATTTTTTATAGAAAAAAGGCAAGGGTTTTTCACTTTGATATGAAGCGACTTCTGCCATTTCTGCATCTATAAAAATATTAATGCGTAATGTGAATATATTTAGGGAAGAACTCTTGTTAGTTTGTTTAGCTTCTATAGTAAGAGTATGTTTAGTTCGATCAAGAACCAAAAAAGAAATATCTTGTGACTTGGAGTTGCCTAGGATGGTTTCGAAGTGATATTTATCAAGTATAAAATGAGATAATAAATTAGATAATCTCAAATAATTAGCTTCGCAAATAGCAATATGATGTGAAGTTTTGGGTAGTCTATTTCTCATGATTTAATTCTATATTCTTTCTTTATAGGAGTATATTCTTCACAAGATTTCTTATATTGAAGAATATTTTTACTTTCTTTAAAACAGAAATCAGATATAGCTTTACCAAGGTCATCTTTTAAAAAATAATGAAAAGAAGATGAAAGTTCTGGCTCAAAACCTCTTCTAATTTTATGTTCACCCTGAATACCAGGATCAAAGTAATCTAAATTGTTACTAATACAGTAATCTATTCCTTGATAGTAGCAAGCTTCAAAATGAAGGCAATCAATATTTTTTATACTTCCCCAATGTCTTCCAAACAAAGTATTATCATTCTTGAAACATAGTGACCCACCAATAACCGTATTATCTTGTATCGCAAAAAATAAGATGGGATGACATGAGGCAGTCTTAGAGCCTATGTGTTTAAAAAAATTTTTTTCAAGGTAGGGTTTTTGCCACCTATCCATGTAAGTCTGACTATAAAGTTTATAGAAAATATCCCAATCATTTAAGGTTATTTCTGAGCCTTCAATAATCCTAAAACTAATTTTTGCATTAAATATTTTCTTCCTCTCTGCTTTTATTGTTTTTCTTTGTCTTGCAGTAAAAATATCCAAGAAATTATTAAAATCACTGAAGTTTCTATTTTTCCAAACAAATCTGCATCCTAATCTCTCTATAAAATCATGATTTTTAAGAAATGATCCAGTCTCTTCATCTGGATAAAGAATATGCCAACTCTCTATGCCTTCAACAGCCATATATTTTTTAATATCATGAATTAATTCATTTCTAGCAAGCTCATCTTTTCCAATAATTCTTTCTCCTTTGCATGGCGTAAAGGGAATAGCAGTTAAAAGTTTTGGGTAATATTTTCTGCCAGCTTGCTCCAGTGCGTGAGCCCACGAATGATCAAAAACAAATTCCCCACTACTATTGTATTTTTTATACAGCGGAACGAAGCCGATAATTTTATCTTTTTCAGTTTTTGTAAAATGTGCTGGCTCCCATCCATTCTCTATACAAGCTGATTTGCTTTTTTCTAATGCATGCAGGAATTGATAATGCATGAATGGGGAACTAACATTTGCGCTAAGTTCTAAAAAGTGTTCTTCAGAAATTTCTTCAATAGAATTTTTTATAATGGCAGTCATTTAAAATTTAATTCCGCTTAGGATTAATTCAACTTGAAGAAGGATAAATAATGCTAAACCCACATAATTATTATTCTTAAAAGCTTCTAAAAATTTTCTATTACTAGCTAACTTATTTTGATGAAAGAAGAAGAAAGAAATGCCAATCAATCCAATAAACCAAACAGGAGTAAATGACTTTATTAACCCTATTAAAATAAGACAAATTAAAAATATAATTTTAAACATATTGATTAAAAAAATAGTTTTATCTTTCCACCAAAGTGGAGTTGAATTTATCCCGATTTTTATATCATCATCAGCATCTCCCATAGCGTAGTAGGTATCATAAGAAATTATCCATGCAGCATTACCAATATAAAGCAGAAGGGCAGTACTATTATCTAGTTGCCCTAACATAGAAAAAACAATGGGAACGCACGCACTAAAAGTTACAGCTAAGAAGAACTGAGGTCCTAATAAAAACCTTTTAGTAAGAGGATATAAAACAATCAATAATGATGTAAGAAAACCAATAAGAATTGTCTGAGCATTTGTTTGAAACAGGAGCAAGATAGAGAGTATGCCAAGAAAGATAAAAAGTAACCATGCCTCTTTAAGACTAAAACTTCCATTTGCTAATGGCCTATCTTTTGTTCGTTCCACCAGCTTATCAAACTTATAATCAAAGATATCATTGATAACACAGCCTGTAGATCTTACTAAAATGCAACCACAAATAATAATAAGCAATGGATAGGAGGGTATTTCAATTAACTGCCCACTCGAACCGTTTAGATAATCCTGGTATGCAAATGTGAATGATATCAATGAAGGATATAGCAATAAGTAAATGCCTATAGGTTTATTTAGCCTTGTAATTGAAATAATGGATTTGATTTTACTCATCGAATTATTTAATTAAGAAGACTTCCATTACAGAAAAGGGTTGATCTTTAACAGTGTATTTAATTTTTCTTCCCCAAAATAGACTTTTTCCATCATAAAAAGTTGCAAATACAATATCGTTTTTTGAAAAAATATCTTTCTCAAATAAGATATCTCCAAGTGGTTTATTGCCAAGTGTTCCTAATTCTTTTAAACCTTTTTCTATTGTAGTGCTTGGTATTATTGTTCTAGCAAAAACCATGGGATTTTCATTTCCATATAAAATAACTTCTCTTACCCTAATTTCCTTAGTATGAATATTGAGAAATAAAATCTCATCTTCATTAACGTCTGATAGTTCGTCCTGAATTAATTCAAGCCGAAACTCTTTCATAGATTTAATTCTTTTAGTTATAGGTCCTTGCTCTAGTAACCAAGATTTTATTTCAGCATTTGTTAATTCGTGCTCAATTGCTTCATAAGAATTCCACGATGATATTTGTTCAAGCTTCATTAATTAATAGAGGTAAATCTGATATTATACGCGGAAGTTTTTTTATGTTTAGACAAAGAGCTATAAATTTTTAGAAGAGTAACTTATGGAATTTAAAAAGTGGGAATGCATTGTTTGCGGCTGGATTTATGATGAAGAATTAGGCTGGCCTGATGATGGAATTGAACCTGGAACAAGATGGGAAGATGTTTCAGAAGATTGGTTGTGCCCAGAATGCGGTGTGGGCAAAGAAGATTTTGATATGATAGAAATATAATGCTTGAAACTCCAAAGAATTTAACAAGAAATATCTTACTAGGGATGTTTTTAGGTTTTGTTGTTGGAGCTATTGCCTATTATTTTGATTTTATTCCTAGTTCAATAGAAAATTTCATTCAGGTTTATATATTTAATCTTGGCGGTGCAATTTTTATAAACCTTCTAAAGATGCTAATTGTGCCTCTAGTCTTTTTTTCACTAGTTTCTGGAATATCCTCTTTAAGCAATCTTCAAAGTCTAGGCAATATAACCTTTAAGACAATAAGCTTGTATCTTGGTACAACAGCTATTGCAGTTAGTTTATCCCTCTTTGTCGCTTCAATATTTAAGCCTGGAGCAGGGTATTCATCTGACATTGCAGCACCTGAGAGATTGCCTGAAGGGCAAAGTGTTTATTCAACTATTTTGGATATATTTCCTTCTAATATTATTGAAGCAATGGCTAATAATCAAATGCTTGCTATTGTTTTTTTTAGCATCTTATTTGGTCTAGCATTAAGTAAAACCAATCATCTGACTGGAAATCTTAGTGAAGCATTTGAGAAACTCAATACAGTATTCATGCAGCTTGTTCTAATGATAATGTCATATGCTCCAATAGGTGTTTTTTGCTTAATTGGTAAATTTGTAATCACTGATGGCTTAGATATTTTTCAAGAAGCTTTTATGTATGTTGTTTTACTCATATCAGTTCTTATATTTCATGCAATAGTAACCTATTCTATTTTTCTTAAGATATTTACAAATCTAAATCCAGTTATATTTTTTAAAAAAATGAGGGAAACAGCTATTTTTGCTTTCTCGACATCTTCAAGCGCCGCTACAATTCCAGTCACTTTAAAAACTGTAACTACAGATTTAGGAGTTAATAAGAATATTGCTTCATTTGTAATACCCGTTGGCGCAACTATTAATATGGATGGAACTGCAATAATGCAAGGTATGGCAACGGTCTTTATAGCCCAAATGTCAGGTATAGATCTTTCAATATTTCAATATATGCAGGTTGTGCTTCTAGCAGTAGTTGCTTCTGTTGGCGCTGCGGCAGTACCGTCAGCAGGAACTATCACACTAGTAATTATTCTTCAGCAATTTGGTCTGCCTCTTGAGGCAATAGGAATTATTCTTGCTGTAGATAGAATATTGGACATGATAAGAACATCCGTAAATGTAACTGGTGATGCAACGGTTGCTTGCATAGTTGCTCACTCTGAATCTCTTCTAGATAAAAAGGTTTTTGATAAATAGATTTAAAAATGGGTCTTTTTATAGATTTTTTTGATAGAATGCACTTTTAAAAATATGGGGTTTTATATGAACATTGCACTATTTCCACCACTATTAGGCCTTATTGGCATGATCGCAGCATTTGTTGTTTACATGCTGGTTATGAAATATCCTGATGGCGAAGATAAAGTTAAAAAAATTGGTGACCAGATTCATACTGGCGCACTAGCATTTATGAAGACAGAATATAAATACTTATTAGTTTTTATTGCTGTTCTAGTTGTATTGGCTCAGATGTTTCTGGGTACTGAAACTGCCATAGCTGTTATTGTTGGTGCTGCTTGTTCATCATTGGCAGGATTTATCGGCATGTATGCAGCAACAAAAGCAAATGTTCGAACTGCAACAGCAGCTCAAAAAGATGGTGCTGCTGCAGCCTTATCTGTTTCTTTTTATGGTGGCTCAGTCATGGGTTTATGTGTTGCTTCTTTGGGTCTAATTGGATTAGGCGGTTTATATTATTTTTATGCAGCTGATGGTGGTACTCATGTTCATGCCTTAGAAGGTTTTGGAATGGGTGCATCGGTCGTAGCATTATTTTCAAGAGTTGGCGGCGGTATTTTCACTAAAAGTGCTGATGTTGGAGCTGATTTAGTTGGAAAAATTGAAGCTGGAATTCCAGAGGATGATCCAAGAAATCCCGGCGTTATAGCTGATAATGTTGGAGATAATGTTGGTGATGTTGCTGGAATGGGATCAGATATTTTTGAGTCATATTGTGGATCAATGATCGCCACAATTGCTATTGCGTACACTATACAATCCGCTGCATCTGAAAACTTAATGATGCTGCCTCTAGCCTTAGCTGCTATTGGACTAGTTGCCTCTATTATTGGAATATTTATTGTTAAACTTAGGTCAGCAAAGGAGCCAGCTAGCGCTCTTAGGTCAGGTACGCTTCTTGCGCCTGCAATATTTATAGTTATGGCTTTCTTTTTAATGAAGAATATGGGCGATATTCCAATGGGCGTTTTATGGTGTGTTTTATCAGGAGCTGTTGGCGGCGTAATGATTGGACTGATAACTGAATATTATACTGGTGGTAATCCAGTGAAAAAGATTGCTGAATCAGGAGAGACTGGTTCTGCTACTGTTATGATTTCAGGTCTTTCAGTTGGAATGCAATCTGTAGTTATTCCAATTATTATTTTAGCTACCATTATTTTAGTATCTACTTCATTAGCATCTGGTGCAGGAATTACAGGTGTTTACGGTGTTGGTATAGCTGCAGTAGGAATGCTTTCCACTGTCGGTATTACTATGGCTATCGATGCTTATGGACCTGTTGCTGATAATGCTGGTGGTATTGCAGAAATGGCTGGAATGGGTAAAGAGGTCAGAGATATTACAGATTCACTTGATGAGTTAGGAAATACAACTGCAGCAATTGGAAAAGGTTTTGCAATTGGTGCTGCTGCATTAGCGGCATTGGCAATTATTTCTGCTTATTCAGCTCAAGTGTCACTTGCATATGGAGATGCTTTTGCACTGTCTCTTACCGACCCAATGGTCCTTGTGGGTATGTTTATCGGAATTTGTATTCCATTCTTAATATCCTCAATCACTATGACAGCGGTGGGTGATGCAGCCTTTGAGATGATTAATGAAATTAGAAGACAGTTTAGAGAAATCTCTGGCTTAATGGAAGGCACTGCTGATCCTGATTCTGAAAAATGTGTTGAGATTGCAACCAAAGCAGCTCTTAAAAAAATGATGCTACCTGGAGTTATAGCTGTAGCTATGCCTGCAGTTGTTGGCTTTGGTCTAGGAGCAATTGCTCTTGGTGGAATGTTAGCTGGAGGCCTTTTGGGTTGTGTGGCTTTAGCTTTATTTATGGCTAATGCTGGTGGAGCATGGGATAACGCTAAAAAATATGTAGAAAAGGGTAATTTAGGCGGCAAAGGTTCAGATACTCACTCTGCAGTTGTGGTTGGTGATACCGTTGGTGATCCATTTAAAGACACT
Organism: uncultured SAR86 cluster bacterium; assembly: GCA_902509965.1. Lineage (GTDB taxonomy): Bacteria > Pseudomonadota > Gammaproteobacteria > Magnimaribacterales > D2472 > MED-G78. Next base: position 124,755 of record CABWZP010000001.1, read on the forward strand.
TCAGGACCTTCGATGAACATTCTAATTAATGTTATGGCTATGGTCAGTCTTGTAATATCCTCATTACTTCCGCTTAACGGAATTTTCTTTTAAGCATCAGCAAATTCAATTGATCCAGAGAGCCATCTCTGGATCAATTTATCAGAATTAACTTTATCCTCTTTATAAATTTTTCCAGCAATTACTTTTGTTTCTTCAAGAAAACTACTATCTCGCATGAGGTCAGTATATTTAAACGGGATTACGCCTGTTTGTTGTGATCCCATGATCTCGCCTGGACCTCTTATCATTAAATCTTTCTCAGCAATATAAAATCCATCATTTGACTCTTTGAGAATATCCATTCTTTGATAAGCAATATCTCCTATAGATTCATTGTGAAGCAATATACAATGACTTTGCTTTTTTCCTCTACCAATTCTTCCTCTTAACTGGTGTAACTGAGCTAATCCAAACCTCTCAGCATTCTCAATAATCATAATATCCGCATCTGGGACATCAACACCAACTTCTATAACAGTTGTTGAAACCATAATTTGAGTTTCACCATTTTTAAATTTATTGATAGTGTTAAGCTTCTCATCTGGTTTCATTTTTCCGTGCAAGAAGCTACATTTTATAGATGGTATTTGTTTAGTAATTTGCTCATATGTTTCCTCAACAGGATTAGCATTCATTAATTCAGACTCTTCTATCAGCGCACATACCCAATAAATCTGACTACCCTTTAAACAAGCTTCTTTTATCCTACCAATAAGTTGATCTTTCTTCTTCATGCCTAGAGAGGTTGTTTGGATAGGTAGTCTACCCGGAGGTAATTCATCTATGATTGAAATATCCATATTTGCATAGACACTCATTGCCATCGTCCTTGGAATTGGAGTTGCTGTTAATGTAAGCTGATGCGGTATTAAGGCAGTTTTAATATTCTTTGATCTTAAAGAAAGTCTTTGGTTTACTCCAAATCTATGCTGCTCATCAATAATAATAATACCTAACAATAGAAAACTTACATCATCTTGAAATAAAGCATGTGTTCCAACAACTAATTTAATAGAACCTGATGCCAGCCCATTTTTAATTTTTTCTTTTTCTTTTAATTTAGTGGATCCAGTAAGCAAAGCTATAGAATCTTTAAAATCAGGAAAGTAATTTTTTAGATTTATATAATGCTGCTCCGCCAATAATGTTGTTGGAGCCATGAAAGCTGCCTGTGCATTATTATCAATAGATTGTGCGGCTGAAATAGCTGCAACAATTGTTTTTCCAGAACCAACATCGCCTTGGACAAGTCGCATCATTGGAGCAGTCTTAGCAATATCAATGTCTATTTCTGCTACAACTTTTTTTTGAGCACTAGTAAGCTCATATGGAAAATTTTCTAAAACACTTTTATGCCAACTAGATTTTTTTTTAAGAGCAGCTGCATGAAGATGTTCTTGTCTATCTTTTAAAGAAGCCATCCCAACTTGAAAAGCTATCATCTCCTCTTTTATAAGTCTTTGCCTTGCTGGATGTTGACCACCTGGTGCAATATCATCTATTGCGATGTGCTTATCTGGAAAATGAATATTTTTTAAAGCATCCATTAAGGATAATTCTGAAACTAAGCCGTATTTCTTTAAATCAATTTCATCATTTCCATCATAGGAGCTAATTGAGTTCTTGATAAATTTACGTAATTGATTTTGACTTAAACCCTTTGTCGTTCTGTATACAGCAGTTAGACAGTTTTCAGTTGGCATATCTGGCCTATCAATTATTTGATACTCAGGATGTATCATCTCTAGACCATAAGCTCCAATTCGTAACATTCCATAGAATCTTATAATCTTTTTAGCTCGAAATTGCTTAGCCTGACCAGGGTTAAAGTAAAAAAATCTTATAAGAATTGATCTGCTTTCATCAGATGCTTTAATAATCATCATTTTTCTTGGTCTATATAAAACTTGGCAACTAGTGATCTTGCATTCAATAAATATTTCTTTGCCCACCTCAGCACTGCCAAGATCGATCACTTTAGTCCTATCTTGATAATTAACAGGTAGGTGAAAGCACAAGTCCCTACTATTAAAAACTCCGATACTATGTAATTTATTTTTAATAGAAGGGCCAATACCAGATATTTTTTCTAAATCAAAATTAGCCACGACTTGATATTACTTTTAATATAGACATTTGTTAAATTAAATTATGAAAAACAATATCTTAATTATAGGCTTTGGCGACTTGGCTATGCGGCTAGAAAGCTTTTTATTAGAAAAAGATAACTCTATCTTAGGTCTAACTAGATCACCTGAAAAGTATGAAGGAAGCAATGTGCTTTATTGGGACTGGAGTCTAAAGACTGAATTTGAACTTTCTGATAATAACTTTGATGTTATTATTTTTTTTCCTAAACCTTGTGAATATGATGAATCTGGTTATCAAGCAGGCTTTATTAATTCACTAGAGCTAATTAAAAAATCTCTTGAGAAAATTGAATTTAAATCTTTTATAGCCATATCCTCTACTCGAGTATATGGATCTAGCCAATATGGAGAATTATCAGAAGCAAATAAACCCGAGCCCTCAGATTTTAGAGGAAGAATTGTCTTTAAATATGAAAATTTAGTTAAATCTTCATTCGGATCTAAATCATTAATTCTTAGATTGAGTGGACTTTATGACGATAAAACTAATTGGATTAATAGTTTTGTTACAAATTTTGATGGTCAAAAAAGAAATCTACCTAATGTCTCAACCAACAGACTTCATAGAGACACATGTGCAGAAATTATTGCCTTCACTCTAAATAATGACCTGTATCTTAATAATGATGTAATAAATTGCTCGGAAGGGTCTATTAGTTACAAAGATTTATTTGAAGAAATTTATGCAAACAAAAACTTTAGTGACTACTTTAATTGTAATAATAAAAATGTAAGAGAAGTTTCGAATTTAAAACTAAAAGAATTAGGTTTCAAATTTAAATAATAAATTTTATAGCACTTCTTTATTAGAAAAAATACAATAGATTATGCCAAATAGTATGACAGGATACTCAGTTTCAAAGCACATAGATAACTCATGTGATGTAGCTTGTGAGATTAAATCAGTAAATCATAGGTTTCTAGAAATATCTACTAAGCCAAATGACCTTAGCAATAAGCTAGATATATTTATTAGAAATACTCTGCAAAAAAAACTTGAAAGAGGAGCCGTTGATGTAAGATTCAAGTTTAACCAAACTTCTATCTACTCATATTCTGTAAACAAGAAATCATTAAAAAATCTTCGAACTCTTTTAAATGACCTTGCTATTGAAAATCCTCAAAATATTTCATTATCAGATATTAAAAATTTCCCTGGCATTTTTGAGAGTAAACAAGAAAATCAAATCTCAGATGTTATTTTCAAGAAAGTGTTTCTTAATGCCTTTAAAGAATTTATGAAAGATAGGTCTTTAGAGGGTGAAAAAATTAAAAAAGTTTTTAATAAAAAAATTAAAAAGATAGCTTTATCCCAAAAGAAGCTTGAAAAAGCCATTCCTGCTATTAATAAAACTAGAATGTCGCAGCTAAATTCTAAGATAAAAAAATTAAATGTTAATTTAGAGCCTGAGAAATTAAATCAAGAGGCTGCATTACTAATCTTAAAACATGATGTAGCTGAAGAATTAGAAAGGATAAAATTTCATTTAGATTCAATGCAAAAAGAGCTTTCTTCAAAACAAGCAAAGGGCAAGAAAATTGATTTTATACTCCAGGAGCTTTTCAGAGAAACCAGCACTCTCTCTGTAAAACTCGATAAGCCTTCTTTAAAAGAATTAGCGCTTAATATGAAGTTGGCTGTTGAAGAAATGCGTGAGCAGGCTCAAAATCTTGAATAGTATGAAAAAAGGAGAGTTGTATATTATTTCTGCGCCCTCCGGAGCTGGAAAGTCTTCGTTAATTCATGAAGTCTTAAAAAGAAGCTCTTCATCAGATTCATCTATTGAGCTTTCTGTTTCTGCAACAACCAGACTTCCAAGACCAAAAGATATTGATGGCCAAGATTATTTTTTCCTGACCAAAGAAAAATTTGAAGAGCTTGAAAAGAAAGAAGCTTTTCTTGAGAGTGCTAATGTGCACGGAAATAAATATGGCACTTTAAAAGATTACGTCAATTCTAAACTTGAAGTAGGCATTAATTTAATTTTAGATATCGATGTCCAGGGCTTTAAACAAATTCAACAAAAAGATATTCCCAACACTTCAGTTTTTATAATTCCTCCAAGTATTAGTGAACTCAAATCAAGATTACTTAAAAGAAATGCAGATACTCCTGAGGTAATAGAGGAAAGATTAAAGAATGCTATTGCAGAATTAGGTGGGGCTAATAATTATGATCACAAAATTTTAAATGAAAATTTTGATATGGCATCTGATGAGTTATACAATTTAATTATGAATAGGGGTGTCCAAAACAAAGATGCTAAGCATATTTCAGAGATTTTAGAAGATTTATTGTCTAATTAGTCATAAAAGCTTTAGAATACGCACCCAGGAGAAAATTATGGCAAGAATTACAGTGGAAGGTTGTCTAGAAAAAGTCCCAAGTAGATTTGAATTAATCTTACTTGCAGCAGGTCGCGCAAGACAACTATCAACAACAAGCAGAGAACCAATGGTTGAGTGGGATAACGATAAATCAACAATTGTAGCTTTAAGAGAAATTGAGCAAGGTCTAATAGATAGAGAAACTTTAAATAAGACCTTAGAAGAAGATGTCTTATTGGATGAGTTTGCAGCTCCCGAACAAAAGGACTCTGAAATAGTTGGATAATTTTTAAAGGAGAACTATTTTGAATGACAAGGTTCTCCCAAACAATCTAATTGAAGACAATCCAGAAGAATCATTACTAAAGTTCCCTAAAGACTTCTATCTAGAAGCTAAAACCTATCTAAACAAAGAAGATATTCGTTTAATAAGAAAAGCTTATTCATTTGCACATGATGCTCACCAAGGGCAAAAAAGAAAAGATGGCACAGACTATATTTCTCATCCAACTGCTGTCGCTAAAGTCTTACTAGAACTAGGAATGGATGCTGAGTGTATATGCGCAGGCTTTATGCATGACGTGCTTGAAGACTGCGATATTCAAAAAACTAATCTAGAAAAAATATTTAATAAAGACATTGCTAATATTGTTGACGGTGTGAGTAAGCTTGGAAAAATAGATCTTGAAGATAAAGCTGAAAGAAATGCCAATAACTTTCAGAAAATGGCTCTTGCCATGGCAAATGATGTAAGGGTCATCGTGGTGAAACTTTCTGACAGGTTGCATAATATGCGGACTATTTCTCATTTACCTAGATATAAACAGATATATATTTGTAAGGAAACATTGGAGATATACGGTCCACTTGCTCTCAGGATTGGAATGCAGGATGTAAGAGCTGAACTTGAGGATAGAGCATTCAAATGCCTTCATCCGCTAAGAGCCAAGATGTTGAAATCTGCAATTAAAAAAGCTAGCGGCGGCAGAAAAAAAATTATCTATAAGATTAGAAAAGAATTAAAAGCTCACTTAAAAAATAATGGAATTCTAAGCACAGTTCAAGGTAGAGAAAAAAATCTATACAGCGTATATCGAAAAATTAAAGTTAAGCACAAACCTTTTTCAGAAATTCTGGATGTTTATGCCTTTAGGATTATTGTCAATTCAGCTGATGATTGTTATAGAAGTCTTGGCATTATTCATAATTGTTATAAGCCAATTGAGCAAAGGTTTAAAGATTATATTGCTATACCAAAATCAAATGGATATCAGGGTTTGCATACATCTCTTTTAGCTTTAGATGCTATTCCAGTGGAGGTCCAGATTCAAACAAAAAGCATGGAAGTTATTGCTGAAAAAGGCATAGCTGCTCATTGGGCCTATAAAACTGACGATGTTGAATCAGGAAAAGAATTCAGAGCAAGAAGATGGATGTCTAGTATTGTTGATTTGCATAAAAAATCATCTGATCCCGAAGAGTTTGTCGAGTCTATTAAAACAGATCTTTTTTCAGATGAAGTTTATGTTTTTACACCCAAAGGAAATATCGTAAATCTAAAAACAGGCGCTACCCCTATAGATTTTGCTTATGAACTTCATACTGACCTTGGTAATACCATAGTGGGCTGCCTTGTTAACAGAAAAGAAGCTCCTTTAAATATAGAGCTTGAAAATGGTGCGACAGTTGAAATCATTACTGATAAATCTATCAATGTTGATCCAGCATGGTTAAATTTTGTTGTTAGCAGCAAGGCAAGGACCGGTATTAGAAATCAGCTTAGACATCAAAAAATTTCCCAAGCAAGAAAAGCTGGAAAAGTAATGCTTGAATCAGAACTAAAAAGAGCAGGCCACAGTCTAGAGGATTATCGTGGTGGAAGATTGAATTCCGTATTGCAAATGCTCGGTGTTAAGTCCCTGAATCAGCTATTAACCGATTTAGGCTTAGGTAAAAGGACAGGAAATTTAGTTGCAGAAAGATTTTATGAAGGCCTGCAAATACGTAAAGATATTTCTGAAGATCTTCACCCTGTAGTACTTATGGATAACAAGATTGAAGGTGTTTCAGTCAGATATGCAAAATGTTGTATGCCTATTTTTGGAGATCCAATCACAGCACATTCAGATACTGAAAGAGGGATTGTAGTTCATCATTCTAGATGCCAACAAGTCGCACCTTTTAAGCAAAGTGATTCTAGATATCTTGAAACAAATTGGGGTGGAGATAAAACAAATAGAACTTATACCGCTCACCTTCAAATTGTTGCAGAAAATAAAATTGGCATCCTAGCAGATGTTATTTCTACTTTTACTAAACGCGGGATAAACATCGTTGCTGTTAATACCAAAGACTTGGACGTTAAATTTACGGATTGTAATTTTGAGATAGATATTGAAAATGTAGAAGAGTTACGTAAAATCATGCAAAAAGTACGTTCGATGAAGTTCGTTGAAAGCTGTAGAAGAATTATTAATGATGCCAAGACAGTAAATGAGAACTAAATGTTGGCTGTTCTATATAATACTAATTCTGATACCGTCTTTTGCATTTTCAGATAGTGAGTCAATTATGAGTAAGAAAATTATATTTACAGAAGAAGCGCCAAAAGCGCTAGGTCCATACTCTCAAGGTGTAGTTGTAGGTAATACTTTATACATATCTGGGCAAATTCCTCTAAATCCAGAAACTGAAACTCTAGTAAGTGGTTCGATTAAAGAACAGGCTGAACAAGTAATCTCTAATTTAGAAAGTATTTGTTCCGCAGCCAATGCATCACTTGGTGATATAGTGAAATTAAATATTTATTTGACTGATCTAGCCAACTTTGCCGAAGTAAATCAAGTCATGCAGAATAGATTTTCAGAACCATACCCAGCTAGAGCAACTGTTCAGGTTGTAGCTCTTCCTTTAAATGTTGAAATTGAAATGGACGCAATTGTTTATCTAAATGAATAAAAACTTATTATCGTTAGCTCAATTATCCAGAAAAGAAATAGAAGATCTAATTAGTTTTGCTGAGAAATTTATTAATGATGATGGAACTTTTAAAAAAGAATCATTATTTCCAGATAAAACTATTGCAAATATTTTTTGCGAGCCAAGCACCAGAACTAAATCTTCATTTGAAATTGCTGCAAAAAATCTAGGCTGCAATGTTCTTGATTTTGATACAGAAACTTCTTCATTACAAAAAGGAGAATCTATTTACGATACTGTAGATGCTCTATCTTTGATGGGTGTAGATATGTGTGTATTAAGACACTCTGAGTCTGTTATTCATGAATTAATACAATACATTCCTGAGATGTCATTTATTAATGGGGGAGAAGGGTCTATCTCTCATCCAACCCAAGGATTGCTTGATTTAATGACTATTACTCAGCATAAAGAAACCATTGATGATCAAAATATTGTTATTGTTGGTGATTTAGATCACTCAAGAGTCACAGCTTCATTTATTGAAGGAATTAGTAATTTTGATTTTAAATCACTTACTTTTTCTGGTCATCCTGAGATGTGTAAATCATTTCACAATCATCCCAAGGGTAAATACGAGCCTGATCTTAATATAGCCATTGAAGGAGCAGACGTTATAGTAGCCTTGCGCATTCAACATGAAAGGCTCGAAGCACAAGATATAGTTGACATTGATCAGTATAAATATGAATATCAGATTAATTCTGAAAGATTAGCAATGGCACATGAAGATGCTATTTTAATGCATCCCGGTCCTGTCAATCTAGATATCGAAATATCAACAATGGTCTATGAATCAGATCAATGTGTAATAAGACAACAAATTGCTAATGGGGTTGCTATGAGAATGGCAGTTTTATCTCAGTATCTTAGCGGTTAAGAACTCTTTCGACAGTATCTACAATGGTTACTGTATTTTGATCTAATTCAATATTAATTTTATCTTTCTTTTCTAAAGTGCCAAGGTTAGTCACCTTTAAAGTTTCAGGTATCAAATGAATATTAAAATGTGCTTTATTCACCTTGCCAACTGTAAGGCTGCAACCATTAATACCAACATAGCCTTTTTCTAATATATATTTACCTTTTCCTTCAGGAATACTTATTTTCATATCAATTGAAGATTCTTTCGCACTGATATTTATAATCTTTGCAACACCATGAATATGACCTGACATCAGGTGACCACCAATTTCAGACGACGATGTTATAGATCTTTCAAGATTAACTTTCTGTCCTTTAACAAGATTTCCAAGAGTGCTTCTTGATAAAGTTTCTTCTATAACGTCAAACTTAATAATATCTGAATTACTATTTTTAGCTGTCAAACAGACTCCATCCACAGATACACTGGCACCCTTTTTGAGCTTTTTACTAAAATTTTTTGGAGCTTTAATTTCAATGGAAAGAATATCATGTTTATCTTTGATAGATTTAATAGATCCCAATCCTGAAACAATTCCTGAAAACAATTTACGCTCCCCAGCTTTCTCTATAAGCTTTTAAGTTTGGTAAATGCTCAGAATACTCTGGATCTTTTGCAGAAAACTGAATTAAAGCATCAAGATTAATTATAGAAATAACTCTCATCCCATATTTATTCTCAAGTTCCGCCCTTGCAGAAACTGATCCTTGGCCTTTTTCCTGCCTATCAAGACCAATTAACATTAAATTTGGATTTGCCCCTAGAGACTTAATGCTTTCTATAGACTCTTTAGCAGCTGTTCCTGCTGAAATAACATCATCAATAATTAGTACATCCCCTATAGGATTTGCACCAATAATATTGCCACCTTCACCATGATCTTTTACCTCTTTTCTATTAAAAGAGAGCGGGTAATTCTTACCATTTTTTGAAAGAACTGTTGAAAGGATAGAGCCTAAAAATATACCTTTATATGCTGGACCATAAATACAATCAAATTGTATATTGGCATCCTTTATGGCCTCCTCATAACAGCCTGCAAGCTCATAAAGGTTTGAGCCATTAAGCATTTTAGCTGCATTAAAAAAGTATGGACTTTGTCTTCCAGATTTTAAAGTAAAATTACCAAATTCTAATGCTTTAGCTTCAAGGGCTAGATTAAGAAATTTTTGTTGAAAGTCTTTCACCTATTTTAAGCAAGATTTTTGTATCTCAATAATATCATTAATAGCAACTTTTCCAATATCCAGCATATTATTGAGTTCATCTTGGGAGAATGGTGCTTCTTCAGCCGTACCTTGGATTTCAATTACATCAAGATCTTCAGTCATGACAAGATTAAGATCTGTATCAGCATTGCTGTCCTCTTTGTAATCTAGATCTAATAATACTTCTTGGTCGATAATGCCAAGAGAGACAGCAGCAACATAAGACTTTATTGCTCTATGGTCATCATGATGATCTTGTAGAGCCTTAAATAAAGCTACACAGCCTCCAGTAATAGATGCAGTTCGAGTTCCTCCATCTGCTTGAAGTACATCACAGTCAATTGAGATTGTTTTGCCTTGAATATATTTAAGATTCACAGCTTGCCTTAAAGATCTCCCAATCAACCTTTGAATTTCTTGAGTTCTTCCACTTTGCTTTCCTCTAGCAGCTTCTCTATTCATTCTTTCATTAGTAGAGCGGGGCAACATTCCATATTCAGCAGTAATCCAGCCTTCATTACTTCCGCGCATCCATCTTGGAACACTATGTTCAATTGTTGCTGTGCAAAGCACATGAGTATTACCAAATTTTACTAAAGCAGATCCTTCAGCATGAATATTTACATCTGTTTCTATAGAGACTTCTCGTGTCTGGTTAGCTTGTCTGTTATTACTTCTTTCCATGTTAGGGCCTCGGGAGGTTTATATTCTTTCAAATATAAAGTGATTTGAAATTTAACTTAATTGATCTTTTACTATTTTACTTACCAGACCCATATCAGCTGATCCTGCAAGAGGGCCCTTTAAAACCCCCATAACTTTTCCAATATCTTGCATAGATTCTGCACCAGTTTCATTGATGACAGCTTTAACCTTTGCAACAATTTCTGATTCATCTAATTGGGCAGGTTTGTAAGCTGAGAGAATATCTAGCTCTACCTTTTCTATTTCAGCTAGATCGGGACGATTTCCTTTAGTGAATTGGTCTATAGAGTCATTTCTTTGTTTAACCATTTTATTAATAATTTGAAGAACCTGAGCATCGTCAACTTCAACCTTGTTATCAATTCCAAATCTTTGTATTTCTGCAAGCAGCATTCTTAATGTATCCCTTACAGGAACATTTTTATCAAGCATGGATTGCTTAAGGTGTGATTTAATATCTGCGAGAAGCGCCAAGATTTATCGGTAAGATCTCTGTCTTGAAAATGAGAACTTTCTATTTGTTTTATGAGCTCTTTTAACAGCTGCTGCCATTAAACGTTTCCTTTTTGCTGTAGGCTTCTCATAGAACTCCCTTGCTCTTATTTCAGGTACAATAGCTGCTTTTTCACAGGCACGCTTGAACTTTCTAAGACCAATGTCAAAATGTTCTGTTTCTTTTATTATAATAGAAGGCATAATTAGTCGCGTAGTTTAGGCTTTTATTAGGAAATTTGCAAAACTTTTTTTATGTTAACTTTAGGAATTGAAACCTCGTGTGATGAAACAGCTGTTGCACTTTACGATAGTGAAGAGGGCTTAGTTGGAGAATCTGTATTTAGTCAGATTGATATGCATGCAGAGTATGGAGGAGTTGTTCCAGAATTAGCCTCAAGAGATCATTGTTTAAAGATAATCTCAGTCTTAGAAGATGCTTTGGGTGCTAGAAATATTTCTGAAATAGATCAGATTGCATATACATCAGGACCAGGCTTGCTTGGAGCTTTATTAGTTGGTGAAAGCTTTGCTCACGGATTATCTGCAGGACTTGGAAAGCCAACAATACCAGTTCATCACTTAGAAGCCCACCTCATGGCCCCAGCACTAGATTTTGATGATATAGGTTTTCCCTTTATTTCTTTATTAGTCTCTGGTGGACACTCTTTAATTATCGATGTTAAAGGTCTTGGAGATTATACAATTCTTGGAGAGTCACAAGATGATGCTGTCGGCGAAGCTTTTGATAAGGTTGGTAAGCTTTTAAACCTGCCTTACCCAGGCGGACCTCATATAGAAAGAATTGCTAGGGACGGTGATCCTAAGAAGTTCAATTACCCAAGACCAATGATGCATAGCGATAATTTAAATCTTAGTTTTAGTGGCTTAAAGACTGCAGTTTTATACTCTATTAGAGATATTGAAAATCTTGAGGAGCATATCCCAGATGTAGCAGCTTCTTTTCAAAGAGCAGCTATTGATGTATTAGTTTCAAAAATTAAAAAGTCTCTTATTCAAACTAATAGAGATACTCTTATACTTGCAGGTGGTGTTGCTGCAAATGGATTGCTTCGAGATGAAATGAGTAAGCTGAAAGACGAACTTAATATCAAGGTAAGATATCCTGCAATGAAGCATTGTACTGATAATGCAGCAATGATTGCCTATCTGGGCTCTTTAAAGACGCCAGACATGACTACTCAAGGCAATTCAAATGCAAGACCGAGATGGCCCTTAAACGAGGTATAAAGATGGAAGATATAATTTATATTAAAGACTTACGGATCGAAACAATCATTGGTATTTTTGATTGGGAACGAAAAGTAAAACAAGAAGTTAGCATTGATATGGAATTCCCCTTTGATTGTAAGAAGGCTGCAGCGACAGATTCAATTGAAGACACTATCGACTATAAAGCAATTACTAAAGGTGTTATAAAGTTTGTTGAAGACTCATCATTTCAACTCCAAGAGACGCTTGCTGAGAGCATCGCTAGTTTAGTCAAGAATGAATATGGAGTTAAGTCTATAAAGT
>CABWZP010000002.1 GCA_902509965.1 uncultured SAR86 cluster bacterium
TTCAAAAAGCTTGTTTAGAACTTAAAGCAAATAAAGTTTCTGTATTGCCCGTTGTCCTTGATGTAGCCAAAGAAGATCAGTGGGAACTAGTAGCAGAAAAAGCATTAGCTCGATTTGGAAAGATTCATATGGTGGTAAACAATGCTGGTGTTGGTGGAGAATCAGGCTCAATTGAAAGTCAGAATAATAAAGGATGGCAATGGGCGTTAGATGTTAACTTGATGGGAGTAGTCTATGGAGCCAAGGTAATGGTTCCATTGATAAAACAACATAATGAAGGTGGATGGGTTGTAAATGTTGCTTCAATAGCAGGTATGGGAGGGGTTCCTTATAGTGGAGCCTATACTGCTACCAAAGCTGCTGTAGTAGCATTATCGGAAAGTTGGGCTGGAGAGCTTGAAAATACAGGTATTAATGTTTCAGTTTTATGCCCAGCTTTTGTTCAAACACGCATTTATGATTCTGAAAGAAATCGTCCAGCTCAATATAAATCTAATGCTATAAATTCGGATAATAAAAATAGTTTTCTAAATCGCGCTAAAGAATTAGTAAAAAATGGGATTGAAGTTTCCATTGTTGGAAAAAGAGTTGTTGAAGCATTAAATGATGGCGAGTTCTATATATTTACTCATCCAAACTACCGTCCTATTTTAGAAAAACGCTCTAGGGATATCGACGAAGCATTTAAAAAATCTTCTGAAAGTTCTCTACTTCAACATCTTGTAAATCAAAAAATAGAAATGCTTTGAGCAGAATAACTGAGCTTGTATCAACTAAGATTTAGGCTGCATTAATAGATAAGCTGCAAAAGCACCTATAAATCCAAAACCAGATATTATTAAATAGTAAATCTGATAACCAAGTACACCAGGAAATTGCTCTAGAAGAGGCGCGCTAATCAAGGGGAGATAGAATTCTGGAAAGTAACCAATCATTGAGATAACGCCAATTGCTAACCCTTTAGATTTATTGGGAATATTGCAACCAGCCAATGTAGCCCAGTAGACACCTCTTACTCCATAAGTTAAAAACCCAATCAACAACACAATAAGTATCATAGCTATAACTGCTGAATTAGTGGGTAAAAATGCCATTATTCCAAGCGATAGAGATGCAGCTATTAAAAGTACGGAAAGAACTTTTTCTGGATTACTCCAATCAGCGATAAAACCAGCAGTGATTCCTCCAATAGGCCGCATCCATAATTTAGCAACTGTAATCGTTCCAACTGCAACCGCCGTTAAACCAAAATTTTGTTGAAGGTAAGCTGAAAATGAATAAGTTGCATAAAATAATTGATAGCCACAGACAATACAAATTGCACATAGCCATATTTCACGATGTTTTAAAATAGTTTTTAAATCTGCTACAAAATTACTATTAGCAATCTTCTTATCATTCTCATCAAAGTCATCAAGAAGCCAATAAACAAGCGGAGATACCACAAGCAAAACTGCTATATATAGATAAATAACCTGCTGTAATGCCATACTTGTCGATCCAGATTTCTGGCTGATTACATAGGCAAAAAGAGTTATAGCAATAGTAGCTAAAATAGCCTCAACTAAACCTCGACCTCCATCTAGAATTCCAAAGAATTTACCTTGTTGATCTTTTTTTGCAAGCATTGCTACCAACTTTATATGTGCAGACCAAAATGTAAGTCCAGTAGCTATACCCCAGGCCCCATAGATAAATAATAATGAAGAATACGAGGGCATTGTCGAAAACCAAATACCTATTAAAGCAGTCGCTAACAAAGAATAGGCAAGTAACTTTCGTGATGAAAAGCGATCAGCTAGCCAGCCACTAGGGATATAGCTAATCATAAAAATAAGTCCAAGCATTGAACTACAATAACGCAGCTGTGTCTGAGTAATGTCAAAAGATTCTAATATAGAAATTTCAAAATTTTGCCTTAGATAAAGAAGTGGGTAGATGGCTCCAGCAGCAACAACAATAAGCGCAAGCTGACTATAACTTCGAAAAGTATCTGATTTAAAAGATAGCAAAAAAATCCTCATTTAGTCCTATTTCACTAGTGTAGCCTTATTAAAAGACAACACCAAAAATATCGTTAACTTAAATCTTATCTTGCGTTACCAGACCTATTAATAAGGTATTATTAACAATTCAACATATATTATTTAGGGAGAAAGTTATGATAGCAAGGATATTATCAGGTCTAGTTGGGGCAGTAATGCTTATTTCAGCTATAGGTTGGATTATTGATCCAGTTGCAGCTGCGGCAGGCTTAGAGATAAAAGAAAGTTTAAACGATGTTGGTGGTGAGACCTTATTAGGAAAAAATACATTAATTGGTGATTTCACTTCTTTCTTTTTTACCGCTGGTATTTTGTCTTGTATTGGCGCTTATAAAAATGAACATGAATGGTTATACGGTCCTTTAGTTTTATTAGGCTCAGCTGCCATATTTAGATTAACTGCAGGCGTTATACATGGTACTGAATTTTTGGTAACAGCAATAATTTCTGAGGTACTTTTTGCCATCATGCTTATTATTAGCATCAATTTAATGAAAAAATCTAAGCAAGAGTTAAATTAGTTTATTAGCTTAAATTAAATATTTTAAATTTACATATTTGTATTAAATAGATAATTATCATGTTGAAAGAATTTGATATTATTGTTCTTGGTGCGGGTGCAGCTGGATTGATGGCTGCATTGACCGCAGCTCAAAGAAATAAAACTGTTTTAGTATTAGAAAAATCAAATAAAGCCGGGAAGAAGATACTAATGTCTGGTGGCGGCCGTTCAAATTTTACAAATCTTTATGTTGAAGCAGAAAATTTTCTTTCCAAAAATCCTCATTTTTGTAAATCAGCTCTAAAAAGGTACACCCCTGATGACTTTATAACAATGGTTCAAAAGCATGGAATAGATTATGAAGAAAAAAAACATAATCAACTATTTTGTATTAATTCATCAAAAGATATTCTTAACATGTTGATAGACGAATGTACTCAATTGGGCGTCCAAATACATATGGATGTAGAAACAGAAAAAGTGGTTAAAAAACATGAGGAGGGTAATGAATCGCACTACAGCGTGACTTCTATTTTTAATAGCAAAGTATCTTCAAATAAAACTCAGCTTGAATGTAAATCTTTAATAGTCGCAACAGGAGCTCTTTCAATACCAACCTTGGGTGGCAGTGGTTTTGGTTATGAGTTAGCTAAGGAATTTCAATTACCTTTAGTGCCACGAAGGGCGAGCTTAGTTCCATTTATGTTTTCTGATGAGATTAAAGATTTATGTGAAAGATTAACTGGCTTGTCTGCACCTGTGGATATTACAAGTAATGGGATGCATTTTTTAGAATCAATGCTTTTTACTCACAGGGGATTAAGTGGTCCAGCAATCTTACAAATATCAAATTATTGGAATCCTGGAGATGAAATTATAATTAACCTTCTTCCAGGAATTAATGCTCAAGAATTATTATTAACTAGAAAAGTAAAAGAACCTAAAACCACTATTAAGAAACATTTAAATGAACTTTTGCCAAAGGCTCTTGTGCTTGAATTGGAAGGTATGTGCTGGCCGAAGTATAAAAATTATATGCTTGCCGAAATTAGCAAAGAAAAAATAGAATATATTGGTAATTTTTTAAATGCATGGCATTTAAAGCCAGCAGCTACAGAAGGCTATAGAACAGCAGAGGTTACATTAGGTGGAGTGGATACCGATGTAATTAATTCAAGGACTATGGAAACTAAAGATCATTCTGGATTATTTTTTATAGGAGAAGTTCTAGATGTAACAGGACATCTTGGTGGCTATAACTTTCAATGGGCATGGGCTTCAGGCTATAGCGCAGGATTGGTAGCTTAATAATTAATTTATAGAATTTTTTATATATAAAATACTTGATAAAAGCTTTTATTAAGCTCACAATTTGCATTGTGAAATTTTTGAGTAATAAATATCTTATTCTTTTAGCTGGAATACTATTTGTAATTTCAGTGTCTTTAGATCCTTTAAATCATGGCTTTTCCGAGCATGATCATGATGTTGCTGAAATTGAGTGCCAGTTTTGTGAAAATGAAGTATTTGATACCAATGATTTAAACTCTAAATTAGCAAAAGTTTCTTTTACAAAACTATTTAAAATTGAGATTAAACAAGAATTTCTCTCATTTTCTCCTAAAAATTTCCACTCAAGAGCTCCCCCAAGAAATTAAATACTGAATTTTTTTTAATTTTTTTAGGAGTTTTTTTATGAAACATATATTTACAGCGCTATTAACATTTAGCGCATTTTCAAATTTTTTACATGCCGAGAGCATGGAAGAGGTTGTAGTAACATCCTCTTTACTTGATTCAAGTGAAATCAATAACCCTCTATACGTAATAGATGGTGAAGAAATCACTGATGGTGCTACCACTAGTTTGGGTGAAGCAATTGATAGTTATTTAGGGGTCTCCATAGCAGATTATGGTTCTGCAGTTGGACAACCAATTATTAGAGGAATGTCTGGCCCAAGGGTTAAAATCCTTAAAAATGGTATGGTCAATCGAGATGTATCTAGTCTTGGTGCAGATCATTTAAATGACCTTGATTTAAATAATATTCAGCAAATTGAAATTGTCAAAGGTCCATCTTCTTTGCTTTATGCAAATGGCTCAATCGGTGGAATTATTAATGTAGTTGATGACTGTATTGCACAAATGGATTTTGCTGGATCAGAGTTCTCTGCAGGTTATGAAAAACAATCTGTTAATGATGGTACCGCTCAAAACTTTAATTTCAAAGATAACGTAGGTGGCTTTAACGTAAATTTTGGCTACTCAAAAATTGAATTAGGTAACTTTGATATTCCAGACGGAGCCATTCTTCATGAAGAAGAAGAGCATGAAGGAGAAGAGGAAGAGCATGAAGAGGAAAATCTAGGATTTGTTAACAACTCTGACTATATGACAGAAGCAACTAAATTCGGTATTTCAAAAACTGGAGACTGGGGATACTTAGGATTCTCGGTTGATAATCTTGAAAGTGTTTACGGTATTCCATTTCACGGCGAAGAGCATGAAGAGCATGAAGGTGAAGAGGAAGAGCATGAGGAAGAAAGAATTTTCTCAACTACAGACTCTGAAAGTTTTACTGTAAAAGGCTCATTAAACATGAGTGGCGATTTAGTAAATTCAGTTGATTTCACGTTTCGTGATTCAGATTACATCTTAACTGAGGCTCATGCCGAAGAAGAGCATGAAGAGCATGAAGGCGAAGAAGACCATGATGAAGAAGAGCATGAAGAGCATGAACCTACAGATTTCATGAGTTCGTCTTCTGAATATGGTGCAATTTTTGATATATCTAACGATAATATGACTCAAAAAATTGCGTTAAATGTTCTTGATGCAGATTCTTCAATTATTGGCGAAGAGGCTTTCATGAATCCTGCTACTAGTGAAGAATTCACGCTTGGATATTTCATGAGTAAAGATATAGGAATGTATAACGTTGATCTTGGTTTTAGAATAGATCAAATTGAAAGATCTGGAAGCGTAACTGATGAAGATCATGGAGATGTCGATTATTACAATATTGATGATACTACTAATAGTTTTGCTGTAGCCTTAGGAAGAAGTTTAAGTGATAACTTAGATGTAAATCTTGGTTTTGCTAGTGTTGAAAGACTGCCTACAGTTATTGAGCTTTTTATGAATGGGCCTCATTTAGCTACCGGAAGGCTTGAAGTTGGCGATCCTAATTTAAAAAGTGAAACATCAAATAATTTAGATGTTACTTTTGATTATGATGATGGCGAATTCTTTGCTTATGCAAGTCTTTATATCAATAAAGTTGATAACTACATTACTTTAATGGATGAAGATGAGGATCATGACGACCATGGAGATGATGACCATGGAGATGATGACCATGGGGATGACCATGGGGATGACCATGGGGATGACCATGGAGATGATCATGACGACCATGGAAATTTAATCCACTCATTTTATGTTCAAGAAAATGCTGAATTTACTGGTTATGAATTAGAATTCGGAAGAACTGTTAATCTTGCATCTGGAGATTTAACTTACTCATTTGGAAGAGATCAAGTTAATGCTGAATTTGCTGATGGACATAATGTTCCAAGAATTAATCCAGCAAGGAATGTATATTCTTTATCTTATAAGCAGAATGATACTGTCTTCAAAATTAACCTAAAAAGTGTTGAAAGACAGAATGACTTTGCTGAAGGTGAGACCGCTACAGATTCTTACCGTATGCTAGATACTCGAGTAACAAAAATATTTAGTGTTACTGATAAAAGCAGTATGAAAGTTACTTTATTTGCAAATAACTTGCTTGATGATGTAGCAAGAAATCATTCTTCTTTCGTTAAAGGTCCAGTTCCTTTACCTGGAAGAAATATTGGTATTAAATTTAATCTAACTTTTTAGATTTTAATTTAAATTAAGAATAATTATAGGGAAGCTAAATTTATAGCTTCCCTATTTTTTTTGCACTTATATAGAGAAAATATGTCACAATTCAATCAAATGTCAGTTAAATCACAATTAAGAACAGATAGGTATGCGGCTACATTATCATTTATATGTGTGCTTCATTGCTTGCTCGCTCCATCATTCTTTATTTTAACTTCGGGGTTTTTTGCACTTTCAATAGATAATGAATTTATTCATAATTTTATTTTACTTTTAGCCATCCCAATTAGCGCATATGCCTTGATTTCTGGCTATAGAAACCACAAAACTCTTAATTTTCTTTATATAGGTTTTGCAGGTTTGCTCATGTTAATCTCCGCAGTTCTCTTTAATGGAATTCTCTTTGAAGAATTTGGGGAAAAGGCTTTAACCTTTTTAGGTTCAGCGCTTGTTATTTATGCGCACTTCAGCAACTATCAGACATGTAAGAGCATAGATTGCTCTTGTCATGAATAGTAAAAACTGTCATTTATAAAACCAATCTGTCACCATAGATCTATGGATACTGACACAATTAATTATTCAGATGAATACATAAAAGAAATACTTTCTGAAATTAAGACTGTGGCTGTTGTGGGTGCAAGCTCTAAGCCAGATCGTGATAGTTATAAGGTTATTGAATCTTTGCTAGCACATGGCTATAAAGTATTTCCAGTTAATCCTAATGAAATAGATAACTCTATTCTAGGGCTAAGCTTTTATTCTGATTTAAATTCCATCAATCATTCTGTGGACATGGTAGATGTATTTCGGTCATCAGATGCAGTCATGGGAGTTACTCAGGAAGCAATTAATATTAATGCTAAAGTTTTATGGATGCAGCTCGAAATTATCAATTATGAAGCAGCAAATCTGGCAGAAATAGCAGGCTTAAAGGTTATTATGAATAGGTGTCCTAAGATAGAATTTAAGAAATTAAATTGGACTAGAAAGACTAATTAGATTTAAATAATATATATGGAAGTTGAAAATATATTGCTAAAAGATAAAGTTGCCGACGGCATCCTTCGTCTCATCCTTAATAATTCTAAGCATCAAAATACTTTATCTGAATTAATGATGGAGTCTTTAGCAAAAGAGTTATCAGAAGCAGCAATTGATGATTCTGTTAGAGTTATTATTTTATCCGCCAAAGGTTCTATTTTTTGTGCTGGGCATGATCTGAAAGAAATAACCGAAGCAAGAAATAATGAAGACTCAGGACATACATATTTTGAGAAGCTATTTAATACTTGCTCAGAATTAATGCAATTAATAGTTAATAATCCAAAACCTATTATTGCTGAGGTAAGCGGTATTGCTACTGCTGCTGGATGTCAACTAGTTGCTAGTTGTGATCTTGCTATCGCTTCTGATGAGTCTATGTTTGCCACTCCTGGAGTGAATATAGGCTTATTTTGCTCAACTCCAATGGTTGCATTATCAAGAAATGTAACAAACAAACATGCGATGGAAATGCTTCTAACAGGAGATATGATAGGCGCAAAGAAAGCTACAGAGATTGGACTAATTAATAATAATGTTCCTAGTGAAAACTTAGTTCAAGAAACTTTAAAATTAGCAAAAAAAGTTTCTAGTAAATCATCTATGACTCTCAAGATTGGTAAGCAAGCCTTCTATGCTCAATCTTCATTAGATCTATCTGAAGCTTATAAGTTCACTTCACAAGTGATGCTAGACAATATATTAAAAGATGATGCAAAAGAGGGTATTGAAGCCTTTATTAATAAGCGTGATCCTGAATGGAAAGATAAGTAAAAAATGAAATTAAAATCTGGTGATCAAGGTAATATATTTTATAAATCCTCAAGCCCATTTGAGTTTTATGATATTTTTAATGGAAATAATGAAAAGAACCAAGAGGTTTTTGGTACTTTGGTTTTCCCTGAAACTAAAAAGGAAACGTATCCTTTAGTAATTTGTATGCATGGAAGTATGGGTTGGGCAATGTCATCCCATGATCATTCAGTAAATTTCTTAGAAAATGGATTTGCCATATTTAAAGTTCAAAGTTTTGAATCAAGAAATGTTACTTCTATTGTTGAAGATCAAGTTCAAGTTACAGTTGCAACTGCACAAACAGACTGTTTTGAAGCACTAAAGATGTTATCAAATCATCCTGATATAGAACCAAACAATATATTTATTGCAGGATGGAGTTTTGGTGGCTCAACTGCTATCTATTCAGCATGGGAACCAATTGCTGAAAGACTTGCTCCTAATGGTGAAAGATTTAAAGCATTTTTAGCTTTCTATCCAGGAGCATATATGTGGCCTGAAGAAATGCGATGGAGCACAAGACCGATTTTAAGTCTTATTGGAACTGACGATGATTATACGCCTTCAAGTTTAATTGAAGCATTATCCCCAGCTATTAATGATGCTGGAGGCAATAGCTCAGTTATTTTGTATGAAGAAAGCCATCATAGCTTTGATAGAGTAGATCCAGTTGCTTTCTTACCCAATGCTGTGGCTTTAAGTGATAAACATAGTGTTATAAGAAAAGATGGTTCTCAATATTTTGATGGATCTGATGGAATTAGATATGAAATGAATACTCCGGAAGGAAGAATTAAACTTATTCAGTCAGGCTTGGCACCTATTGGCGCTCATCTTGGATGTAACTGGAAGGCTAGAAAACAATCAATGAAAGACAGCTTAGATTTTCTTATAGAAAATCTTAATAATTAATTTTTTTTGGTTGTTGCTAATATTAGTAACCCAGCTGCAACGCCCATATTTTTATAAAAATTTTGAGCTTCATGAGCTTGAATGTCTCCGGATAAATTCCAAAAATCATGAATATAAATATTTATTAAAATAGTAAGAGAAAATAAAATAATTGAGCTCACTCTTACATATCTTCCAAAAATTAAGAAAAGCCCTAAACTAATCTCAATAAGTATTGTTAGTGGTAAAGAAAATACTGAAAAAGGCACTCCTTTTGATGCTAACAAAATAAGGTTATCTGAGTAAGTAAATATTTTACCCAAGCCTGGCAATAAGAAGTAAATACCAAGCAGTGCTCTACCTATGGCATAGAAAAGATTATTAAGTTTTTGATTGTCCATATTTTTATAATATCTTAAAACTACTAAATCTATTAAAATATTATTTTAAAGGAAATTTAATGAAGATTTTAGATAAAAGAGTTGTTGTTACTGGAGCCGCTAGTGGAATAGGTAAGGCTTTATCAATAGCATTTAATGAAGCTGGAGCTAGATCACTAGTTTGCGTTGATATGAACATAGAAGGAGCTAATGAAACGGCAGAATTAGTCGGAGGTATAGCAGTACAAGCTAATGTAGCAAAAGAAAATGAAATAATTAATGTAATTGATGAGGCAAACAAACTGTCTGGTGGAATTGATATTTTTTGTTCAAATGCAGGTATTGGAGGAGTTCCAGGTTTTTTTGATGCCGAAGCTGAGGATTGGCAAAGGATATGGGAAATCAATGTTCAATCTCATATTCATGCTGCAAAGCATGTTCTTCCACAGATGCTTGAAAGAGGCGAAGGTTATTTAGTTAATACTTCATCTGCAGCAGGCCTCTTAACTCAATTAGGTGCCGCTGGTTATGCAGTTACTAAATCTGCTGCAGTTAGTTTTGCAGAATGGATAAAAATTACATATGGGAATAAAGGTATTGGTGTTTCTTGTTTATGTCCTCAAGCTGTCAGAACTGCAATGACTGCTGGAGGAGCAGGTGTGGCCGGAGTTGATGGAATGTTAGAGCCTGATGTTGTAGCTAATGATGTTTTACAAGCAATTGAAAAGGAAACTTTTCTTGTTCTTCCTCATAAAGAAGTTGCTGAGTATGTTCAAAGAAAAGGAAATGATCGAGATAGATGGATATCAGGCATGCAAAGACTACAAACTCAATTTGAAGACTTCTTAATGCCCGGTAACGAAAAAGATTAAATAATATTTAGATAATAAATTGTTAAGAATGTCAGAACAAACTCATGGTCGATTAATGATAGATATCGAAGGCTTATTCTTGTCAGATGAAGATATTAGTCTAATTGAAAGTCCTCATGTAGGAGGGATAATTCTTTTTGAAAGAAATTTTCAATCACGCCAGCAACTTGAATCCTTATGTTCTAGTATTAGAAGTATTAAACAAGAAATCTTAATTGCCGTTGATCATGAGGGTGGAAGAGTTCAGAGATTTAAAAAAGAATTTACTCAAATACCATCAATGCAATCACTAGGAGATTTTGTGAAAAAAAACCCTGATGAGGGATTAAGTCTTGCTGAAGATATTGGATGGTTGCTTGCCTCAGAACTTATTTCATCAGGAATAGATATAAGTTTTGCCCCAGTTCTTGATTTAGATAGAAATACGAGCTCTATTATTGGAAATAGATCATTTGGCGAAGATCCTCAACTGGTAATAGATACATCGCAAGCTTTAATTAAAGGTATGAAAAATGCTGGCATGGCTTCGACAGGAAAACATTTTCCAGGTCATGGTGGTGTTGAAGCAGATAGTCACCTCGAAGCCGCTAAAGATTTAAGAGAATTAGAGGAATTATATGATTGCGACTTAAAACCTTACATTGTTTTACAAGAAGTACTTCAAGGAATTATGTCAGCTCATCTAACTTTTCCAAATATTGATTCTGATTCAGTAGGCTTCTCATATTTTTGGCTCACAACTATCCTTCGTGAACAAATAGGTTTTAGCGGAGTAATTTTTAGTGATGATCTTTCTATGAAGGGAGCTGATGTAGCTGGTAATTTTTCTGATAAAGCACAAATGGCACTAGAAGCAGGTTGCGATATGATATTAGTCTGTAATAACAGAAAAGGTTCTAAAGAGGTGATAAAATACCTTGCAGAAAATAAAGTATCAAGAACTTCAAAAATAACAAATATGCTAAAGACTAATGCAATTAATTGGAATGATCTTAAAAATGATCCCAAAAGATTGAATACAATATCTTTGATTAAAGAAAGAGGCCTGCTGTAATGGATTATGTTCCTTTAGCAGTACCATTTTTTCTTTTAGCTATATTGCTAGAGTTTATTTTTGGATGGCTTAAAAATAATAATACCTATCGCTTGAATGATACGGTTAGTAGTCTTTTTATGGGCTCTTTAAGTACTGCATCAAAAATAGTCCTAATTGGTGTAGGCGGGGCAGTTTTTTATGCAATTGAAACCCATTATGCGCTTTGGAGAATGGACGATAGCTTACTTATAACTTGGATTTTTGCTTTTGTTGCTTATGATCTTTGTTATTACTGTTTTCATAGAATCGGCCATGAGCGTCAAATATTTTGGGCATCTCATGTTGCTCATCATCAAAGTGAGGAATACAACCTATCTACCGCATTAAGACAAACAAGCAGCAGCTTTTTATTAAATTGGATATTTTATGTGCCATTATTTTTAATAGGAGTTCCTGCTAAAGTTTTTGTAAGCGTTGCTTCAATAAATTTAATATATCAGTTTTGGGTTCACAGTCAGCATATTCCAAAGCTTGGCTGGTATGAACTATTTTTCGTGTCACCTTCAAATCATAGAGTTCATCATGCAACTAATGATATTTATATAGACAAGAATTATGGCGGAGTATTTATTATTTGGGATCGTATGTTTGGAACCTTCCAAGAAGAGCAAGAAGATGAACCTTGTGTATATGGCATAAGAGGGCCTATTCGATCTTTTAATCCTTTATGGGCAAATATTCATATTTATCTTGGTATTGTTAAAGATTTTTTTCGAACAGAAAAATTTAAAGATAAACTTCGTGTTTTGGTTGCACGAACAGGTTGGCAGCCTGATGACGTAGCTAAAAAATTTCCATCTAAAGAATATAACCCAAAAACCTATATAAAGTTTGATCCAAAAGTAAGCAAATTAATAAGTTTTTACGGATTTATTCAGTTAATTGTATTGGCGATCATCGGACCATTTATTATTGAATATGGATCTTCAAACTATATTTTAGGAGTCATATACGTTGGTATGTTGGTGTTTACGATGGTATCAACCTCTAGATGGTTAGAAGGAAGATCTGCAATGTATATGGAGATTTCAAGACTCTTTATTTTCACAATAGTTGGGCTATTTGGGTCTCAATACTCACAGACTTATGATGCCGCAATTTATCTTTTGATATACACCCTCATTAATCTTATTGCTCTTCCCTTCTTAGGCAAGATCTCAAATAATCAAAGCACTGCATATCAACATGGATGATATTCAAGAGAAAAATAAATTAGATGGAAGGCTAGAAAGAAGTAAAAAGAGTCGAGATTTAATTATTAAGGCAATGCGTGATCTTATTGATGAAGGTATATTAAGTCCAACAGCGCAGCAAGTAGCCCAAACAGCTCAAGTAGGTATAAGAACAGTATTCCGTCATGCAAATGATATGGAAACTCTATTTAAGTTTATTACAAAAACAAATGCTGAAAAGCGCAGTAAACATTTTTTAAAAGCTGTTACAAATGGAAATCTTGAAGAAAGAATAGAAAAACTTGCTCGTTCTAGAGGAGAGGGATATACAGAAATGCAAAATTTTATTTTAGCTACGACATCTTCAAAATGGAAATACAAGTCTCTAGATAATCAATACAAGGGTGCTAACAAAAGGCTTAAAAAAAATCTTCATGAGTGGCTGCCAGAAATGAATAACTTGACTGAAGAAAAACAAGAAATGGTTGAAGCAATTATGTCTTTTGAATATTGGTATAGACTTAGAGTTCATCAAAAAAACTCAGCCAAAAAACTTTAAATATAATAAAGAATCAAACCAAAGCATTATTTAAATAATGTCGTTATAATTTTTTGAATAAACATAAGGGGACAGTATGAAAGAATTTTTTAGGATGTTAGGGGAGCTCAAGTACATGATCCCTGTATTGAAATATAAATGGCCAGATCCAGATAGTAATGCTTCTTTAGCTCACACCTTTCAAGATTCAACTGAAAAATTTGGAGACCGCCCTTTTGTTTATTTTGAGGATGAAACATGGACCTATTCCGAGGCCAATAAGGCAGCGAATAGTTTTGCAAGATATCTTGTAGAAAGCGGAGTGCAACATGGCGACAGAGTTGTTCTTTTCATGGAGAACCGTCCTTATTATGTGATTTCACTTCTTGCATTAAACAAAATAGGCGCTATCGGCGTACTTATCAATACAAGTTTGACTGGCGATCCCTTGATACACTGTATAAATTCTTCTGATTCTACAAAATGTATAGTTGGAGCAGAAAGAGCTAAACCTTTAGAGGATGTACTAGATCAAATTAATATTTCAAATAAAGACGATCTTTTATGGGTTGCAGACAATAAGGATTATGAGCAACCAGATTGGGCAACAGATTTAAAAAATAATTTAGACTTCAATGATAATGAAAACTTAGAGGAAACTAATTTAGTTACGTCTAAAGACACTGCATGTTATATATTTACTTCAGGTACAACCGGCGTTCCAAAAGCTGCTGTTTTACCAAATCGTAAACTTATAGCAGCTGCAGTAAATATAACCAAAGCAGGCTATAGAATAAATCATGAAGACTGTATGTATAACTGCTTACCTTTATATCATTCCACAGGTTTAATGCTAGGTTTATGCGGAGCTATTCATGTAGGTGCATCATCATTTATTAAAAGAAAGTTTTCTGCCTCTTCTTTCTGGGCAGATGCTCATAAATATAATACAACTGCATTTGTGTATATTGGTGAGTTATGCAGATACCTTGATAATCAGGAACCATCTGAGGCTGAAAAGAATAATCCAATAAAAAGTATGGTTGGAAATGGTTTAAGACCTGATGTTTGGGACTCTTTCAAAGATAGGTTTGATGTAGATAGAATAATAGAAATTTATGGAGCAAGTGAAGGAAATGCTCTATTTATGAATCTTTTTAATAAAAATAAGACTATTGGTATGACAAGTGCTGATGTTGCTTTACTTGAATACGATGTAGCTGAAGACGAAATTCTTAAGGATGCTGAAGGTTATTGTAAAAAAATCTCTAATCATGAGCCTGGCCTTCTTGCTATAGAAATTGGACCAAATGCAGTTTTTAATGGCTATACAGATAAAGAAGCAAGTGAAAAGAAAATTCTTCGCAATGTATTTAAGGATGGAGATGCTTGGTTTAATACAGGAGATCTCATTAAAACAGTTGATGTTGGTTTTGCTTTTGGTAAAGAACATTATCAGTTTGTTGATAGAGTTGGCGATACTTTTAGATGGAGATCAGAAAATGTTTCAACTAATGAGGTTGGTGAAATTTTAAATGGTTATGCGGATGTAAATATGTCGAATGTTTATGGTGTTGCAGTTCCAGGATGTGAAGGTCGTGCTGGTATGGCTGCATTTAGTCTTGAAGATGCAGATAATTTTAATTGGACTGCATTCTCAGAGCATGTAGAAAATAATTTACCAAAATATGCTCGTCCAGTTTTCATAAGAATAATTAAAGAAATGGATACCACAGGAACATTTAAATTAAAGAAAAATGAGTTAAGAGATGAATCATTTGATTTGAATAAAGTAAATGACATGATTTATTGCTTAAAGCCATCCTCTAATACATATGAATTACTTGACCAACAATGGTTAGAAAAAATTAATTCTTGTGAAGCAGGCTATTAACAATTAAAAAAAAGGAGTCATTATGAGTGAAAGAAATTTTGATGTAGTTATTTACGGTGCTACTGGATTTACTGGAAAATTGGTTGTTGAATATATGTTGAATCAGTATGGCAACGATAATAGTATTTCATGGGCTATGGCTGGAAGAAGTCATGAGAAGTTAATAGCAGTTAGAGATAAACTGGGTGTCTCAATTGAAGTTCCTCTTTTAATTGTGGACAGCAATGATAAATCAAGTATCACAGATATGGTTAAGCAAACTAAATGCGTTTTAACTACTGTAGGCCCTTATCAGCTATATGGAGATGATATTGTTGCAGAATGCGCAGCTATAGGAACTGATTATGTTGATTTGTGTGGAGAGCCTGGGTGGATGCATGAAAAAATAACAGCTCATACAGAGGCTGCAAAAGCATCAGGAGCAAGAATTATATTCTCATGTGGTTTTGACAGCATTCCCTTTGATCTTGGTGTCTTCTTTCTTCAAAAAGAAGTAATTAAAAAATTTGGGAAGCCAGCAGCTAATGTTAGAGGGCGAGTAAGAGCAATGAATGGCGAATTTTCTGGTGGAACAGCTGCCTCAATGGCAGCAACTATGAGCTCATTAAAAACCAAGCCCGAACTTTTTGAAATCTTAGTAAATCCATTTGCATTATCTGATGGTTTTGTAGGCCCCGAACAACCAGCAGATAGCAAGCCAATATTTGATGAGAAACTTGATACATGGGTTGCCCCATTTTTTATGGCACCTATAAATACAAAAAATATACATAGATCAAATGCGTTAATGAACCACTATTATGGTGAAGATTTCTGTTATAACGAAATGTGGATTCAAGGTTCTGGAGAGGAGGGCAAGGCGGCAGCAGATTTTGTCTCAAGTATAAACCCTCTCGGTGATGCTCCTAAACCAGGTGATGGACCTTCAAGAGAATCAAGAGAAAATGGAAATTATGATATTTTATTTTGTGCAGACATAGACAATCAAAGTATTCATGTATCTGTTGCTGGAGACATGGATCCAGGATATGGATCAACATCTAAAATGATTCTTGAAAGCGCACTTTGTTTAGTTAATGACTGTCCTGAACTACAAGGAGGAATATATACACCAGCTCCTTCAATGGGGATGAAGTTAATTGAAAGGCTTAAAGCTAGCGCTGGACTAACATTTAAAATTGAAGACTAATGATTCACGAGAATATTAAAAAGTGGCATGACCAGACTCATGGAAAATTTCCAGGTGGTTTAGATGCTTTGCTTGCCGATGATATTATTTTTTATTCACCTGTTGTCTTTACGCCACAAGAGGGCAAAGAACTTGCTAAGTTATATTTAATGGCTGCCGGCAACACTTTTGGTGGCGATAATGCTAAAAAAGGTGGAGATCTAGCAGAATCAAGCTTTAAGTACACCAAAGAAGTTTTAAGCGGAAATCAGGCAATACTTGAGTTTGAAACTACAATTGAGGGCAAATATATTAATGGAGTTGATATTATTACTTTTAATGATGAGGGAAAGATCTCAGAATTTAAAGTAATGATAAGACCATTACAAGCTGTAAACATGATTCATATGCAAATGCAGAGGATGCTAGAAGAATTAGCATAATGAGTAAATTTATTATTTACCACAATCCTAGATGCAGTAAATCCAGACAAGCTTTAGAGATTATCAAGCAAAATAATTGTGATTATCAAATTAAGCTATATTTAGATGAGCCCATCACGTTTAAAGAGCTTGAAAGTATTCTTGTTAAATTACAAATGAAGCCAAGAGAATTACTGCGAAAGGGTGAAAGTGATTTCAAATTAAATAATTTATCTGATTCCAAGCATTCTGATGTAGATATTATTAATTTTATGATCAAGTTTCCAAAATTAATGGAAAGACCAATTATAATTAAAGATAAAAAAGCAGTTTTGGGGAGACCTCCTGAAAATGTTAATAATTTAATAGTGTAAATAATTTATGACAATCGGATCTAATTTCACTTTACCTTGTGGTGTTACATTAAAAAATAGGCTCTGCAAAGCGGCTATGACCGAAGGCATTGCTGATTCAAATAATTTTGCAACGCAAAGGCATATTAATTTATATAAGAAATGGGCTTCAGGAGGAGCTGGTATTTTATTATCTGGAAATGTTCAGGTAGATAAAAGATACTTAGAGGGCCCAGGAAATGTGGCAATAGAAAAAGAAACTTATCTTGATCAAATAGATAATCTAAGAAAATGGGCTGAAGTAGGTACACGAAATAATACTCAGTTCTGGATGCAAATAAGTCATGCTGGACGCCAAACCCCAGGAGCAATAAATCCTAATCCTTTATCACCATCTTCAGTCCAGTTAAAAATACCTGGAGCCAATTATGGAATTCCAACACCAATGTCAGTTGATGATATTGAGGATGTAATTCAAAGATTTATCTTTGTAGCAAAGGTTGCAAAAGAAACTGGCTTTACTGGCATTCAGTTACATGCGGCACATGGTTATTTGCTTTCACAATTTCTTTCACCGGATATTAATCTTAGAGATGACGAGTGGGGTGGATCTATAACAAACAGATCCAGACTTATGTTAAGAATCATCGAAGGCTGTCGAGCTGAGTTGGGTAATAATTTCCCAATAGCTGTTAAATTAAATTCTGCTGATTTTCAAAAAGGTGGCTTTAGTGATTCAGACTCAATCAAAGTAGCTAAATTGTTAGATGATGCAGGAGTTGATGTTATTGAAATTTCAGGTGGTACATATGAACAACCACGTTTACTTGGATTAGATGATGTAAGTGTTAACAAAGAGCGCAGTGAAGAAAGAAAACCAAGTACTATTGCAAGAGAAGCATATTTTTTAAATTACGCAGAAAAAATACAAAAAGCTATCAAGACACCCCTAATGGTAACTGGTGGTTTTAGAACTTCTGTAGCAATGAATGCAGCATTAAATGCTAAAGCCTGTGATTTAATTGGTGTAGGAAGACCTTTATGCGCTCAGCCATTGATATTAAATGATTTGCTGGCTGGTTCAATTCAAGAGCTACCTTCCTATGAAAAGACACTTCAAATTGGAAGATGGTGGCTTTCACCTCATAGCCCATTTTTAATTATTCAGGCCCTCAATGCTTTCTCTCAACAGGCTTGGTTTTATATACAAATCAAGAGAATGGGAGATAATTTAGCGCCTAATCTAAAACTACCAATTTTTAAAGCATATAAAGAAAATAAAAAGCTTGAAAAAGTAATGATTAAAGAATTAAGCTAAGCATATTTATAGACTTTTAGGATAAATTCTTATGATTAATATCAATCCAGCAGCGTATATTTCGTTTGGTTCTAGAATTAGAAAATCACCTTTTTATGATTCTACAAGAAAATATGGAGCCAAAAGTTTTACTATTTATAATCATATGTATATGCCAACGGTATATACAAGTGCAGAAGAAGAATATTCCAGCTTAACTAATGATGTAACTATGTGGGATGTTGCGGCCGAAAGGCAGATTGAGATCAATGGCCCTGATGCATATGAGTTTGTAAGAACTTTAACTCCTCGTAATCTAGAAAAGTGTGAAATTGGACATTGTTTATATATTCTTTTGACTGGTGAAGATGGAGGAATTATTAATGATGCTGTCTTATTAAGACTTCAACCAGATCAGTTCTGGATTTCACCTGGAGATAGTGATTGTTTGTTATGGATTCAAGGCGCTGCAATTAATTCAGGAATGAATGTTAATGTTTTTGAACCTGATGCATCTCCTTTACAAATCGGGGGACCTAAAGCTCACTTACTTATTGAAAAACTTTTTGATGAAGAGCATAAAAATGTTGGTTACTATAGAGCAAGAGAAACATCTTTGCATAACATACCTCTTGTACTTGGAAGAACGGGATGGAGTGGTGAGATAAGTTATGAACTTTACTTGAGAGACCGTAAACTTGGCAATGAACTTTGGGAAATCGTTAGAGAAGCTGGATTAGAATTTAATATAGTCCCTATAGCACCTAATGCAATAAGAAGTATTGAAGGTGGCTTGTTATCATATGCTTCAGATATTCTAAGAGAAGATAATCCTTTTACTATAGGCCTAGATAGACTAGTTGATACAGACCAGTCAATCGATTTTATTGGTAAATCCGCCCTTAAGAAAATAAAAGAAGAGGGCATTAAGAGAAAACTAGTAGGTGTTGTTATTGATGGAGATCCAATTAAAAGTCCTCCTGAACAGTTTTGGCCTGTTACAGATAATGATCTAAAAATAGGCCATATCTCTAGATGCATCTTTTCGCCTAGATTGAAAAAGAATATTGGTTTTGCAAATGTTCCTATAGAATATTGTGAAATAGATTCAAATTTTTCAGTAGTAACTACAGATGGTCAAAGAAATGCGACTGTCTGTAAATGGCCATGGTTTCCTGCTGAAAGAATAAATAAAAAAACTTAAAATATTATTATGAATAAACTACTCTTAATCCTCCTTCTCTCACCAACAGTTTTTGCAGATAATCTAGTTATTGAGGATTTTGAGAATAATAGAGCTCAATGGGATGCTGTTTCAGATCAAGTCATGGGTGGACTCTCAGAGATTAAATTCTCAAAACTATCTGATGATGATATGAGCTTTTATAGACTAGAAGGCGAAGTTAGCACTAAAAATAATGGCGGCTTTATTCAATTTAGATCAAGGGTTGATGCGGGTTCGAATGATTACGAAGGTATTAGAATCAAAACAAGAGGAAATGGAGAGACTTACGAGATTCATTTAAGAACTCCTGCAACATTTTTACCATGGCAATATTACAAGGCTACCTTTACTGCAAATGATACTTGGGAAACTATAGATATTCCTTTAGCTTCTTTTAAAAAGGTTGGGCCTGCATATGTTCCAAGCAAAGTTAAATCTTCAAAGATTAATTGGATTGCTATCGTGGCTTATGGAAAAGATTTTTACGCAGAAGTTGATTTAGCTAAAATCGAACTTTATTAATATTTTAAATGTTCTCTAATTTCGACCGTGCATTTATGCAGGAAGCAATTAAGCTTGCAAAAGAGGCAGAGTTAAATGGCGAAGTTCCTGTTGGAGCTTTAATAACTCTTGATAATAAAATCATTGGAAGAGGTTTTAACCAAGTCATTTCTTTAAATGATGTTACAGCTCATGCTGAAATTATTGCTATAAGAGATGCTAGCAAAACAATAAATAACTATAGATTAAAAGATGCTTGTATGTATGTAACTTTAGAGCCATGTCACATGTGCGCTAAAGCCCTAGTTGATGCAAGAGTATCTAAACTCATTTTTTCCGCCCTAGAGCCTAAGACTGGAGCTATTTTATCTATAGACAAAATTTTTGAAAAACCATTTAATCACAGCATCGAATATGAGCATGGGCTATTACAGGCTGAAAGCAGTAAAATTTTACAAGATTTTTTTAAAGCAAAAAGAAATTAAATTTCTAATTCTACCCAGACAGGGCAATGATCTGATGGCTTCTCCATAGCTCTAGCACCATGATCTATTCCAACAGCTTTAATACCATCTACAAGGTTATTCGAGAGCATTATATGGTCAATTCTAAGGCCTCTCTTAGGATTATCATCAAACATCCTTGATCTGTAATCAAACCATGAATAAATGGTTGATTCATCAGGGTATACGCACCTCCAAGAATCATAAAAACCCAAGTTTTTAATACTATTCCACATTTCACGTTCTTGAGGCTGAAATGATGTCTTACCATCTCTTAACCATCGTTTCATATTAGGCTCACCAATTCCAATATCTATGTCTTCTGGAGCAACATTAAAGTCACCCATAACTACAAGATTTTGTTCTTTTTTTTGAAGTTTACATATATGTTTATGTAAATCATCATAGTATTTTATTTTTTTTGGGAATTTACTTTCATGATGGATATTCTCCCCTTGAGGGAAATAACCATTCATAATTATAATTTTCGAATTTCCAAACTCATAAGTGCATTGAATAAAACGTTTTTGATCCTCTTCTGTATCATTAACAAAACCTTTTTGAGTTTCTAGTGGCTTGTTTTTGCTAAGTAATGCGACCCCATAATGACCTTTTTGACCCCAGTACTCTGTGTGATAACCGATTTCCTCTACTACTTCTAAAGGAAAATCTGGATCATTTACTTTTGTTTCCTGTAATCCTATGACATCTGGCTTTATTACATCTCTTATATATTCTAATTGATGAGGCCTTGCTCTAATACTATTAATGTTAAAGGAAACTATGCGCATAATTACTAGTCCAATTTAGTGATTAAAATTTTATTGTTTAAGTATATATAGTCAGCAATAATGTTAGCAGTCTCTTGTAATAAATAATCACTTTCTACATCAATATCTAAATCTTTTTCATCTTTTTCTTTATTAAAATCTTCCATGTCTGAATATGTTTCAAATTTAGCAAGACCTACATTTTCTCTGCGAGTATTTTCAATATCAAAAATCCAATCTTTTCTTTCTGCCTTTTCTTTCTTTCTATTATCGATATTTAGACTTAATTCTTTTTTATTTTTAACAAGGTCATATCTTTCTCTAAGATTAAGAATATATGCCATGTTAGGACTTTCACTTAAGCGATTTAAATGTGATTTTTTTACTGCTGCAATAATATCTTCATCAATATTGAAAGTTCTATATCTTACAGCTGGTATGGTGTCCCAAGGCAAGGATAGGTGTAAAGAACTCTCTCCACTTGTCTCAATATCCCAAGATGAGGGCAACTCAATATCTGGAGTAACTCCTTTATTTTGTGTACTTTCTCCTGTAACCCTATAAAACTTAGATTCGGTAATTTTAATTTGACCAGATGACAAAGTATCTAATGCTTGAACAGTGCCTTTCCCAAAGGTTCTATGACCAATAACTAAACCTCGCTTGTAGTCCTGAATTGCACCAGCAAATATTTCAGATGCAGAAGCTGAACCTCTATCAACAAGAACAGCAACTGGTTTTTTCCATGCTTGTTTTGCATAGTAGTCTCCCCAAGAGCCTATTTTTCCTGAATTTTGTTTAACTTGAACAGTTGCCCCTGAAGAAGTAAAAAGACCTGTAAGCTTATTCGCTTCTAGCAAAGAACCGCCAGAATTACCCCTTAAATCTATTATTACTGCGTCTACAGAATTTTTATTAAACTCTTTTAATATCTTTTTGACATCATTACTGCTACTTTTGTAATCAGGATCTCTATTTCGATATGCTTCAAAATCAATGTAAAAAGTAGGTAAATCAATTATTCCAATTTTATATTCTTGATCCATTATTTCGACTGAATGAATTTCTGATTTCGCAGCCCTGTCTTCTAACTTAATTTCCTCTCTAATTAGATTTACAATTTTTCTATTACTGTTGTCTTCTGAATCTGAAGGTATAAATTCAATATCTAAGCTTGAACCCGATTCCCCTCTAATTAGATCTACAACCTCATCAACTCTCCAACCAATTACATCGACAAAATCTTTAGCATTTTCTTGCCTAATTCTTGTAATTTTATCTTCGGGATCAATTTTGCCAGATTTTTCTGCAGGACCACCTGGAACAAGACTTACAATTTGTGCATAGTCATCCTCTGTGGTTAAAAGGGCACCAATACCCTCTAACTTAAGACTCATATTTAACTCAAAATCTTCTGCTGATCTTGGTGAAAAATATGTTGAATGAGGATCAAATTGACTAGTTAGTGAGTTCATTGCTAATGAAAAAATATCTTCATCTTTTCTTTGATTAATTCTTCTTATTCTATTTGTGTATCTTTTCTTTATATTTTCAATCGAATAATCATCCTCTTTGTCAGCCAATTGAGATGTAAGAACATCATTCTTTGTTAACTGTTTCCATAATCTTTTTAAAGCAAGCCTGGATGGTTGCCAGTCATTATCTTCAGAATAAATATCTAAATAGTCCTCGCCATCAAAACTAAATGTTTCTTTTTCAAGTAAGTAAACTTGATAATCTGAATATTCTATCAATCTATTAAAATAGAGATTAATAATCTTATATGCAGCCTTAACATCAAATGCTTGGTTTGATGAGTTAAAAAGCTTAGCTGAATTTAAAAATCTATTAACTTCGTACTTTGTAAAATAACGCTTATCATCGTCTAACTCATCAATAAGATGCTCAATGTATTTATAATTAAAATCCTCTTCTATAGCCTGAATATAGTGTTCTTCAGTTAACTTTTTAAAAATTTCATTACTCAATAAAACCCTTTCATCATTTGGTATAAAAGCTATCTTTCCTGCAAGTAAAAATTGAGAAAAGAGAGCTAAAATTAAAAGCTTAGAAGCAAAATTTATTTTTTTAATGTTCAATTTATAATTTAGATGTATAGTTTTGTATGATGAATGCTAACTATATCGAATTTTTCTTTGATTGTTCAAGTCCTTGGACATATTTATCTTTTAACGCTTTAAAAGATTTAGCTGAACATCACAATGTTGAACTAATATATAAACCAATATTAGTTGGAGGTATATTTAATTCCGTAAATCCTTCGGTCTATGAAAATAGATCAAAGCCTTTACCAATTAAAGAAAAGTACTATCTTAATGATATGCAAAATTGGGCAAGTTGCAGAGAAATTGATATAAATTGGCCTAGCATTTTTCCCATTAATTCTGTGAAAGCGATGCGTGGTTGCCTTTATGCAGAATTAAATAACAATTTACATGAATATGCGCTAAGTATTTTTAAAGCATACTGGACAGATGATCAAGATATAAGCTCTGATAAGATTTTAGAAGATATATGCCTTAAAAATGGAATTGATTCAAAGAAGTTTTTTGAATTTATTGATATGCCATCTACAAAACAAAAACTTATAGATAATTCTAAAGATTTAATTGAAAAGGGTGGTTTTGGATCACCAACTTTTTTCTATAAAGATAAAATGTTTTTTGGTAATGATAGGCTAGATTTACTATCCAGCCTATTACAAAAAGAATTAATTTAGAATCCTTGAACCTTTGCAGCCTCTTTCCTTACTAATTCTGGTGAGCCGAGCAATTGTCGATTCATACCAATTCTTTTAAACCAATAATGCAGTCCAAGAAGGTCTGTGAATCCCATTCCGCCATGAACCTCAGTCGATTTTTTTGCTACCATTTTGCTTACCTCAGATACATGAGATTTTGATTGACAGGCCATCAATCTAGCTTCTTCTGGAACATTATCAAAACAATGGGATGCATGCCAAACAATTGCATAGCAAGGCTCTAACTCCGCTGCCATTTCAGCACACATATGTTTTACAGCCTGGAAAGAGCCAATTACTCTACCAAATTGCTTTCTTTCTTTTGCATATTCAACTGCTCTGTCAATCATAACTTGAGAGGCTCCAATGCTATCTGCAGCCAACATAATCCTTCCAGCATCAATAGTTTTAGTAATAGCTTCTGCGCTTTGAGAAGAGTGTTCTAGAACATCAATATCTGCATTATTAAGTACAATCTCAAAATAATCTCTAGTCTTATCAACAGAAGTTAATTTAACTACTTCAACTTCATTATCTTCAGCACAAACAATACCCATAGTTCCATTTTTATTAGCTAAAATAAAATGAGATGCGCGATCTCCATCAATAACAAATAAAGCTCTTCCGCTTGCTTTGTTGTTATCAATTTCTATACCTGCATCATCTCGAGCACCTATATATTCTGTTAAGCCCACACCAAAATTTATTTCATTTGATGCAATCTTACTTAGATAATTATCTTTTTGAGAGTTATTCCCTCCATGCATAATTGCAAGAGGAGCCATTACATAAGATCCAATAAAAGGAATAGGTGCAACGCCTGATCCAAGA
The DNA here is from genome assembly GCA_902509965.1 of uncultured SAR86 cluster bacterium. GTDB lineage: Bacteria > Pseudomonadota > Gammaproteobacteria > Magnimaribacterales > D2472 > MED-G78. Next base: position 24,931 of record CABWZP010000002.1, read on the forward strand.
CCCTCAGACACAGCTGCAGCAAAAAGTAAGTCTAATTCTAAACCTCCATATTCTTCAGGAATCAATAAAGCATTTAGACCTAGATTAATAAGACCTTGATGGATTTCTTTTTGAAGATCTTCGCCTTCACCACCTGTAATCTTTCTTATTACATCCAATGAGGATTGATCTTCAAGAAATTTTTTTACATTATCTTGAAAAAATACTTGTTCTTCAGATAGTCCAAAATACATCTTAAACTCCTTGAACTTTTGGTTCTCTTGGGAGGCCCAAGCCTCTTTCAGAAATAATATTTTTTTGAATTTGGCTAGTCCCGCCACCTATTATTAAACCTAGAAAATACATATAAGTGAACTGCCAAGATCCGCCGTCTCTTAAGTGAGGACTATCTTCATATAAAGTTCCTAATTCACCCATAATATCTATACCCAAGCCTTCAAGTTCGTGCCTTAACTCAGTCCCAATTAATTTTTGAATCATTTTGCCAACTTTTACATCCTGACCAGGATTTAATTTAGCAGATAATACCCTTAAAGCATGAGATTGAAATGCCATGACTTTACCCTGCACCTGGAGCAACCTATCTCTGTAGATAGGGTTTTCGATTAAAGTTTCACCATTTATTGTTTCTTTTTTCATTCTGTCGATTAGCATATTTAATCTATTCATAGTTGCATTAGGGTTAGCCAGAGATCCTCTTTCATGGCCTAAAGTTGCATTTGCAACAGCCCAACCTTCACCTCTATTTCCTACTATATTATCTGCAGGAATAGTAACATCAGTAAAAAACACTTCATTAAAGCCTGCTTTAAGCGTCATATCTACTAAGGGTCTTATTTCCAAACCAGGTGTATCCATTGGAACTAATAAATAACTAATTCCTGCATGTTTTGAAGCTTCTGGCTCTGTTCTTACAAGGCAAAACATCATTTGGGAATATTGAGCTGTACTGGTCCAAATCTTTTGCCCGTTAATAACCCATTGATCATCTATTAACTCACCTTTGGTTTGTAGGCTTGCCAAGTCACTACCAGCATTAGGTTCTGAATAGCCTTGGCACCAAATCATTTCTCCATAAAGCGTCGGCTTTATATATTTATTTTTTTGCTCTTCTGTTCCAAGTTCTAGCAATGTTGGCACAAGCATATCAATCCCTTGGCCACCCATTGGTCCTGGAATTCCTGCATTTGAAAATTCTGTAGCCGCAATCCTGCTCTTTATTACATCTGACTCCCCACCAAATCCGCCATATTCTTTTGGAATTGATCGTGCAAAATAACCATTTTCAATTAGAGTCTTTTGCCAATCTGATCTAGACATTGAAGGACCACCAGATTTGTTGTTTGAAGTCAGAGGAGCTTTAGCTGTATCACTAAATTGAATACCTTTATATTTATCACAGAACGCTTGAACTTCTTTTTTATAGTCCTCGTATTGTGGTCCGTATTCTAAATCCATAATTTACTCCTTATTTACTTTATCCCAATCAGGCTCTCTTTTTTCTAAGAATGCGGAAATACCTTCTTTAGCATCCTCACCTTCAAAGCATTTAGAAATTTGTTCCTGAAGATAAGGAAGAGCTGAATCAAAACTCATAGCATCTTGTTTTTCAAAAGCTTCTAAACCAAACTGCATAGTACCAGGAGCTAAACTTGCCAGCTCAGTTGCAAGATTGTCGACTTTGTTATCTAAATCTTGGCTATTAACAGATTCATTAATTAGACCCCATTGCTCTGCTTTATCTGCGTCTATGGGCTGCCCCCTCATTATAAAATCTAGACCCGCTCTTTTAGGCATAACTCTAAATAAACCTGCCATGACCATAAAAGGCCATAACCCGCGCTTAATCTCTGGAGCAGAAAATTTTGCTTCTTTGATAGCTATTGCATGAGTAGAATTAGTAACCATTAAAAGTGCACCAGCAAGAACTGAACCTTGGATTTTGCAAATGACAGGTTTGTAAAGATGCCTTAAAGCTAAACTTATATCATTAGCATCCTCTAACACAGGAACATTTGATTCTGATTTTTCTCTTCTTAAATCAGCCCCTGCACAAAAAATATCTCCCTCAGCAGCAATTACAACAACTCTTACATCTCTTTCTTGTTTTGCATAAGCTAGTGCATAATTTATTTCATTCATCATGACATTGTTTAATGCATTCTTTTTTTCGGGACGATTCAGAGTAAGAGTCAGTATGTTATTAGAAACATCTACTTTTGTAGCTTGAAAGATCAATCCTTCTAATGATAATTTATTTGGCATTTAAGACTCCTTAAGAAGTGAACAGGGTATATCTACTATTTTAGCTCTCAAGTATTCACCTAATGATTTTGCTTGTCCATCTTTCCTGTTATTAGATGAAACACCATCCTCTAATATCCCATGAATATAAAAGTTTAAAGATTTAATGTTCGAAAGATCATATCTATCAATTTCATATTCATGAAGATCAGGCATTAACTCTTTAAGCTTTTCAACTGTTAAAAAATTAAATAAGAAAGAATAGGCTACATCAGTTTTTGCCCAAACTCCTAAGTTAGCACAACCACCTTTATCACCTGACCTTGCGCCATATAAAGTTCCAAGAGGACTCTTTTGAGTTTCACCTTTAGGTGCTGGAGCAATTTCAACTAGATTTTTCTGATAAAAATTATCTTTAAAACCCATTTGGCTTGTTGGAATAATTTCAGTTGTTTCCCCATCTAGGTGCACATATTCTTTTATATATTTACTATCCACCAGAGCGGGCCAATAGACAATAACTGGTCCAGGTTTTTTCCCACCACCGCCAGAAAAGAAACCTGGATAATTAGCTAAAGATAGCTCAATTATTTTTGCACTAAATAATCTTCCAACCAGATCAGGATTCATAGATTTAACTACTATTGATAATGTTGCCATTGCCTCTTCATTAGAATTTGGATTTTCTTTATCAGTTCTATGTAGATTTATTGAAACATCGTCAAATTGCTCTTTTCCGCCTACTGAATTAAATAAAGCATTAGTAAATGCCTCAGCCTTTTCTTCAATATCTAAACCTGTTAGGACAAGATCCATTCCATTTCTGTAACCACCTGCAAGATTAATACATGCTTTGTGGGTTGGAGGAGGACTACTGCCTCTGCAACCTGAGACAAAGACTCTATCATCACTTTCTTGCTCAATACTAAGAGTATCAAAGTGCCCAATAACATCAGGATTTAGATAAGCTGGAGAACTAATTTCATAAAGAAGTTGCGCGGTAACTGTTCCGATTGAGACTAATCCACCAGTCCCAGGATGTTTGGTAATAGTAAAACTACCATCCTCTTCAATTTCAGCAATGGGATAACCAACATTATCAAAACTTGGCACCTCTTTAAAAAAAGAATAATTTCCTCCAGTAGCCTGACAGCCACATTCTATAATGTGACCAGCAGCAAGAGCACCCGCAAGAGCATCGTAATCTGTTCTTTTCCATCCGAACTTCCATGCAGCAGGACCAATAACAACAGCTGCATCTGTAACTCTTGGACATACAACAATATCAGCACCTTTATCTAGAGCTTCTTTAATCCCCCAAGCTCCCAAATATGCGTTTGCAGTAAGGGTCTGACATCCAGAGTCAACAAGGGGTATATTTTTATCCATATTATTAAACAACTCACCCTCGTTATTTAATTCTGAAATTCTAGGCATAAGATCATCACCATCGATATATGCAACTTTAAGATTTATCGATAATTCCTTTAATATTTTTTCTATCTCCATAGCCATAGATGAGGGATTTAATCCTCCAGCATTAGTAACAATTTTTATGTTTTTCTCTTTACAAGATTGAGCAACGTCTTTTACTTGTTTTAAAAAAGTGCCAACATAACCCTTATCCTCTCCTCTTTGCATTTTTTGATTAAAAAGAATGGTCATAGTTAATTCAGCAAGATAGTCTCCTGTGAGCACGTCTATAGGCCCCCCATCAACCATGTCCTTAGCTGCAGATAGTTTATCGCCATAATATCCACTGCAATTGGCTATTTTTATTACATCCTTACTCATCTCATTTCTCCAACCTAATACCATTTAAAATTATTTCAGTAATAGAATTTGCTGATTTTTCAGGAGAATCTGATAGTTTCTCGACATTAACATCTTTTGCGAAGTCTCTCCCTATGCCTCCTAAAAGCAATGCAAATGCCTGGGTATCAATTGTTTTAATCTCATTTTGAGCTATGGCATCATCTAATAACTCTTTAGTATAAGAAGTAATGTAATCTTCATGATAGTCAATCATTTCTTTTGATTGAATATTGTTACCTAAATTTTGAAGATAGACTTTAAATCTTGGGCCTACTGCTTGATTAGCATGCTGTAAATATTTCTTTAATTTCTCCAGGGGAGAATCGATTTCAGCAATTATATCTAGAGCCTCTTTACCTAACTTCATTAAAATTCTATTAACTGTCATTCGTATTAAGTGATCTTTACTTGGAGCAATTTCATAGAGTGTCCTTAAAGATACTTTTAGCTTTGCTGCCAATTCAGACATAGTTAAATCAGGAATACCTTTTTCTAGCATTAACTCTAATTTATCAATTACTTGTTTATGTTTATTGGTAATAGGCTTTACTGATTTTCCTGAGATTACCTTAATTTTTTCAGTTACATGCATTATTAATGAGAATTAAGAACCATCAATAATGCTCCATTTTCAACTTGGTCATTATCGCTTATAAAAAGCTCACTAATAACTCCATCCTCAGAAGCTTTAATGGAGTGCTCCATCTTCATTGCTTCTAAAATAACTAAAGTATCTCCAGCTTTAACTTTAGAACCTTTTTTAACTTTTAAATCAATGACAGTACCTGGCATAGGGGCTACTAGACCACCAGCTTGCACCTCCAACCCGGGAACAATAAATCTAGGAAGAATCTCAAGCAGAACATCACCAAAAGGCATATGAACAAGCACTTGATTTTTATTAATAGTTACTTTTGAGAAATGTCTTTTACCATCGAACTCAAGATCAATTCCATTTTCGTAACATTCATAAATAAATGCTACTGATGAATTATGAATTTTAAATGATCCATCTCTTCTAGCTCTATAAGTAACATTAATTTCATCGTCTTTATATTTAAATTTAATATTTTGTTTTGGCGTTCTTCCATTTGTCCAACCTGAAGGCAAATGACCTAAAACATCATCATGCAACCTATTTAATTCCTGAATCCATAATGCAGCTATAGCAGTTACATGATCAAGTTGCTCTTCACTGAGGATCAATACTCTAGGCGGCTTTACTCTTTCAATGAAATCAGTAGTAGTATCTCCATCTAAAAATTCCTGTGTTTTTAAAGTTGCAACTAGAAAGTCTCTATTTGTAGTTAATCCACCAATATGAGCTGCCTCTAATGCTCTAGCTAATTTGATTGCTGCATCAGTTCTTGTTGCACCATAAGAGATAACTTTTGCTAACATTGGATCAAAAGATGTACCAACTATCGATCCAGACTCTACACCAGAATCCCATCGAGCTTCAGCTTCATAATCCTCTTCAAATGCAATTAGTGTTCCTGTTTCAGGAAGAAAGTCATTATCAGGATCTTCAGCATATAATCTAGCCTCAATAGAGTGACCACTCCAACTAATATCATATTGTTCATAGCCCAACTCTTCACCTCTTGCTATTCTTAGTTGCTCATATACAAGATCCATATCTGTAACTTCTTCAGTAACAGGATGTTCTACTTGCAGTCTAGTGTTTACTTCAAGAAACCAAAATTCACCTGTTTTATCATCGAAAAGAAACTCCACAGTTCCTGCAGATTGATATTTAATTTTTTTTGCAAGTTGAACAGCTGCTGAACCCATAGCCTCTCTTATTTCTGGAGATATTCTTGGAGATGGAGATTCCTCGATAATTTTTTGATGTCTTCTTTGAATAGAACATTCTCTTTCACCAAGATGAACTACATTTCCATGAGAATCGCCTAGAATTTGTATCTCAATATGTCGAGATTTTTCTACATATCTTTCTATAAATACTCTTTCATCTCCAAACCCAGACTTTGCCTCTCTTTGAGCACTTACAATAGCTTCTTTAAGATCTTTTTGAGATTGAACTATCCTCATGCCTTTTCCACCACCACCAGCAGCAGCTTTAATTAGAAGAGGATACCCAATATTTTTAGCTTCATTAGGTTTTGAGGTCATTGGAAGAGTAGGGACATTAGCTTTAACAGCCAACTCTTTTGCTTTTAATTTATCTCCCATAACTGAAATCACATGCGCAGATGGACCAACCCAAATAATTTTTTCTTTGAGAACTTTTCTAGCAAAAGATGCATTTTCTGATAAAAAACCATAACCAGGATGTATAGCCTGAGCCCCAGTTTTTTTTGCAGCATCTAGAATAAGATTTCCATCAAGATAGCCTCCATCAGGAAGACGAAAAGCTTCATCAGCTGCTCTTACAAAAGGCGCATCTGCATCTGCATCAACATACACAGCAATACATCTAATACCCATTTCATGAGCAGTTTCTATTATTCTTACAGCTATCTCACCTCTATTAGCGATTAGTAATGAATTAAAAATCATAATCTATAAACCCCATATTCATTTGCACCTTCAATCGGAATATTGTTAACCACTGATAAGCAAAAGCCTAATATCGTTCTAGTATCTCTTGGATCAATAATTCCATCATCAGTTACCATACTGCTAGCAACAAGGCCATGAGACATACCTTCAGCTGCAGCTTCGACCATTTTTCGTATTTGAGCATCAGCTTTTTCATCAAATTTTTCACCAGTCCTTTTTGCTTTGGCCTTTCTTACTATAGACATTACTCGTGCAATCTGTTCCGGACCCATTACTGCTATTTTTGCGGTCGGCCACAAGAAAGTGAAACGATTATTGTAAGCTTGCCCAGACATTGCATAAGTTCCAGCTCCATATGACGCACCAATAATAATTGTGATATGCGGGACCATTGAATTAGAAACAGAATTAATTAGTTGAGAGCCTTTTTTAATAATTGCCTGCCTTTCAAAATCTTTACCTACTAAAAATCCAGTAACATTCTGTAAAAAAATAAGCGGTATATTCCTTTTATTACATAATTGAATGAAGGTAGCAGCCTTTTCAGCACATTCTGGATAAATGGGGCCATTATTTCCAACTATTCCAACCTGGTAACCATGAACACTTGCCCAACCGCATATCATAGTTGGTCCATATAAGGTTTTATATTCTTCAAATTGTGAACCATCTGTAAATCGTGCTATTACCTCTCTTATATCGACTGGAGATTTAAGATCTTCGCTAATTAAACCCAATAAGTCTTCTTGATCAAATACAGGCTCAGAAGGTATTTTCTTGGGCAGATCACCACTTTTTTTCCAATTTAGATGCGATACAACTTCTCTACATATTCTTAAAGCATCCATTTCATCCTCAGCAAGATAATCTGATAAGCCAGAAATTTCAGAGTGCATTTGAGCTCCTCCTAGAGTTTCAGCATCAGATTCTTCTCCAGTAGCCGCTTTCACTAAAGGAGGTCCCGCTAGAAAAACTTGCGACTGATCTTTGATAAAGATATTGTAATCTGACATTCCGGGCTGATAGGCTCCTCCAGCTGTTGAAGATCCAAAAACTACAGAAATAACTGGAATTTTAAGTTTAGATAATTCAGTCATTTCATAAAAAAATCTACCTGTTGCTGCAAAATGAGTATTTTGAATAGTAGGTGAAATTGGCGCTTGACCGCTTTTGCTTCCAGTTCCCATACTTAAGTCACCACCTGCAGATTCAACAAAACTTATAAAGGGAATTTTATTTTCTCGAGAGATTTCTATAGCTCTTTTCCATTTTTCTCCCACATAAACAGTCATAGCTCCCGCTTTTACGGAGGGATCATTACCAAAGATTACACATTCGACACCAGAAACCATGGCTATGCCAGAAACACAGCCACCTCCGACTGTGTAATTAGTTCCATATGCTGCAAAAGGACTTATTTCGAGAAAAGGACTATCGTCATCAATCACGTTCATTATCCTTTCACGAATAGGCATCTTGCCTCTCTTAGCCAATCTTTCGTGATGATAGGCGCCACCACCTAATTCGGCTTGATCCAAAAGATCATCTAAAAAATTAAGCTTTTCAAGCATACTTTGTTTATTTTTTTGATATTCTTCTGATTTTGTATCTAAATTACTTCGAAGTTGCGGGGCGATATTTTTAGAATGCATATTTTAAAATTAATAAATAATGAGGCTTATGGTAATATATTATTATTAATATTACCACTTTAAAAGAGTACTATAAGGTCTTCTATATACCCAAGGAGTTTTTATGACAATTAAAATTTATAGTTGTGACGGTTCAAGAGGAATGCGTCCTATATGGACAGCAGAAGAAATGGGTTTAGATTATGAAGTTGAGATGATGCCATTTCCTCCGCGTTTTCTTCATAAAGAGTTTATGGATATTAATATTTTGGGTACCATACCTTATATGATTGACGGCGATGTGCGCATGACCGAGTCAGTAGGGATGAGTCAGTACTTTGTGGATACTTATGGACCAACAGATCTCAAGGTAAATGTTGATGAGGCTGACTATGGTAATTATCTTAACTGGCTATCTCATGCAGACGCTACTTTAACTTTTCCACAAACTGTTGTCTTAAGATATACCCTGCAAGAGATTGGAGTTGCTGACAAAGCTGCTGAAGGTTACAGGCGTTGGTTTGTTGCAAGATTAAAGTTATTAGAACAAACTTTGGGAGATAGAGAATATCTTTGCTCAAACAGGTTCACCATTGCAGATATATGCGTAAGTTATGCATTATTTTTAGCAAAATCTTTAGGTATAGATGAAGCTTATAAACCTAATATTACTCGATGGACCGATATGTTATTTGAAAGAGAAGCTTTTAAAAAAGCTAAAAGCTTTAAATGGGAGGCGAAAGAATAAATTGAAGAAACATTTTGTAAACAAAGCTATCTTTTTTACTCTTTTATGCTCGATTCATTTGGGATTAGAAGCAAAAGAAGAAATTAATAGTACGAATCATATTCAATCTATAGTCTTAGGTTCTGGTTGTTTTTGGGGTGCTGAAAAGGGCTATGAAGCACTTCCAGGCGTTATTAGCGCAGTCTCGGGTTACGCAGATGGCTACGGTGTCAAACCAAACTATAGAGCTATTACTCAGTTAAAGAACAGGATGAACCCTAATAACCATGCCGAGGTAGTAAAAGTTATTTTTAATTCCCAGTTAATTAATGTTGAGGATTTATTGCAGCACTATTACGAAAGCCATGATCCAACTCAGCTTAATAGACAAGGAAATGATATAGGAACTCAATACAGATCTATTATTTTGTACGAAAATGAAGAGCAGAAAAAAATTGCAAACGAAGTTACAAATACTTTTCAAAAGTTATTAACTGATTCTGGTTATGGCGAGATCAAAACTCTGATCAAAGAGCTTCAAGAATTCTATGATGCAGAAGAATATCATCAAGACTATATTGCTAAAAATCCTAATGGCTATTGCCCCGATCATTCAACGGGGATCAAATTTAATCCAAATGACCAAATTGCAAAACTTGATAACAGTAAGCTTAAAGATGGTAAGCAGATAGTAATAATAGAACCAGAAGGTTTTTGCCCTTATTGTGAGAGTTTTAAAGAGAATGTTGTAAAAGATTACAAAGGTAGTATTAGTATATCTTTCCGTCTAGCAAGCAATTTACAAGATCTTGAAATTAAAACACCAACATGGGCTACTCCAACAATTTTGTTTTTAGAGGACGGTATTGAGGTCTTTGGTTACCAAGGATACCTCGAGCCTAAAGAATTTTATAAATATTTTGGTGCTTTTAAGTTGGGTAGAAGTGAGGCCTATAACGTGGCTTTTAATGAGGGTACAGATGCAAGATTTTGCAAAGAATATGAGATTTTTAAGAATACTCCTGATGGAATATTTATTGATAAATTAAGCGGAGCTGCCTTATTTGATACAAAAGATAGATTCAATTCTTCATCTGGATGGCTTTCTTTTACTAGACCAGTCAAAGACTCTACGTATGAGCTTCCAGATAATAGCTATGGAATGAGAAGAACGGAGATAAGATCTAAGAGTTCAGATATTCATCTCGGCCATGTTTTTCCTGACGGCCCAAATGGCATGCCACGATATTGCATTAATGCAACAGTATTAGAATTTGTATTAAGAGAAAATATTTAACGCTAAAAAATATATCTATATATAATTGTTGCATGAATAAACAAGATAAATTTATTAAAGCACTTAGAAATTTAGCTTATCCTGTATGCATTATTTCTAATATTGAGAATGGTCATAAAAATGCTATTACAGTATCTTCTATGACTTCTCTTTCTATAGATCCAGCTTCTTTACTGGCATGTATAAATAAATCAGCCAGTATTCATAAAACCTTAAATGTAGGTAATTTAGTAAATGTAAATCTATTGAGCTCTTCACAACAAGAAATTTCAACAATTTGTAGTTCGAGCGATTTAGATGTGAGTAGGTTTGATAATGATTTTTGGTCATATAATGACAGTCAAATACCTTTTCTTGAAGATTCTCAGGCAATTATAGGATGTAAAATTGAAGAGATAGTAGATTACGCTACTCATTCAATTTTAATTTTATCTATAGAAGATGTTATTTTAAATAACGAACAACCAGACCCTTTACTCTATTGTAATGGAGATTATTTAAAGCTTTAAAGTTTATCTTTAGTCTAGTAATGAAACCACTCTTTCATATGCGACTGCAAATTCCTCTTTAAATTTTTGAACTGTTTGTCCGGCAGTAATAGTCTCATCAACCAATCCAATACCTTGACCAACCCAATAGGTTGCAAGTTCTTTTGCACCTTCATGGCCAATTTCAGCTTGTTTATTTACAACTGCTAAAGCAGGCTCACTAATCATGGTTTGCAACGGCATTGGTAACGGCTCAGGAGCGTCTTTAGACTCCCATGCATCTGTCCAGGCAGATTGGAGTTGTCTTGAATGTTTCCCTGTTCTGCTGCGAGATCTTACCGTTTGACTTGAAGAAGCATTCACCATTTTTTCTTTAATTACTTCTGATGTTTCAGCTTCTTTTGTAGGAAGAAATACTGAAGCGCACCAAACTCCATCAGCACCCATCGCCATAACTCCTGCCATTTGTTCACCGGTAGCTATTCCTCCTGCAGCAAGAATTGGTATATTGCCATGTTCTTGAATTGCTCTTTTAACTTCTGGTACCAGCACCATCGTAGAAACGCTCCCACAATGACCTCCGCCTTCTGTTCCAGAAACTACCAATATATCGACTCCAGCTTGAACCTGTTTTATTGCATGCTCTTTAGCACCTAGCAGCGCTGCAACCTTCACATTATTATCTTTACCCATATCAAGCATCCATTTTGGAGGCACTCCCAGAGCGTTAGCTATTAATTGGATAGGGTGCGAAAAGGCTACTTCTAAGAGTTTTTGAGCACCATCTTGCTTCAAATTTTTTCCAAATCTAGAGTCAGAGGCAAGTTCAATATTCTTAGCTTCACCACCACCTCTTAAAATTTCTCCATCAACATCATATTGCTTTAAGACATCAGCTCTAAAATCTCTATACTCTTGCGGAATCATATTTCTCAAATCTTCAGAGGTCATATTTGAGCCTTTACCTTCAAATTTGTTTGGAACCAATAAGTCTACGCCATAAGGTTTCCCATCAATATGCTCATCAATCCATTTTAGATCTTGTTCAAGCATTTCAGGAGTATGCCCAACTGCACCCAAAACACCCATCCCCCCAGCTTTTGAAACCGCAACAACAACATCTCTACAATGGCTAAATGCAACCATTGGAAATTCAATATCGAACATTTCACAAATTGGTGATTTCATACTTACTACTCCTAAAAACTATTTTTTATTAATTCCCTATATATTTGTAAGATTTATTCTATCTTAGTTTAATTAACTTCTGTACTTTTGACTGAATGTGCACCTAAACAAATCTTTATAAATTGTATTAAAATTCAAGTATGAACAATAATAGTACAATGTTTTCAGTCCCAGATATCTGTGATACCCATGCGGAGAACATTCAAATAGGCAGCCTATCTTTCAATTCTTATGGCGCTAAAGATATTATTTCGGGAGAAATTCAAACCATTTCATGTCCAGATGATAATTCTTTAGTCAAAGAAATCTTAAATCAACCAGGAAATAATAAAGTTTTAATTATTGATGCCGAAGGTGTAAATCATGCATCTATGATAGGAGACCAGATAGCTAGCAAAGCATTAGAAAATAATTGGAATGGAATTATAGTAAATGGCTTTGTGAGAGATATTGAAATATTAAAGACTATTCCCATTGGGATATATGCAAAAGGCTCAATACCAAAAAAAACTCATAAAAAAGGTCTAGGATTTCTTGATGTTGATGTTTTTATAGGCGGAATTTTAATAAAAGCAGGTAACTGGGTATATCTTGACTGTAATGGCTGGGTGATATCCAAAAAAGAATTAGAACTTTAACTCTTCAAATTTTTTATCTTTCTCAAGCCACAATTCATCTATCCAGTTTTTAAAATTATTTCTATAAGTATTGTCATTTAAATAATCCTTATTTTTTAGCTCTTCAGGTATTTCATATTCCTTAATGTGAACTTTGACATCTCGCATCTCTCCCTTTAAAAATGCCCAAGAGCTTCTCTCTGAAGATTTGTAAATAATCGTACAGTCTATCAATTTATCTATTTGTGGAATTGCAGATAAAGCAGTGGCAATACCACCAACTTTAGGCTTAAGAAAATTTTTATAGGGCGAAGCTTGTTCAATATGTTTCTTATTTGTGTGTCTTGTGCCTTCTGCATAACTAAAGACTGTAGTTGGCGATCTATGAAAACGTTTACAAGACTGAATGGTATTTTCATAATCTTTAAGTCTCAGACTTGGATTCTTTTCTATTTCTAGCCTTGAATGTCTATGAACAAAAGGCATATTTAGAGCTTTATTAGCAAGAAATACAAAGGGTATCCACCACAATTCTTTTTTCATAAATATTTTAAGAAGAGGCACTCTATAATTTGTAGCAACTAGAATTACAAAAATATCTGCCCAAGAGCTATGATTTGAAATAGCTAAATACCAATTATCTACTGATAAATTTTTATCACTAATGATTTGAATTGAGTGTTTTCCATGCATCAATTGCAAAATATACTTGAGCCCTAAAACAGTATATTCACCTATCTGATTTGATTTTCTGTAGAGAAAAACCTTAAAGCGTTGGGAGCGAATAATGGATCTTGGTATATTTATTAATGCCAAAGTTCCAAAACCAATAATTAACTCTAAAAGAATGAGAGTTAGGGTGATAACACCAATTAGATTTGATTTTAGATAATTCATATAAATAACTCTCTTCTAAAAGAGCTAATTATTATAACAATTAGATAATTTGTTAGAAGAGTATTTAAAAATTACTTAAATTTGCATATCTTTCTTGATGGAAATTAGCACCACCAAAAATAACTTCAGCAACCCTAGCTCTTTTCATGTAAAAACCAATATCATATTCATCGGTTACACCAATTCCTCCATGCATTTGCACTGATTCATTTGAAACTAAATATAGAGTTTCACCTGCAATAGATTTAGCAAGGCTTGCCATTCTCTGTAAATCGTTATTATTTTCATCAGCCCCTTGCATTGCTGCCATTACGGCTGATTTAGTAAGCTCAATTTCACAAAACATTTCTGCAGCTCTATGCTGAAGAGCTTGAAAAGTTCCAATCAAAACTCCAAATTGTTTTCTTTCTTTTAAATAGTTTAATGTCATTTCAAAGGCGGCTTCAGAATTACCAAGCATTTCAGCGGATAAAGCTATTCTTCCTTCATCTAAAATCTTATCTATAGCTTCACCACCAGATTCTTGGTCACCTAATAAAGCATCTTTAGATATTGTGACATTATCTAAGACTACGTTTGCATAGTTTCTGCAGTCGGCCATATCTGTTTTAATAATTTCTACACCAGTATGGCTAGCATCAACAATGAATAAGGTGAGACCTGCTTTATCACCTTTTATGCCTGAAGTCCTTGCTAGGATAATAAGAATATCAGCACTCGCACCATCTACTACAAATTTCTTTTTGCCATTTAACACCCACTCATCTCCAACGAGCTCTGCTTGAGCCATGCTATTAAAGGGCGCATGATGACTTTCCTCATCAATCGCAATAGCTGTAGTAATATTTCCAGCTGCAATTTTTGGTAAATACTCAGCTTTTTGTTCTTGTGTTCCAAAAGTATTAATTGCAGAAGCTCCCATTACCGCAGTTGCAAATAAAGGAGAGGGAGTTAGTGTTTTTCCTACCTCTTGCATGATAACGCTTATACCAGCAAGTCCAAAATCAGAACCTCCAAACTCTTGAGGAATTAAAATACCAGCCCATCCAAGATCTACCATTTCTTTCCAAACATCTTTGTCCCAATTTAAGGGATCATTATTATCTCTGAGAGATCTAAAGTGATTTACTGGAGTTCTGTTTGCCGCAAAATCTTTAGCAGAATCGCTAAGCATTTGCTGTTCTTCATTAAGTACTAATTTCATAATTATCTTCCTATATAATTTTTAACTAGGAAGCCCTAGAACTCTTTTTGATATCACATTTAATTGAACTTCAGAAGTTCCACCTTCAATTGAGTTGCCTTTTGTTCTAAGCCAAGCTTTAGTAAGATTTTTTTCCTCTTTATCGAACTCATCACCATCCCAACCAACTCCATGAGATCCCATGGCAGCTACCATCATCTCATGTCTTTTTTTATTGTGCTCAGTTCCATAGTATTTAAACATTGAAGCAACTGCAGAAGCCTTGCCACCTTCATCTCCTGCTCTTTTTAGGGTTAATCCAAAAGCGTGCTCTTTCATCTTATGACTAGTTACATCAGCTCTAAATATTCCATTAGCAATCTTTCCATCCTCTTCACCAAAATGCTTCTTTGCAAGTGTTATTACATCATTACCTCCACCACTAGAAGCAGCGCCTGCAAGACCAAAATTAGAGATGAAATTTCTTTCATGTTGCAGTAATGCTTTTGCAATAGTCCAACCAGCATTTTCTTCACCAACTAAATTTTCTTTGGGAACCTTTACATTATCAAAGAAAGTTTCGCAAAAAGGTGATTTACCACTAATTAGAGTAATCGGCTTAGTGCTAACACCTTCAGTAGCCATATCTATTAACAAGAAGCTAATACCACTATGTTTTGGCTCTTGAGGCCCTGTTCTAACTAAAGCAAATATCCAGTCAGCTTGATCAGCATATGAAGTCCAGACTTTTTGACCGTTCACTAAATAGTGATCTCCCATATCTTCAGCTTTGGTAGATAAGCTTGCTAAATCGGATCCAGATCCTGGTTCTGAATAACCCTGACACCATCTAATCTCGCCTTTAATAATCCTCGGTATATGTAATCTTTTTTGCTCTTCGCTTGCATATTCCAACAGTGCTGGAGCAAGCATCCAAATACCAAAGCTTAATAATGCTTGTTTAGCACCTATAGCCCATAATTCTTCATTTAAAATTTTAGTTTCTTCTTTTGTTAGACCGCCACCACCATATTCTTTTGCAACTGTGGGCATGGTCCAACCTTTAGCACCCATTCTATCTAGCCATAGTTTGGATTCTGGATTTTTATAAACGGCATTCCTTCCACCCCAGACTTCATCAGTTGCGGTACTAGCATCCACATTAGAACCAGTTCTCATTGATGGTGGACAGTTTTCTTCAAGCCACTCTTTTACTTCTGCTCTAAAAGCTTCTAAATGTTCCATGGTGATTATTTTCCTGATTATTAAATTTCATAACCATTGTAAGGACAAATTTAATTTTTTCTAGTCTCTGTAATATTTTGGAATTCATACAAATCTTTATTTGCAAGATAAAATTTATGCTAAATTAGTACTAAGTAAATTTGCATATATACATTTAACAGAGGAGTTTATATGAAAGCGTACCAAGTAGTTGAACCAGGAAAACCATTAGAACTGAATGAATTTGATGCGCCTAAGCCTCAAGGTGAAGAAATTTTAATTAAAACAATTGCTTGCGGAGTGTGCCATTCTGACGTTCATATTCACGAAGGCGCCTTTGATCTTGGTGGTGGCAAAAAATTACCCCTACCGTTAGAAATGCCTTATACATTAGGTCATGAGATTTTCGGAGAGGTTATTGAGCTTGGGTCTGATGTTAAGGATGTAAACATTGGTGATAAGAGAGTTATTTATCCTTGGATTGGCTGTAATCAATGTGACGTATGCAGCTCTGGTGATGAGCACTTATGTTCTGGTGGCCCTGTTTTAGGTGTTCAAAAAGGCGGAGGTTTTGGCGATCATGTTTTAGTTCCTCATTCTCGATACTTAATGGATGCTGGCGACACTCCTGATCATTTAGCTGGTAGTTACGCTTGTTCAGGACTTACAGCATATACAGCATTAAAAAAAGCACAGATAAAAGATTCTAATAATTCATTAGTTATTGTAGGAGCTGGCGGGTTAGGGATGATGGGAATTCAGATTGCTAAAGCAGCTTTTAATGTTCAACCTATAGTCGTAGATGTTGATAACAAAAAATTAGAAATAGCGCTAAAAAGTGGCGCTTCTCATGCAATTAATTCAAAAGACGAAGATGCAGCTGAAAGAATTTTTTCACTTACCGGCGGAGCAGCTTCAGTAATTGATTTTGTTGGATCTGATCTATCGACTGGTTTTGCAACCAATCTTTTAAGAAAGGGTGGTAAATATATTATCGTTGGTTTGTATGGTGGTGAACTCAGTCACCCTTTACCAATGATGGTTTTGATGGAAAGAAATATTCAAGGATCTTATGTTGGAAGTTTATCAAATATGAAAGAATTAATGATTCTAGTTAAAGATGGTAAAATTGATCCCATACCTGTTGAAAAAAGGCACGCATCAGAAGCAAATCAAACCTTAATAGATCTAAAAGAAGGCAAAATAGTTGGAAGAGCTGCTTTAATGCACGATTGATAAATTTTCAGATATTTTTGAAAAAATATCTTTCAATTCGCCGTTTAAAACTAAATCAGCAAGATTATCTAATGGAGTTGCTTCCCTGTTAAGAATTATTAACTTTGATCCATTTTTCTTTGCTAGCTCTGGTAATTTAGCTACTGGTTGGACGCTTAATGATGTGCCTATAGCAATAAATAAATCTGATGCCTGAGTTAAGTACATTGCATCTGTATGATCTTTTTCGTTCATAGGCTGTCCAAAAGAAATTGTTGAAACCTTTACAAGTGATCCGCATTCATCACAATCTGGAATATCAATATCATTTAGGACAGAATCATGAAAAATGCTTGGATCAAATTCTTTATAGCAATTCAAACAAGAAGCTTTGGTGGCATTGCCGTGAATTTCAATAATTTTTTTATCATCAAGACCCGCAACAGAGTGTAAGCCATCAATATTCTGAGTAATTAAATAATGCTCTAATGATGTATTAATTAGATCTCTTACAAATACATGACCACTATTAGGTTTAATTGATTTAAGTTTTTCTTTTAATTCAAAATTTCTTTTCCAAGAAAGCTTTCTAGATTCTTCATCTTGCAGAAATTCCTTAAAAAAAATTGGTTTATTTTTGGTCCAAAAGCCATCATCACTTCTAAAATCAGGAAGACCTGACTCAGTGCTAATACCTGCTCCAGTTAAAATAACAATTTTTTTAGCTTTATTAATAAGGTTTAAAAACTCATTAATTTTATTTGTTAGTTGCATATATTTATTTTCCAATCTATCAAGGAGTATAATGCCTCATTATGTTTGAAAATATAGGAATTGTAGTTAAAAAAAATCAGGAAGATGGAGATGTTTTATTTCTCGATTCACTATTGCCTATTCTTTCAAAATATACTGATAAGATTTTTATCGAAGACGATGCTGAAGTTACTAATAGTCTTATAACAAAGCTTAAATCAGACGACTTTGTAACAAGAATTGATTTATTAATAGTATTTGGTGGAGATGGAACACTACTTGGTTCATCAAGAAAATTCTTAGAATATGAAACACCCATACTTGGCATCAATCTTGGTGCAGTTGGCTTCTTGACAGATGTAAATATAGATAATTTTGAATCTATTATTCAAGATATATTGCATGGCAATTATGAGATTGAAGAAAGATCTCTAGTTTCAGCAAATTTTCTAGATAAAACATTATTTGGACTTAATGAAATAGTTATTCATTCAGGATCATAC
Organism: uncultured SAR86 cluster bacterium; assembly: GCA_902509965.1. Classification (GTDB taxonomy): domain Bacteria; phylum Pseudomonadota; class Gammaproteobacteria; order Magnimaribacterales; family D2472; genus MED-G78. Next base: position 43,239 of record CABWZP010000002.1, read on the forward strand.
GCACAGTTGATGCGGTATCAGCTTAATGTTGATGGCAAGCCTGTTTATGAACAAAGATCAGATGGTCTTATCATTGCAACCCCAACTGGTTCAACCGCTTATGCTTTATCAGCTGGCGGTCCTATTATTCATCCAAGCTTAGATGTTTGGAGCATAATACCTATGATGCCCCAAAGCCTTTCTTCAAGACCTTTTATCATTTCCTCTGATCAAAAAATTGAAATTAAATTACTAAGCGGCCCACTTAATGAAGCTAAAATTTGTGCAGATGGCCAAGATGATATTTCGGCAGAATATCAAACAGTGGTAAATATTCAAAAAATGCACAAAACATTAAAGTTAGTTCATCCAAAAAATAATGATTTTTTTGAAGCATGTAGAGAAAAACTTGGCTGGAGTTTAGACATCACAAAAAATAATTCAATTTCTTGAATATTAAAAATTTTCATATTCCTATAATTATTATTGCTACAGTGCTAACTGTAGTTTCAAATTTTGGAAGCAATTTTGAGATTATTAGATATTTATCTTTTTTAGATTTTCAAAGATCAGGATCCTATTTAGAGTTTCTTTCTTTCAATCAAACATACATAGTTCAAAATGATTGGTGGAGACTTTTAACTCCAATCTTTATTCACTTTTCATTTAGCCACTTAGCTTTTAATGCATTGTGGATATATATATTGGGATCAAAAATTGAAATACTGGATGGCAGGATACTTTTTCTTTGTTTAACTATCTTTACAGGAATTATAAGTAACTATATTGAATATCTATGGAGTGGAGTCTCTTTATTTGGAGGCTTATCAGGTGTTGTATATGGTCTTTTGGGTTATTGTTTTTTAATAGAATTAGATTCAAAAAAAGAACGCTATGATCTTCCTCCAGCATTATATATATTTATGATTGTTTGGTTATTATTCGGCTTTCTAGGAGTATTAGAAATTTTTGGCTTTGGATCAATTGCGAACTATGCCCATCTTGGGGGGCTTATATCTGGGTTAATCTTTGGTATGCTTGTTAAAAATGTAGGAAAAACAGTAATTTAATGAAACCTGTCACTAAAGCCATTCTTCCAGTAGCCGGACTTGGGACTAGATTTTTACCAGCAACAAAAGCTATCCCGAAAGAAATGCTGCCAATTATTGATAAACCCTTGCTGCAATATGCTGTTGAAGAGGCTTTAGAAATAGGTATTAAAGAGATTATATTTATTACTAGCCATGCAAAAAAAGCAATTAAAAGACACTTTCTTCAGAATACAGATCTTGAAGATTCACTTGTTAAAAATGGTAAAGAAGATTTTATTGAGTCAATTAATCCTAAGAGATTTAAAGACATAAAATTTACATTTGTTGATCAGGATGAACAAAAAGGACTCGGTCATGCAATATCTCTTGCAGAACCTTTTCTTGATAAGGATGATGAGGCTGTAGCTATACTTCTTCCAGATGATCTGTTTATAGCCAACGGTAAGAGCTGCCTTCAGACCCTATACGATCTTTACAAAGAGACATCAAACTCAGTAATAGCAATTAATGAAGTGGCAGAAAATAAGTTATCAAATTATGGCGTCATTGACGCCTCAAAAATTTCACGATCAACGTTTCAAATACATGGGATTATAGAAAAACCAAAATTAAAAGATGCACCATCTAACATGGCTGTATGCGGAAGATATATTTTGTCTCGATCTATATTCAAGTCATTAAATAATATTGAGCCTGGTGCAGGTGGAGAGCTTCAACTTACTGATGCAATTAAAGATCTATTAGTTTCTGAAAAAGTTATTGCCTCATCTTATAAGGGTCAAAAATTTGATTGTGGAAGTAAGCAAGGCTTTGTTGAGGCAACTATTTTTCTAGCTCTTGCCAATAAGGATATTAATAAGGATATTCTCAAATCAATACAAGAATTAATAAATTGAAATTTTTATTTATAATTTTAAGACTATTATCACCTGAAGTAGCTCACTCAATCTCTCTGAACTCTTTAAAGTTAATTCATAGATTAGGTCTAATTCGAATTATTGCAAGCAAGAACCTCGGCTCCCCAGATCAATATAGACTTGATGATCTCGTTTTTAAAAACAGACTAGGTATAGCTGCAGGCTTAGATAAAAATGGAGATTTTATAGACTCATTAGGAGCATTAGGATTTGGTTTTATTGAGGTTGGAACTATTACACCTTTAGCACAAGTAGGAAATCCAAAGCCAAGAATATTTAGAGTCTTTAAAGAAAATGCCATTATTAATCGCCTGGGTTTTAATAATAAAGGCATAGATTATTTAGTTAATAAATTAAAAACTAGAAACTATAAAGGAGTTGTTGGCGTTAATATCGGAGCTAACAAAGAATCAAAAGGTAACAAAAGAATCGCTGACTATGTTAAATGTTTTAACAAGGTCTATGAATTTTCTGATTACATTACTATTAATATTTCATCTCCTAATACTCCAGATTTAAGAGATTTACATAATAAAGAAAATATTTCTGAATTATTAAGATCAATAGACAATCAAAAGAAGTTATTTAATGAGGATAAACCAGTATTTCTTAAGATATCTCCTGACGAATCATCTGAGACGTTAAAAACAATAATTGATGCTGTTCAAGAATTTAGTATTTCAGGATTAATTGTATCTAATACAACAATTGATAAATCTCTTCTTAAAGATACTTCATTTATTAATGAATCCGGAGGTCTATCTGGAGAACCTATTTTTCATAAATCTACTCAATTAATACATTCAATAAAAAAAATTGATCCAAGCATACCTATTATTGGTGTTGGAGGTGTAATTGATAAGAATGGCTTTATAAAAAAACTAGATGCGGGTGCTGATCTTGTTCAGATATATACTGGCTTTATTTTAAGAGGCCCAAATATTATTTCAGAATTATTAGATTAATAGCAACCAACAAAATGGAGTATTAATGGAATACATCGTAATTATCCTCGTTATAGTATTCTTTATTGGCTCTGTTAGCTTTTCAATTCCGTCAAAACGTAGCAAGCAAATTGCGCAACTCAGATTAGATGCAATTAAACTTGGATTTAAGATTTCTTCCTTAGCATATTCTAATATTTCATTTAAAAGTGATGACAAGAGCTTGGCAAGTTATCAAATAAAAAACTTATCAAATATAAAAGAAGCTCATTTTATTAAAGACAAAAACGAATTTATTTTGTATTCTCCTTCCAAGCTTAAATATTCCAATGAATATGAATCCTTATTATTGACTATAAGGTCTCTTCCAGAATCTATTATAGAAATAATATTTTCTGAAGCATTAATAGTATTTCTTTGGAATGAAAATTTAGGCATAGATGAATTAAAAAGAATTGATAGTGATTTAAAAAAATTATAAATATCTCTTGCCAAAATAAGCATACAGATGTTATTTATAAAAAAAGGAATTTATTTTTATTATGGCTAAATCTCTCGTAATTGTTGAATCACCTGCAAAAGCTAAAACAATATCTAAGTATTTAGGATCAGAATATATAGTTAAATCTAGTGTAGGACACATTCGAGATTTACCTAAAGGAAAATCAAAGACGCCTGCAAAGAGAAACGTTTTACCAAAGGATATCTCAGCTGAAGAAAAAGAGATTCTTAAAAAAATTAACAAAAGAAAAGCTGATGTTAAGCGCTGGGGTATAGATCCTGAGGATGGATGGAAAGGTATTTACGAGATAATACCGGGTAAAGAGAAGGTTGTTAAAGAACTGCGAGCCGCTGCAAAAACTGTCGATCATATTTATCTTGCAACTGATCTTGATAGAGAGGGTGAAGCTATTGCATGGCATTTAAAAGAAGCTTTGGGTCCGAAGAAATATGAATTTTCAAGAGTTCGTTTTAACCAAATTACAAAAACTTCCATTCTTGAATCTTTTGCTGATCCAAAAGAGATTGATCAAGATCTTGTTGATGCTCAACAAGCTAGAAGATTTTTAGATAGAGTAGTTGGATTTGAGTTATCTCCACTATTGTGGGAAAAGATTGCAAGAAATCTTTCTGCAGGCAGAGTGCAATCTGTTGCCTTAAGACTTCTTGTTGAAAGAGAGCATTTAATTCAAGCTTTTGTTCCTGAAGAGTTTTGGGAAGTAAGTATGTTAGCCGCAAATTCTACAAATCAAGATATTAAATTTTCTTTAAATAGAAAAAAATCAGATCCTCTTTTAAAACATGATGAAGCGAAACGTATTGAGGGTATTGTTAGGTCTTCAGACCTTCTTATTCATGATGTATCAAAAAAACCTGTAAAAGTTAAACCTAAGGCACCTTTTATAACATCAACATTACAACAAGCTGCAAGTACTAGGCTAAGCTTTAATGTTAAAAGAACAATGAGAGTTGCACAAAAATTATATGAAGCAGGGCTCATTACCTATATGCGTACTGACGCCCCAAGTTTAAGCAAAGATTCAATTCTAGATGCTAGAAATTATATTGGTGAAAAGTTGGGTGAGAAATATCTTACAAACGCACCTAGAATATATTCCAGTACAGAAAATGCACAGGAAGCTCATGAAGCTATTCGTCCAACTAATGCATTTATGACAGGCAATCAACTATTGAATCACAGTGAAGAGGAAACTAGACTTTATGAGCTTATATGGCAGCAATTTATAGCCTCGCAAATGCCAGATGCCGAATATCTTTCAACATCTGTAAAAATTAATTTGGAGGAATATATTTTTTCTGCAAGAGGAAGAGAAATTGTTTTTGATGGCTATACTAAAATTTCAGGAACCGCATCCAAAGATCCTGATGAGGCAATTTTACCTCCATTAGCTGAAGGAGATAATTTAACTCTTGAACAATTAAATTTAGATCAAAAATATACCAAACCTCCTGCAAGATTTTCGGAGGCAGCACTTGTTAAAGAGCTTGAAAAAAAGGGGATTGGTAGACCTTCAACATATGCTTCTATAATTTCTACAATTCAAGATCGTGGCTATGTAGACGTTGAAAACCGAAGATTTTTTGTAAAGAAAATTGGTTTAATTGTTGCTGATAGATTGTTGGAAAGCTTTAGCGATATTATGGACTACGGCTTCACTGCTAATTTTGAAGATCAATTAGATAAAGTAGCAGAGGGCGAATTGGAATGGAAGTCTGTATTGGATAGTTTTTACTCAGCATTTAAAAAAGATTTAACTCTTGCTTTTACAGACGAGGGTATGAGAAAAAATACACCTACACAAACTGATATTACTTGTTCATTATGTTCATCAAATACAATGGTTATTAGGAATTCTGGAACAGGAGTTTTCTTAGGGTGTAACGGTTATAACAATGAAGGTGAGGATAAATGTAAAGGAACATTAAATCTTATATCCGGAGATGAAGCGATAAGTCTTGACGATCAAGACGAAGCATCAAATCTCATGAAAAGAGAGCGTTGCCATTTATGTGGAACCAGCATGGATAACTTTCTTATGGATGAAACACGCAAATTGCATGTCTGTGGAAATAATCCAGATTGTTCAGGTTATAAAATCGAAGAAGGTGCATTCAAACTCAAAGGCTATGATGGGCCATTGCTGGAATGTCATAAATGCGGTGCTGAAATGCAACTCAATACAGGCAAATTTGGAAAATACTTCCTATGTTTAAATGATAACTGTAAAACGACAAGAAATTTACAGAGAAATGGAGAGCCAAAGCCGATTGTAATGGAGCCTATTTTATCTGAATTAGCATGTGAAAAATTTGAAGATCATTATTTGCTTAGAGATAGCATGAAAGGTCTTTTTTTAGCAGCAAGCAAGTATCCAAAGAATAGAGAGACAAGAGCTCCAAAATTAGAAGAATTTATATCTATAGTCACTGAAGACACCTTAATGGAAGCATGCAGATATTTAAAAGATCCTAAAAAACACTTCTATCTTTTAAGCGGGCCTCTTGTAGATAAAGATAAGAACCCATATGTGATTAGATATAACAAAGCTGAAGATACTCACTACTTAGCATCAGAGAAAGATGGAAAGAAAACTAAATGGACCGCTATTTTTGATAATAATGAATGGAGAGAGCAATTAAAGAAATAGCTTCCTCAAGTGAACTTGCTAACCTATATCAAGACATAGCTAAAAATTTATTAGAACAAACTAATCTTAATAATCAAAATTATCTTTTTTTAATCTCGCTTGAAAAAAGTCTAAGTTACTTTGCAGATGAAGTCTTTGAAAAAGTTCAATCAGGTGATCATGAAGCCATCACTAATTTTTCATGTAAAGTAAAATGGAAAAGCCTTGCAAATAACCCTGCAATTCAAAATATCATTATTCCAGAAATAACTCATGGAGGAGTTATAGACTGCATACATTCTTATCAAATGTTGCTTATTGCTCCAAAAAGGGATGATTTAATTTCATCTGATAGCTCAATTGACTTGAAAAAATTAAATGAGTTATTAGATAGATCTTATAGATGGATAAGCTTACTTCGCAAAAACTTAGATGAATGTTAAGCTATCTAAATCAGGAGAATAAATGTCAAATTACTTAGAACTTGCTCAACTACCAGATGGAACTATCGTCCTTAGGCGATCAGATGATCATGAAAACCCAATAGTAAAAATAGAGTTTTCGGGTGAATCAAAAGATTTTCTTCAGGGGCAAGAATTAAATGTTGCTAAAGAAATGATTAGGGCTGGTATTGAGAGTGTTAGTGGTAATGTTACAGATTTTGATGAGTTTTTAGAATCACAGAAAGGCAACCTTGTTAAGAAACCAGTAATTCTTCACTAATTTTCTCGAATAAGACCTACGCTTTTTCCCTCTATATGAATTTCAGTTTCTCTTAGATCAATTTCAATATTTTTAAAATCTTCATTTGCTGGTATTAGGTGAACAACTTCTGGTGACTTTCTTTCAAAATATTTAACGGTTACTTCATCTTCTATTCTTGCAACTACAATATCTCCATTTCTTATATCTTGAGTTTTTTTCACTGCAATAAGATCATCCTCCATGATCCCAGCATCTTTCATGCTAAGTCCTCTAACTCTTAAGAAATAATCAAAACCACTTCCAAAAAAAGTTGGAGGGCAATTAACCGTCTTTTCAATATTTTCAGAAGCAAGAGTTGGAGATCCTGCAGCAACTAAACCAATAATTGGAAACCCATCTTCTTCAATCTCAACTGGATTTACCAAAGAAATACCCCTCGAAGTACCGCTTTCAATATTAATAAAACCTTTTTTTTCTAATGCTCTCAAATGAGTTTCAGCTGAATTAGGGGATTTAAATCCTAATTCTTTGCAAATATTAGCCCTAGTTGGAGGAAATCCTGTCTTATTAATGTATTCTTGAATACAATCAAGTACTTTATTTTGTTGGATTGTTATTTCTTTCATAATATTATTAAATTATACTGAATATATATACAGTATATTACGTTAATCATTCATATAGCAAGAATTATTTAAATGGAAAATTCAAAGTTAATTATTGGCATATCCTCAAGAGCATTGTTTAATCTTGATGATAGTCATGAGATTTATCTTAAAGATGGCCTTGAAGCATACCAAAAATATCAAATTGATAACGAAGATAAAACACTTGAGCCTGGTGAGGCTTTCCCACTTGTAAAGAAAATATTAAATATTAATTCACATTATCCAGATGGAGATCGAATAGAAGTTATTCTTCTTTCACGAAATACTTCTGATACAGGTCTTAGGATTAGAAATTCAATTGAAGCTCATGATCTCAATATAAGTAGAGCGGCTTTTTGCGGGGGTGAGAGCCCACATAAATATGTAAAAGATTTTGGTGTCCATCTTTTTTTATCAAGCAGCTTAGAAGATGTAAAGCTTGCTATAGAAAGCCAAGTTGCCGCAGCAACAATTATCTCCAAAGCAAGTTCTCCTAAAACAAAAAATAATGATGGCTTGTTAAGAATTGCTTTTGACGGTGATGCAGTCATTTTTTCTGACGAATCTGAGCAAATTTATCATGACAAGGGTCTTGAAGCCTTTATTGATAATGAAAAAAAGGCCACTAGCATCTTAAAAGCTGGACCCTTTAAAAATTTCATTGTTGAATTAAATAAAATTCAAAGCGAATTTAAAATCAATGAATGCCCCATTAGGACTGCTCTAGTTACTGCAAGGTCAGCACCCTCTGACAAAAGAGTTATAAAAACTTTAAGAGAATGGGGAGTAAGAATAGATGAATCATTATTCTTGGGTGGAATGTCAAAACAAGAATTTTTAAAGTCATTTCAAGCAGATATTTTTTTTGATGATCAAGAAATCAACGTTAAAGAGGCTTCGAATGCTACAGCTTCTGGTCATGTGCCATATGGTGTTAAAAACAATAAAGGATAGACATGGAAATTGTATGTTTTGATATGGAAGGAACGCTTACTCCAGAAATTTGGGAGAAGGTTGCTTCTAATACCCAAATATCAGGTTTTAATAAGACAACAAGAGATATTCCTAACTATGCTGATCTGATGGATTATCGTATTAAGCTCATGCAAGAAAATGGGTTAAAGCTAATCGATATTCAGCTTGCTGCAAGTCAATTAGAATTACTTCCGGGCGCTTTAGATTTTTTAAATAGAGTTCGCACAAACTTTCAAGTTGTTATTCTCTCAGATACCTTCCATGAGATAGCAAGTCCTCTTATGCAAAAGCTAGGCAATCCATTATTGTTATGCCATAACTTATCCATAGCAGATGATGGAAGTATTTTGGAATATCATTTGCGTCATGAAAAAGCTAAACAGCAAGCCATTCTTGGCTTTCAGTCTATGGGCTATCGATGTCTTGCAGCTGGAGACTCATATAATGATATACAGATGTTTGAAGTGGCTGATAAAGGCTTTTTCATTAATGCTCCTGTAAAAATATCATCTGAATATCCTGAAATACCTTCATATAATAGTTATGATGATTTAGAAATTGCATTTAAAGAAAACTCACACTTTATAAAATGAGCGAAGACTTAAAACTAAATAACTATACAAGGCCCAAATTAGATTTGCCTGGAGAGGATAATAACTTACTTCTTCATAGCTGTTGCGCCCCATGCGCAGGCGAGATTATGGAAGCTGTAGCAGCATCAGACATTAAAACTACAGTATATTTTTATAATCCAAATATTCACCCTCTAGCTGAATATGAAATAAGAAAAGATGAAAATAAAAGATTCTGTGACAAACTAGGTTTTGAATTTATTGATGCTGATTACGATAAAGATAACTGGTTTGAGAGAATTAAGGGGCTTGAGAATGAACCGGAAAGAGGTAAAAGATGTACAGAGTGTTTTGACATGAGGTTTGAACGCTCAGCCTTATATGCTTATGAAAATAACTTTGGTGTTTATGCGACAACTTTAGGGATATCTCGTTGGAAAGATATGGATCAAATTAATACCTCAGGTAATAAAGCAGCTGAAAGATACGAAGAAGTTACCTATTGGGATTTTAATTGGAGAAAGCAAGGTGGATCATCAAGAATGATTGAAATATCCAAAGAAGAAAATTTTTATCAACAAGAATATTGTGGATGTGTATACAGCCTAAGAGATACTAATAAATGGCGTATGAAAAATAATAAAGACAGAATTATAAGAGGTGTAAAGTTTTATTCATAAGTCTTTATTTGGGAAACAACCATCTGATCTTGTACAATAGCTTCACTTTTTATGACAGCTGGAAATAAATTTAGACAAGCAATTAAGGATAACAATCCTCTTATGATTGTGGGTGCTATAAATGCATATTCTGCAATCCTTGCTGAGAGGCAAAATCACAAAGCAATCTACTTATCAGGTGGTGGTGTTGCTGCTGCTTCGCATGGAATTCCAGATCTTGGAATTACTACCATGGAAGATGTTTTGGCAGATGCAAAAAGGATTACAGCTGCAAGCTCATTACCCTTATTAGTTGATATAGACACTGGATGGGGCGGTGCTTTCAACATTGCACGAACCATTAAAGAGATGACAAAGGCAGGCGTTGCTGCTGTTCATATGGAAGATCAAGTTTCACAAAAAAGATGTGGCCATAGACCTAATAAAAGCCTCGTTACTTGTGAGGAAATGGTAGATAGAATTAAAGCTGCGGTTGACGCTAAAGATGATGATTCTTTTTTTATTATGGCTAGAACTGATGCTTTTGCATCAGAGGGTATGCAAGCTGCAATAGACAGATCATCAAAATATCTTGAGGCTGGTGCTGATGGAATTTTTTTGGAAGCCGTAACTGATTTAGATGATTATAAAGAATTTAAATCACAAGTAGACGCGCTTTTGCTAGCAAATATTACTGAGTTTGGAAAAACCCCACTTTTTACTAATGCTGAGTTAGCATCAGTTGGAGTTGATATGAGTTTATATCCACTATCAGCATTTAGAGCAATGAGCTTGGCAGCTGAAAAAGTCTATGAATCTCTATTAAAAGAAGGGACTCAAAGAAATGTTTTAGATATAATGCAGACACGCGAAGAATTATACGAGCGTCTAAATTATCACGAGTTCGAACAAAAATTAGATAAATTATTTTCTGAAGAAGGGGACAAATAATGGTTAAAAAATTAGAAGGTGCTGGCCTTAGAGGTCAAGTAGCTGGTGAAACTTCATTATCGACCGTAGGTCAAATTGAAGGTCTTGCTTATAGAGGGCATAAAATTGAAACCTTAGCTGAAAAAGCAACTTTTGAGGAAGTGGCTTACCTACTTTTATATAAAAAGCTACCCAATCAAACTGAGCTAAATGAATACAAATCTTTATTGAAAAGTCAAAGAGATTTACCGCAAGCTTTAAAAGAAGTTTTACAAAAAATTCCTGCAAATGCTCATCCAATGGATGTTATGCGAACAGGTACTTCAATGCTTGGAAATCTAGAGCCTGAAGGTGATTTTGAAAATCAACTTAATTCAATTAATAGAATGATTGCTACCATGCCTTCAATTGTTACTTATTGGTATAAATTTTCTCACGATGGAGAAGATATAGACTTGGTTAATGATGAAGATTCTATGGCAGGTCATTTTTTGCATATTCTTCATGGTAAAGCTCCAACAGATCTGCATAAAAGAGTCATGGATGTATCTTTAGTCCTTTACGCTGAGCATGAGTTTAATGCTTCAACTTTTACAGGAAGAGTTTGTGCTTCAACTATGTCAGATATTCACTCTTGTGTAGTTGCAGCCATAGGATCATTGAGAGGCCCATTGCATGGTGGAGCAAATGAAAAGGCTATGGAACTTATTGAAAATTGGACTTCAAGAGACGAAGCTAAAACTAATATTCTAGAGATGTTAGCAAATAAAGAAAAAATTATGGGCTTTGGCCATGCTGTTTATTCCATTCGTGATCCTAGAAATGCAGTTATTAAAGAATATGCTAAAGAGCTCTCTTTATTGCATGAAAATGATGATTTATATCAGGTGGCCGAAGAGGTAGAAAAAGTTATGGCTGATGAAAAGAAAATGTTTGCAAATGCTGACTTCTTCCATGCACCAGCATATTTCTATATGGGCATTCCCACAAAACTTTTTACCCCTATTTTTGTAATGTCTCGTGTATCAGGCTGGACAGCACATTGTATGGAGCAAAGAGCTAATAATAGAATTATTAGACCAAGCGCAGATTACATTGGAGTTGAAAGCTCTGAATGGATTGATATACAAGATAGGTCTTAAGTTATGTCATCTAATGTCGATTTAAATATCAGACCTGGCTATGACGCTGTTATCTCAGAGATAGCCAGTTATGTTACTAATTTTGAAATAGAATCAGATCTTGCCCTTGATACTGCACGAAACTGTCTTATAGATACCATTGGCTGTGGTTTGTTAGCCCTAAAATTTCCTGCTTGCACCAAAATGCTAGGCCCAGTTGTCGAGGGAACATCAGTTCCTTATGGTGTAAGAGTTCCAGGTACTAATTTTAAATTAGATCCAATCAAAGGTGCGTTTGATATTGGTTGTATTATCAGATGGCTTGATTATAACGATACTTGGCTTGCTGCTGAGTGGGGACATCCTTCAGATAATCTTGGAGCAATCCTGGCTGTTACTGATTTTATTTCACAGCAAAATATAGCTGAAGGTAAAGAACCTCTTACTATGAAAACTGTTCTAGAATCTATGATCATGGCCCATGAAATCCAAGGAATACTGGCTCTTAAAAATAGTTTTAATAAAGTTGGACTAGATCATGTTGTTTTAGTAAAAGTTGCTTCTACAGCAGTTGTTACCAAACTAATGGGTGGTACAAAAGATCAAATTAAGGATGCTGTTAGCCAGGCTTGGGTAGATGGACAAAGTTTAAGAACCTACCGTCATGCTCCTAATGCTGGCTCAAGAAAAAGCTGGGCAGCAGGCGATGCAACTAGCAGAGCAGTTAGATTGGCTATGATTACTCTTTCTGGTGAAATGGGTTATCCAGGAGTTTTATCAGCACCAGTATGGGGTTTTGAGGATGTATCTTTTGGTGGCGAGCAATTATCATTACCACAAGAATTTGCAAGCTATGTTATGGAGAATGTTTTATTTAAAATTAGTTTCCCAGCAGAGTTCCATGCTCAAACTGCAGTTGAAGCTGCTGTAACTTTACATCCACAAATAAAAGATAGATTGGATGAAATTAAAGCAGTTGAAATAACTACCCATGAATCAGCAATTAGAATTATTTCTAAGGTGGGGCAATTAAATAATCCAGCTGATAGAGATCATTGCTTGCAGTATATGGTTGCTATTGGGCTCCTTAAGGGTGATTTAATAGCTGAAGACTATGAAGACGATGTAGCAGCCGATCCTAGAGTTGATGAGCTTAGAGAAAAAATGATTATTAATGAAGATAAAAGATACTCTACTGAATATCATGAGGCTGATAAGCGTTCTATAGCAAATAAGATTCAAATCCACTTTAACGATGGCTCATCAACTGAAGCTATTGAAGTTGAATATCCAATAGGGCATAAACGTAGAAGAGAAGAAGGTATTCCGGTACTTGAACAAAAGTTTATGAGTAATTTAAAGATTACTTTTGATGCCACTAGATGTGATGAAATATATTCACTTTGCACTGATCAAGAGGCACTAGAAAATACTACTGTTACAGATTTCCAAGAATTATTTACTTTACAAAACAACAATTTTTAAACTATGACTAAAAATATTCTTATCATTGGTGGAAATTCAGATATTGGACTAGAGATAAACAATCTTGCCAAAGCAGAAGGGCATAGTGTTTATGGAACTTCTCGAGATGAAACCACTTCTGGTAATTATGATAATTTTATTTATCTAGATCCTAACAAAAGTCTAGATGCATTGGACAATATTCCTGAGGATATTCATGGATTGGTGTATTGCCCAGGTACTATTAATCTAAAATCATTGCAAAGACTCACTTTAGAAGATGTGAAAGCTGAGATGGAAGTAAACTTTTATGGGGCGTTTAATGTCATCAAAAAAGTCCTCCCCAACTTAAAAAAGAATGATGGTGCATCAGTAGTTTTATTTTCAACTGTAGCAGCTAATACAGGTATGCCAATGCACTCATCGATAGCAGCTTCAAAAAGTGCGCTAGAAGGATTTGCAATTAGTTTAGCGGCAGAACTTGCACCAAGAGTAGCTATTAATTGTGTTGCTCCATCGATTGTTGATACTAAATTAGCATCACATATTTTATCTACCGATGAGCGCAAAGAGGCATCAGCTCAAAGACATCCCTTAAAATCAATTGGGACTTCTAAATCAATCGCAACTTCAGCTTATTTCCTTCTTAGTGCAAAAGAGAACTGGATAACAGGTCAAGTAATTAGCGCAGATGGAGGGTTATCAACCCTAAAATAAGGCTTTATAGCATTTTTGGACTATAATCATTGCCATGTCAGGCAATACATTTGGAGAATTGTTTAAAGTTACGACCTTTGGCGAGAGCCACGGGAAGGCTTTGGGCTGCATAATTGATGGGTGTCCTCCGCAAATTGAGCTTTGCGAAGCTGATATCCAAAGTGAACTAAACCGCAGAAAACCAGGCCAATCTGACGTTACTACCCAAAGAAAAGAAGATGATGCTGTAGAGATACTTTCAGGTGTATTTGAGGGAAAAACTACCGGAACGCCTATTAGTTTGATTATTTACAACCAAGATCAAAGGTCAAAAGACTATTCAGATATAAAAGATACTTTTAGACCGAATCACGCAGATATCACTTATCAAGCTAAATATGGTCATAGAGATTATCGAGGTGGCGGCAGATCAAGCGCAAGGGAAACTGCAATGAGAGTTGCAGCTGGCGCTATTGCTAAAAAATATCTTGAAAGCCTTGGGGTAAAAACTACAGGCTATGTAAGTCAAATTGGAAGCATTAAATGTGAGACAATCAATCCTAGCGATGCGAATACTAATAAATATTTCTTTGCCGATACATCTAAATTAGGTGATTTAGATACTTTGTTTGCTGAGCTTATTGAAGAAGGTAATTCAGTGGGTGCTAAATTAGGCGTTGCTATAGAAAATTGTCCTGTAGGCCTTGGAGCTCCTGTTTTTGATAAGTTAGATGCAGATTTAGCTAAAGCTATGATGAGTATTAATGCTGTCAAATCAGTATCCATAGGCAATACCGATGATATTTTAAATTTAAAAGGCTCTGAGGTTAGAGATGAAATGCGAGCAGATGGCTTTACTTCAAATAACGCCGGCGGAATTCTTGGCGGTATCTCTAATGGTGATGTTATTAATATCGATTTTATAATTAAACCTACCTCTAGCATTAAATCAAAAGGTAAAAGCGTTGATACTGATGGCAAAGAAGTTGATATTGAAGTTACCGGTAGACATGATCCTTGTGTTGGCATTCGAGCAGTACCTATTGCTGAAGCCATGGCTAATTTAGTGATCATGGATCACTTATTACGCAACCGAGCTCAATGTGGAGACATTAAGCAAGAACTCCCATTTACTAAGTAACATGCCAAAGACTTTATACGACAAGCTTTGGAACGAGCACCATATCACTACTCTTAATTCTGGCGAATCATTGCTTTATATTGACAGACATTATTTGCATGAAGTCACTTCACCGCAAGCCTTTGAAGGTTTAGCTAAAAAGCATTTAGTGCCATGGAGACTTAACGCTAACATTGCAACACCTGACCACAATGTACCTACTGAAAGGGGCGGTGCTTTTAATATGGAATCTATTGAAGATGAAATTTCAAAAATTCAGGTTGTTGAGCTTGATAAAAACTGCAATAGATTTGGAATCAAACAATTTGATATCACTTCTGAGAATCAAGGCATAGTGCATGTTATTGGCCCAGAATTAGGGTATACGCTTCCTGGTATGACTATTGTTTGTGGTGATTCTCATACCTCTACGCATGGCGCTTTTGGGTGTTTAGCTATGGGTATAGGAACTTCTGAGGTTGAACATGTATTGGCAACTCAAAGTTTAAAAGTATCAAAATTAAAAAATATGCATGTTCGTTTTGATGGTAAGCCTCAAACTGGAGTTACTTCAAAAGATATTGTTTTATATTTAATTGGAAAAATTGGCACAGCAGGTGGCAATGGTCATGCAATAGAATTTTCAGGCTCATATATTGAGAGTATTTCAATGGAAGCAAGGATGACTATTTGCAATATGGCAATTGAAGCTGGAGCTAAAGTAGGCTTAATAGCTCCTGATGCAACAACAATTGACTATGTAAGGAAGCATAGTGACTTAGATTCAAATTTACTCGAGCAAGCAGAAGCACATTGGGATACATTGAAAACAGATCAGATGGCAGTTTTTAATAAAGAAATTATTATTGATATTTCTTCGATTAAGTCTCAAGTTACTTGGGGAACTTCCCCTGAAATGGTGGTTGATTTTGATGGCAATATTCCAGATCCAGAACTTGTTTCAGAAGATAAAAAGAAAAATATTCAACTTGCTAAGCAATATATGGGTATTGAGGCAGATGAGAAGTTAACCGATCTCAAATTTGATAAAGTTTTTATAGGTTCTTGCACCAATTCACGGATAGAAGATCTTCGAGAGGCAGCAAGTATTGTAGAGGGTAAGCAAGTAGCTGATACTATCATTGAGGCTATTGTTGTCCCAGGATCAGGGATGGTAAAACTGCAAGCCGAAGCCGAAGGACTTGATAAAATATTTGAGGATGCCGGTTTTGTCTGGAGAGACCCTGGATGCTCTATGTGTTTGGGTATGAATCCAGATCAATTAAAGCCTTATGAAAGATGCGCCTCTACTTCAAATAGAAATTTTGAGGGCAGACAAGGTAATTTAGGCAGAACTCATTTAATGAGTCCTATGATGGCAGCCTTAACTGCTATTAATGGCACTGTGAGCAACCCATCATGAAAATGCAAGGTAATGAATTACAGATTCATGGCTTAGTTGCATGTATTGATAGAGATAATATTGATACAGACCAAATTATTCCAACCGAATATTTAAAGTCTATTAAAAAATTTGGTTTTGAAGATTATCTATTTGATGGATGGAGATATCTGGATGATGGCAAGCTAGGCATCACCAAAGAACAAAGACAAATAAATGAAGACTTTATCTTAAATAATGCGCCTTATGATCAGGCAAGCATCCTTCTAACTAGAGATAATTTTGGTTGCGGCTCATCAAGAGAACATGCTGTATGGGCGTTAAGAGATTTTGGAATAAAAACTGTCATCGCTTCTTCTTTTGGTGATATTTTTTATAATAATTGCTTTAAAAATGGCGTTTTACCTATAAAGCTATCTAAAGAGCAGATAGAAGAATTATTTTCTCAAACTCAAGATACAAGCAATGAGATTACAGTGAGTTTAGATGCTAAAAAGCTCACTATAGCTTCAGTTGAATATTCATTTGAGGTTGAGGATAATTTATTAGAAAGAATTATTTATGGTCTCGATGATGTTGATATAACATTACAAGATAAAGATGTAATTAAAGAATTTGAAGATAGCAGAATGAAAAGTAAACCTTGGATATATGCAAATGACTAAAAAGATTTTAATCTTACCAGGAGATGGAATAGGGCAAGAAGTTACTGCTTCTGCACAAGAAGTTCTTGATTACTTAATGGTTGAAAATGCTTTAGATTTTTCAATCACCCATATGGATGTTGGTGGCACTGCTTATGAAAAGCATGGCTCACCTTTGCCTGCTGATGTTCTTGCTGAAGCTAAGGCATCAGATGCTATTTTGTTTGGTGCAGTTGGAGCACCTCAATGGGATGATTTAGATTGGGATCATAGGCCTGAGCAAGCATTATTAGGCTTGAGAAAAGAATTAGAATTATTTGCTAACTTAAGACCAGCATTTTTATTCAATGAATTAGCTTCAGCTTCTCCTATTAAAAATCATATTATTGAAAATTTAGATATTCTTATTGTCAGAGAGTTAACTGGCGGAGTTTATTTTGGCGAACCAAGGGGCTTAGTAACCTCAGAATCACCTCATTATGCGTTTAATACTATGATTTATAACGAAGATGAGATCAGACGTATTGCCAAAGTTGCATTTGAAGCTGCTCAAAAGAGAAATGGCAAACTATGTTCGGTTGAAAAGGCCAACGTGCTTGAAGTTTCTAAGTTCTGGCGCGCTATAGTAAGTGATATGGCAAAAGACTATCCAGATGTCGAGCTATCACATCAACTTGCAGATAATACTGCTATGCAGCTTGTACTTAATCCTAATCAATACGATGTCATTGTTGCTAGTAACCTTTTTGGTGACATCCTCTCTGATATTGCTGCAACCTTGTCTGGTTCTATTGGAATGCTGCCTTCAGCATCCTTAAATAGCACCTCTCAAGGAATGTATGAGCCATGTCACGGCAGTGCTCCAGATATTGCAGGTCAAAATATAGCCAATCCAATTGCAATGATTGCATCATTAGCTATGGCATTAAAGTACTCACTACATGAAGTAAAACTTGCAGAGCGAATAGATAATGCGATTAAAACCTTTATTGCTAACGGTCATAGAACCAAAGATATCAGTACTGACAATAATTCTTTGAATACCAGTGAAGTTGCACCTTTAATTATTGAGATATTACAAAATGACTCAGCCAATTAATATTGCACTTGTCGGAGCATCTGGTGTCGTTGGCACTAAGATCATGCAATTACTTGAAAAAAAAGCATTTCCTATTAATCATTTTTATCCACTTGGCAGCTCGTCTGTTGGCCAAGTAGTTACCTTGAATGGAGCAGAGTATTCGATAAAAGATACAAGTACTTTTGATGCAAGTTTAGCTGATTTAACTATTGTTTCAGCAGGCTCAAGTGTTGCTGAAAGCTATGCAAAAGATTTTGTTGCAGCTGGCTCTTATGTAATTGATCTATCATCTCACTTTAGATATGAAGAAGATGTGCCTTTAATTATTCCAGAAATAAATGGTACTTTAGTTGAGGCCCTCGAGAATCCAACTTTAATTGCCAACCCGAATTGTTCTACTTCTCAGCTTCTTATGGCCTTAAAGCCGATTCATGATGAACTCACTATTGAATTTATCAATATAGCCACTTATCAAGCAGTCTCTGGGACTGGCAAGGCCGCAGTGGAAGAATTAAATAATCAAACATATTTCTCTGAATCCAATCATGAACCTTCAGTTTATCCAAAACCCATTGCATTTAATGCCATTCCTCAATGTGATGTCTTTATGGACAATAACTTTACTAAAGAAGAAATGAAGTTGGTATGGGAGACTCATAAAATACTAGATCCAAATATAGCGGTGCAAGCTACTTGTGTAAGAGTGCCAGTTTTTAATGGTCATTCTGAAGCTGTCTTTTTTAAAACTTCAAGCCCATCTTCAAGAGAGGCCTTAATTGAATTGCTTGCAAATGCCCCTGGAATTAAAGTATTAGATAATCCTGATAAACTTGAATATCCAACACCAGTTGAGCATGCTAATGATACTGAAGAGGTTTATGTGGGCAGAGTTAGAGTACAAGAGTTAGCTGGTGATACTTGGGTTTCACTCTGGGTAGTAGCCGATAATGTCTATGGCAAAGGAGCTGCTCTTAACGCTGTGCAAATTGCGCAAACTTTACTTAATACAAATAAATTTAAATGAAAAAAATTCTTGCATTCCTCTTTATTGTTAGTAGCAGCATCCAAGCAGATTTGGCTTTATCTTCTCCTAAGGTAAGTGTTAATGAACAAGGTCAGTTTTTAATTCAATTTACTGTTAATTCAGATTCTAGAATTCGAAGTAAAGATTTTGTGATAAATGAATATCAGTCAGACATTCCTTTAGCCGAAGATGTTGTAGCTTTTACCTTATTTGAAGAAGAAGGTGATTTTGATAAATTTACTATTGCACTTGGTAATAGCTATCCTGATGATTATTTTAGTTTTCAGTTAGTCATCAAAGATGAGCTTGCGAAGAATGTTTTTATCTTTCTACCAAGCCGTTATAAAGCCTTTTCAAGTCAGCCTGAATATATCGCACCTAAAAAACCTATTAATAAAGAAATATCCGCCCTTGAATCAGACTTATTAATTGAAGAAAGTGTTCAAGATTCCCTTAATCTCATCGAGGATACTGGCACAGAGACTCAAAGTAAAAAAGTAGCTGAAGTTGAAGAGGTTATTGTAGATAGCGCAGAAATAACAACAATATGGAGTCTTGCATCCTCAATTGCAAAAGAATCAGATGCTGATATTTATCAAATTATGTGGGCAATCTTTTTAGCAAATGAAGCTGCTTTTATCGATAATAATATTAATCTTGTAAGAGCTGATATTGATTTAGTCATTCCCACTAATGAAGTTTTATCAAATATTTCAAGTGAGTATGCTAAATATAGTATTCAACAAATGAATACTACCACTCAATCTCTTAGTGTAAGTGAGAATATTAAATCTATATTAACTCTCACTGCTCCTAAAGATGATAGAGAGATACTACCAACGTCAGTTGCTGTTAAAGAGGAGATCCTTGCAGAAGAAGTTATGCCATTAATAACCAATCAAAATCAAAGTAATATGAGCCCTGATGATTTAATTAAAGCTAATTCAAAAACTATAGAATTAGGTGTTGAAAATGATCCGATCGAAGCACTGCAAGAACAAGCTGATGAAGTTCTAGAATCTGGATCAATAGGAATCCTTGATCTACTCTTAGTTGGACTTGCAGCCTTGTTAGCTGGATTTGTAATAGCGTTCTTTTACATAAGAAAGAATTCTAAGAAGGTTTCAGACGATGATATATATGGTTTTGATAATCCTGCTGATGAAGGCGGAATTGAAGGCTTGCCTAAAGGCTTAAGCGTTAAAAATGATGCTGATACCCAACAACTAGATTTAGCTGCAACTTATATCGAGATGGGTAATACAACCGATGCTAAACAAATACTTACAGCCCTAGTCAAATCTACAGATAGTGATTCAGTTAAGGAAGAGGCAGAAACTTTACTTTTAAAAACTTTATAAAAGTGAGACTTGCTTGCACGGTTGAATATGAAGGAACTATGTATCATGGTTTTCAAAATCAAACCAATCTTCCCACTGTGCAAGGCCAGATTGATAAAGCTTTAGAAAACATTTCAGCTGACGCATCATCATTTAATTATTCAGGGCGAACTGATGCAGGCGTTCATGCGCTAACCCAAGTATTTGATTTTCAAACACAAGTGCAAAGAAGTGACGAAGAGTGGTTGAGGGGTTTAAATTCTAATTTACCTAAAACAATATCTATTAAAAGCATTAGTGAAGTAGATGATGATTTTCATTCAAGATTTTCAGCTAAGGAAAGATTTTATTCGTATGTTATTTATAACACCCCAAACAAGCCAACTTTTTTTGACAATTTTGTATATTGGGACAATATGCCCTTGAATATTAAGAAAATGTCGGATTGTGCGCATGATTTATTAGGAAAACATGATTTTTCATCATTTAGAAGTTCCAGTTGTGGATCAAAAAATCCTATTAAAGAAATTAAGTCTATATCGCTTGAACAAAAAGGATCTTTTATTATTTTGAATATTTCTGCAACAGCTTTCTTGCACAATATGGTCAGAATAATTGCAGGAACACTGGTAGGTATTTCAAAAGGTGAACTAGATATTTCAATTCACGAACTTCTGGAGGCAAAAGATAGGACTTTAGCTGGCAAAACATTAACTGCAAAAGGTTTATTTTTTTTAGGACCACGCTATGATTCTAAAATACCAATTAGTAGTCCTTTTAAAGATATTATCTCTAGATTTGATATATGAATAGAACAAATATAAAAATTTGTGGAATAGCAGATGCTCAAACGCTTAATGCTATTTGTGAGCATCATATTAATTATGTAGGTTTTATCTTTTATGATAAAAGCATTCGAAATGTTACTGCGAAGTTTCTCCTTGAGCTTGAAGGGATTGACTTTAAATCTTCGAGACCTGTTTGTGTATTTGTAAATCCAGATGAGGAAGAGGTTTATAGAGCAATTTCTTTTTTTGATAATCCAATCTTACAATTTCATGGAGACGAATCTTGTGATTTTTGTGAATCTTTTGGTATGGATTACTGGAAGACAATTCATATGCAATCTGCAGCATCTATAAATGCTATTGAAAATTATTCTTCAGCTGATGCATTTTTGCTTGAGACATATAAAAAAGATCTTTATGGGGGCACAGGTGAGAGCTTTAATTGGGATATTGTTAGTGACGAAGTCCTAGCTAATTCAAATATCATACTTTCTGGTGGCATTAATCTTGAAAACGTCGATAATGCACTAAGTGTTAAACCTTGGTGTCTTGATATCAATTCAGGTGTAGAGTCAGAGCCTGGTATTAAAGATACCCTTTTAATCGATAGAATGATTAACAAAATAAAATCATGAGCAATAAAGAAAATTTTCCAGATGTTAATGGATTTTTTGGTGAGTATGGCGGGAAGTTTGTACCAGAAACACTTATGTGTGCGCTTGATGAGCTTGAAACTACCTACAACAACTTAAAAGATGACCCCACATTTATAAAAGAATTCTATAAAGATTTATCACATTTTGTTGGAAGACCATCACCTTTATATTTTGCTCAGAGACTCACCGAACATTATGGGGGTGGGAACATTTGGTTGAAAAGAGAAGATCTAAATCATACTGGTGCTCATAAAATTAACAATACAGTAGGCCAGATTCTACTTGCCAAGCACATGGGCAAAAAAAGAATTATTGCAGAAACTGGAGCAGGTCAGCATGGTGTAGCTACCGCAACAGTAGCAGCAAGATTAGGTCTTGAGTGTCACATATATATGGGCGCTGAAGATGTTAGAAGACAATCTTTAAATGTTTATAGAATCAAATTACTCGGTGCTCATGTCCATCCTGTAGATTCTGGCTCAGCAACGTTAAAAGATGCATTAAACGAAGCTTTAAGAGACTGGGTTACTAATGTTGATGATACTTATTACATCATTGGAAGTGTTACCGGGCCTCATCCTTATCCAATGATTGTTAGGGATTTCAATTCTGTAGTAGGTCAAGAACTTATTACCCAATCAAATGAACTCTTTAATAAATTACCAGATGCTGTGGTTGCATGTGTTGGCGGTGGTTCAAACGCAATGGGAGCTTTTTATCCTTTCATCAAAGAAGATGATGTTAGGTTAATTGGTGTTGAGGCTGGTGGAGAAGGTGTTGAAACAGGTGAGCATGCAGCTCCACTTAATGATGGAACTCCTGGGGTCTTGCATGGTGCTAGAAGTTACCTTATGCAAGATGAAGCTGGTCAAGTCAAAGATACTAAGTCAGTTTCAGCAGGTTTGGATTATCCTGGTGTAGGCCCAGAACATTCTTGGTTAAAGGACATTGGCAGAGCAGAATATGTTGCTGTGAGTGATGATGAGGCGCTAAAAGCTTTTCATGAGGTAACAGAGCTTGAAGGTATCATGCCTGCGCTTGAAACAGCTCATGCATTTGCTTATCTTCCAATCTTGATGAAAGAACTTGGCCCAGAAGCTAACGTTGTGGTCAATGTGTCAGGAAGAGGTGATAAGGATATTAATACAGTTGCACAAATAGATGGTATTGAGTTTTGAATAAACTTCAAATCAAACTGGAAGATTTAAAAGATAAGAATAAAAAAGCTTTAGTTGCATATCTGGTTGCTGGCGATCCTGATTTAGATACCACTCTTGAATTGATGCATTTATTTGTTAATTCTGGCGTTGATGTAATAGAAATAGGAGTGCCTTTTACAGATCCTATTGCAGAAGGACCAATTATTCAAAAAGCCCATGACAGAGCGTTAAAAAAAGATATTTCACTTAAAAATATTGTCGATATGGTAATTAAGTTTCGACAAACCAATACCGATACCCCAATTGTTCTTATGGGTTATCTCAATACTTTTATTTCACATTCTGATTTAATTGAAGAGTCTGATAAGTTAGGAATAGATGCTCTTTTAGTTGTAGATATTCCAGGTGAACTTAAGCTAGATAGTTACGGTATTTCTAATCCAAATATTGATACTATTTCATTAATATCGCCAACAACAGCTGATACTAGAATCAAACAAATCACCGAAAATAGCTCTGGATTCATTTATTACGTAAATTTAAGAGGAGTAACAGGCTCATCAAACTTAGATATGACTGAGATAGAACAAAATATTAGCAAAATTCGTCAATACACCTCAATTCCTACCCTTGCAGGCTTTGGAATTAAGACTCCTAGTGATGCTAAGATTCTTGCAAAGTGTGCTGATGGTGTTATCGTTGGTTCATCAATTGTAGAGATGATTGATGCGGTAAAAGAGACAAAAGACTTTAGTAAAATAGAAGAATACTTAAAGGATCTAAATAGGGCAATTAATTAAATGAACTGGTTAACAAGACTTATTCCATCTATTGGAATAGACACTTCAACCACTAAGAGCAAAGTTCCAGACGGACTTTGGGTTTCATGCCCATCATGTGAATCAACTTTATACAAACCAGAGTTAGAAAAATTACTTCATGTTTGTCCTAAATGTGATCATCATCTAAGAATTGGAGCTAGAACTAGATTAGAACAATTTTTAGATAACTCAGTTTTTAAAGAGATAGCTGCTGATATAAAAAGCAAAGACCCTCTTAAATTTAAAGATACTAAATATTATTCAACAAGAATCAAAGAGGCTATGAAAGCTACTGGTGAAAATGATGCTATTGTTATAGGACAAGGTCATCTTAAAGATATTCCGGTTGTAATTGCTGCTTTTGAATTCAGGTTTATGGGTGGATCTATGGGCGGTGTTGTTGGGGAAAAATTTGTAGCAGGTATTAATCAAGCCATAGAGGATGAGATTCCTTTTATATGTTTCTCAACTAGTGGAGGTGCAAGGATGCAAGAATCAATGATTTCATTAATGCAAATGGCAAAAACCTCAGCAGCTATTCAAAAATTGAAAGCTAAAAAGTTACCCTATATTTCTATTATGGTAGATCCCATCTTTGGAGGAGTGTCTGCAAGTTTAGCTATGTTGGGAGATATTAATATTGCAGAACCTAAAGCTTTTGTTGGATTTGCTGGCAGACGAGTTATTGAAGATACAGTTAGAGTTGAATTACCTGATGACTTCCAAAAAGCAGAATTTTTACTGGATCATGGCGCTATTGATATGATAGTGCATAGAAAAGATCTAAGAGATAAAGTGGCTGGATTATTAAATAAAATATACAACAAATAATGACTTACGAAAGAGTAACAGGTATTTTATTTTCGGTAGCTTTGCTGCTATTTGTTGTGCTTTATGTATTGTCACCGCAGCCTAAATATAGCAAACCGCTAGTGGTGGAAATTCCTGATATCGAGAAACCTGTTTTTAATACATCGCTCATATCTGAGCCAGTCAAAGACATAGATTCGAGCTTTGAATCTTTAGAAATGCCAAAAGACATGGGTGAAACCGCAGCCAAGATTAGTAAAGAAGATTTCAAGATGTATTTATATAGAATTGGTATTTTTTCATCTTTTGACAAAGCTTCTGAATTATTGACCAAAATTAATAATAGTGGCTATATGGGTGAAGTTAAGTCATTACCTAATGATAAAAACAAACATGCAGTTTATGTTATTTTTTTTACAGAGGAAGAAATTAAAAATAATAAGAGTAAAATTAATACAATTGCTGGAATTGAAACAGGGGTTATAACACCGTGGATGCCATAGGTTTAAATATTACAGATTGGATCATTTTAGGTGTAGTAATAGCCTCAGGTATTATTTCGCTATTCCGAGGGTTTACAAAAGAATTCTTATCACTATTTCTGTGGGTATTTTCATTCATTGCAGCAATCAGCTTAGAGTATTTAGTTTCCCCATTTATTACCGGCTATATAGGTAACCCTGAAATTTCAAAAATTGGTGCCTACGTTGTAATTTTTGTTGCTTGCATTTTTATTGGCGGCATTGTTATTAATATGATTAGCAAGCTCATCAAATGGTCTGGTGTATCTGGCTTTGATAAGTTTCTTGGTGTACTTTTTGGCATGGCGCGGGGCTTAATTGTTATTTTTATTATCTTCTTGCTCATGCCTGCAGGTTTAAAAAACTCAGAGCTCATGGGCAATTCAAAAATTTCTCCTTTTATTGAACAAATTGCACCTGAAATAGAAGCATATATTCGTGACTTGATAGATAATGATGCTTTAATTGAAGCTAAAGAATTAATTCAACCTGACTCTCCTGAAGAGGAAACATAATGTGTGGAATAGTTGGTATATCAGCAGAAAATAATGTCGTAGGAGATCTCTATGACTCTTTATTGATGCTCCAACATCGAGGCCAAGACTCAGCTGGAATGGTTGTCTGTGATTCTGAGGACAAATTAAATTCAAGAAAGTCTATGGGTTATGTTCGAGATACTTTTTTACAAAGACATATGGACAAACTTGTTGGAAACTATGGAATTGGCCACGTCAGATACCCAACAGCTGGTGGTGATGGTAAAGAGTTTGCTCAACCTATGTATGTAAATTCACCTTATGGCATTAGTCTTGCTCACAATGGCAATCTAACTAATTCTGAATCACTTGCCAATGAACTATTTCATGCAGAAATGCGTCATCTAAATACAGATTCTGATTCCGAGGTTTTATTAAACATTTTTGCACATGAATTAGGTAAGCAAAGAGAGATCTATCCTGAGGCAAAACATATCTTTAAAGCAGTCGCAAAAACTCATAGGCGATGTGACGGAGCTTATGCAGTTATAGCTTTAATTACTGGATTTGGCTTGTTGGCTTTTAGAGATAACAATGGAATACGTCCATTGGTCATAGGAATAAGAAAGGGTAAGAATAGAGATGAGTATATGATTTCTTCGGAAAATGCTGCTTTTGCATCACTTGGGTTTGAAACTTTAAGAGATGTAGAGCCAGGTGAGGCGGTATTTATTGACAATAAAGGAACACTCCATACACAACAATGTGCAGAAGTTTACCAAGAAAGACCTTGTATTTTTGAGTATGTTTATTTTGCAAGACCAGACTCAACTATTGATCAAATCTCAGTTTATAAATCAAGAATGCGCATGGGAAAAAGGCTAGCTAATAAAATAACTAGAATAAACCCAGACCATGATATTGATGTAGTTATTCCTATTCCTGATAGTTCTACAACTGCAGCACTTCAATTGGCTGACGAGCTTAAAATCCCATACAGAGAAGGTTTTGTTAAAAATAGATATATCGGCAGAACCTTTATTATGCCGCATCAAGAAGAGCGCAAGAAATCTGTTCGAAGAAAGCTAAATATTCTCGATCTAGAGTTTAAAGATAAAAATGTCCTTTTGGTTGATGATTCAATTGTAAGAGGAACAACAAGTAGAAAAATTATTGAAATGGCAAAAGAAGCGGGTGCTAAAAAAGTCTATTTTGCATCAGCGGCTCCTCCTGTTAAATATCAAAACTTGTATGGAATTGATATGCCTGCAACTAAAGAGCTTGTAGCATCCAAAAAAACCGATGAAGAAATTTGCGCTGAGATTGGAGCAGATTGGTTAATCTATCAAGACCTAAATGATCTTGTTGCCTCTGTTCAAGAAGGTAATCCTAATATTAAAGAATTTGAGTGTTCAGTTTTCACTGGCCAATACATTACACCTCTCAATGATGGTTATTTAGAAAATTTAGAGAATACACGAGATAACATCTCAAAAGTTACTCGACTCAAAGCTAATTAATATATCTTGAAAAAAAGTTCCAAATCTCCGAGCTAGTATCTAGTTCTTTAAGTGACCAATCATGCTCACCTGTGTGAACATAAAGCCACACTTCTTGATTTGAAGTTGTACTTAAATATCTATCAAAACTCAGTGCTTCATTAGAGGCTAGAAATTTGGTTATATTTTCAGAACTTACTTGAGAAATTTCTAGAGCATTTAGATCAACCCAATGCTGAATAACAGCTGGGATGCCAGGATAAGGGCCCCATTTATCTCGATTTGCCATATCACCATCAAAATAAGTAACATCATCTGCCTTTCCATGCACAGCAAAAATTGGCATACCTTTTTTAGGCTTACAGGTTTCAATAGTTGTTTGCATCATAGTTCCAGCAATAGGGGCGACTGCTTGAAAAATATCAGACGCGTAACAAGCTAGAAAGTAACTGAGATCTCCCCCATTAGACATGCCTGTAGCAAAAATATGGTTTGGGTTAATTTGGTATTCATCAGCAACCTTTGTTACTAAAGTTTTAATAAAACCTATATCATCTACCTTTGATGATGCATGAAATTCATACCCAACATTAAAAAAATTATTACCTCTTAAATCTTTTGTACCTTGAGGATAAACAACTAAGAATTTTTCTGCGTCAGCAACTTTATTCATGCCTGAATAAGCCATCATGGTTTTTGCGCTAGAAGTATAACCATGAGATACAACCACTAATGGAGCATTTGTTGGTAAGTTTTCAGGAACATAGAGGATGTAATCTCTTGAAATCCCATTATGAAGAATTGATTGTTTTAAACCTACATCATCATTTGAATTAGAATTTGTGAACCATGCAACTATAAGAAAAGTTGTTACAAATGCAATAATAAATGCTCGTTTCATAGAGTTATGATGGATTAACTATGTTAACAGCAGGTATATCTGCTGATTCTGCGCTGGCAACATAAGTATCTATTTCATTAAAGTTTAAATACTTATAAAGATCATCAGCAACTGGATTAATTTCTTCCATATACTCCTGATACTCTTGAGGAGTTGGCAATCTGCCTATAATAGCTGCGATAGCTGACAGTTCAGCAGATGCTAAGTAAACATTTGCTCCATCACCTAATCGATTTGGAAAGTTTCTGGTCGAAGTTGAAACTACAGTTGAATTAGCTAATACTCTTGCTTGGTTACCCATACAGAGTGAACATCCAGGGATTTCAGTTCTAGCACCAGAGGTGCCAAATACATTATAGATACCTTCTTCCATTAACTGTTTCTCATCCATCTTGGTAGGAGGGACAACCCAAAGTCTTGCTTTGGTTCCGTTATATTTCTTTAAAAGATGGCCGGCTGCTCTAAAGTGACCAATATTTGTCATACAAGATCCAATAAAAACTTCTTGAATTTCAGTATTACAAACTTCTGATAAAGGTTTTACATCATCAGGATCATTTGGGCAGGCGAGTAGGGGTTCTTTAATCTCATTAAGATCAATCTCTATAACTTCTGCATATTCAGCATCAGCGTCAGGCTCTAGTAACTCTGGATTTTCAATCCATTCTTCCATAGCTTGAGCTCGCCTCTCTAAAGTTTTTGGATCACCATAACCGCTAGCAATCATCCAACGTAGCATGACTATATTGGATTTTAGATATTCAATAATAGGCTCTTTATTAAGTCTTACTGTGCAACCTGATGCTGATCTTTCAGCAGATGCATCTGATAATTCAAAAGCCTGTTCAACTTTCATATCTGGAAGGCCTTCAATTTCAAGACATTTACCTGAAAATACATTCTTTTTACCTTCTTTAGCAACGGTTAAAGAGCCACTTTGGATAGCAGCATATGGAATAGCATTTACCAAATCTCTCAAAGTAATTCCTGGTTGCATTTCACCTTTAAATCTAACCAAAACAGATTCAGGCATATCAAGCGGCATAACTCCAAGTGTTGCTGCAAAAGCAACTAAGCCAGACCCTGCAGGGAAGCTAATACCAAGTGGGAATCTGGTATGACTATCTCCACCTGTTCCAACACCATCTGGTAAGAGCATTCTATTTAGCCAGGAATGAATAATTCCATCGCCTGGTTTTAAAGATACTCCACCTCTATTCATAATAAAGTCAGGTAAATTATGTTGTGTTTCTATGTCTACTGGTTTTGGATAAGCAGCTGTATGACAGAAGGACTGCATAACCAAGTCAGCTGAGAAACCTAAACAAGCCAGCTCTTTAAGTTCATCTCTTGTCATGGGACCCGTTGTATCTTGCGATCCAACAGTTGTCATTCTAGGCTCGCAATAAGTACCAGGTCTTACTCCAGCAACTCCACAAGCTTTGCCAACCATTTTTTGAGCTAAGGTGTAACCTTTATTAGAATCATCTGTATCATCAGGTCTTTTAAAAACTTTAGTAGGCTCTAAATCTAAAGCTTCCCTTGTTTTATCTGTTAACTGCCTGCCTATGATTAATGGAATTCGACCATTTGCTCGAACTTCATCAAGTAAAACATCAGTTTTTAATTCAAAAGTAGTTACAACTTCACCAGTATTAGCATCGGTAATTTTTCCAGCAAAGGGCTCTAAAATAATTTCTTGACCCATTGAAAGTTTTGAGACATCACACTCAACTGGAAAGGCACCTGAATCCTCTAGTGTGTTAAAGAAAATAGGCGCTATTTTGCCACCAAAGCAAAATCCACCTTCTTTTTTATTAGGTATTGCAGGAATATCATCACCCATATGCCATAAAACTGAATTTGTAGCTGACTTTCTAGAAGAACCCGTTCCAACAACATCACCAACAAAAGCTAAAGGGTTACCTTTTGCTTTGAGCTCATCAATAGTTTCAAGAGGCTTATCCAAACCTTCTCGTGGCATTTTAAACATAGCTAAAGCATGTAACGGTATGTCCGGCCTTGACCAAGCGTCAGTAGCAGGAGAGAGGTCATCTGTATTAATTTCACCAGTAACTTTATAGACTGTTAATTTTATCTGTTCTGGAATTTGAGGCTTATTAGTAAACCATTCCCCTTCAGCCCAAGAATCTATAACTTTTTTAGCATGAGGATTAGTTTTTGATAATTCAAAAATTTCATTAAAAGCATCAAAGATTAATAATGTTTTACTTAATGCTATTGCAGCCTCATCACCAAGACCATCTATAGACAAGCAAGCTATGAGAGGTTGAATATTATATCCACCAAGCATAGTGCCTAATATTTTTACCGCAGCAACTTTATCGATATAAGGACTTTGCGCTTTATCAGTTGTTATATCTGCTAAAAAACCAGCTTTCACGTAAGCCGACTGATCAACTCCTGCTGGAACTCTTTCTTTTAAAAGGTCTAATAAAAACTCTGATTCTTCATTATCTTGCTTTAAAAGATCAACTAAAGCAGCAGTTTGTTCTGCATCTAAGGGCAGTGGAGGTATGTTTTGTTCTGCGCGCTCTTGTGCATGCAGTCTATATTCATTAATCATAATTGTTTCCCACGCTATTTTACTTCTCTTACGTCTCAGTAGCCACTAAATCACTGATAATATTTTTAAAAATAAGGTATTATTTTACAAATACTATGGCCATGACTCGATCCACAACTCCTTGCTTAGGAATCTGCTCAACCACCTACGGTGATAACGTTTGTAAGGGCTGTAAACGTTACGTACATGAGGTAATCGATTGGAATAAATTTAATACCCAAGAGAAAGAGCTCGTAAATATTCGTTTAGAGAAATTTAAGAAAATTGTGCTAAAAAGTCGCTTTTCTATTAACGATGAGTCTGTATTGGCGCAAAAACTTAAGGATAATGCTATACGTTTTAATAATAGCTTAGATCCTTTAACTTGGATTTTTGATTTATTAAGAGCCTCTGGAACTCAAGAGCTTGATTTAAATGAATTTGGTATTACTAGTCTTATCAATGAGCCTTTATCTGTTACTAGAGAGGCTATCAATAAAGAGTTTTTAGAACTATCTGAAGCTCATCACGAAAGATACTTTAAAGCGCTATAATTATTTGGCCGGTGGCCATAAAAATAACTGAGAAGTTTTCTGCATATATTCGTTGTAGTCTGGCCTTCTTTCTAGACTTCGATTATCCATCATCTTGCAAGTCACCAATGCAAACATGAGATACATACTCAATGGACAAATGAATAACCAGACAGGATAATTTTCTGCCGTTAATGCCATTAAGAACAAACCAAACCAAAAAGATACTTCACCTAGATAATTTGGATGTCTGGAAAACTTCCAAAATCCAGTGCGCATAGTTGCTCGATGATTCGAAGGAATACTCGCAAATTCTCGCATTTGCCTATCTGCAATTGTTTCTAAAGATACTGCAAGTATAGTAAAGATACTTGCGCAATATAAAAGCCAGCTTACATCGCCGGTATCTTTTGAGAGGATGTAATAAATAGGCAGCAAGGATAAATTAACTTGAAAAGTAGGGAACATATGAATCCCAAAAAAATCAACAAAATTAATCCAAAGTTTTGAACCCTTTTTAAGCTTAACGTAGCGAAAATCTTCCTCTATCAATCCTGGCCATTTTCTTAACCAGTTTAAATTTAATCTAAATGACCAAAAAATTACTGGAATAAGAACTAAGAAAATTTTTTCATAATTCAGCACTCCTGATTCAGGCCAAAAAGCTACATAAACAGCAATAGGTGCTGGAGCAAAGGACCAAAAAGGATCATACAAACTAGAGTTTTTATAAATAAAACTCCCAATATATACAATGCAAGTTGCAACAAAATGCGCAAAAGAAACAACCACCCATTGATGAGCTCCTATTATTTGATTAGCGCAATATATTGCAACAACAAAGGCTATTAAATATACCCAAAAGCAAATAAATAAACCTTTTTGTCGCTCGTTCATATTTGTTAGATAAGATTTAATCCCATTTTTATGAGCAAGAAGATTGAGATAGCCCAAGCTAGACCTCTTAAAGGTTGAGGTTCATAGGTTGATCCTTCCGCAGCTGGTCTTAAACTTAAACCTGAAATATAGACAAGAGCAAAAATAACTCTAGCTAACAACCAATAGGCTGCAAGTTGAGTGTTGGCTTCAATTTCAAAATAGATCGAAAGAATCGCTAATGTAAAGAATACTGGCAGAGACTCTCTTAAATTATGAACAGCTTTATTTGTTCTCTCAGAGACATCTCCAGCTGAACGTCTCAACCAGGATTGAAGCACGAGCTGAATTAGGTACAGCAATGCTGTACTTAGTATTATTGTAACCACTATTGATTAGGGTTAACTGTGACCTCTAATGGGACCATAACATGAACAAAGTCATTACCTTCCCACATTACGTAAGGTCCACCCGCATACGGATCTCTTGGCATATCTTTCATTAGACTTGCTGGCATTAACATCATTAAATGTGGGCCTTCTTGAATCCATACGCCTTTAGATTTATCTGTATTAAAGGGGTCATCATTGTCTACTGCTGTATCACCTTGCAGCATGTACGACATACCAAAACCTTCTTCTTCAGAATTATATTCACCTTGCGCCATATAAGCTGCAAGCCATTTCTGCCATGCTTTATCAACACACATTGGATTTACATTTTCATTCGGCGGAGTGCCTGGCATACAAGTCCAACCATTAGTTCCTTCAACTAAAATAGTGCCATCTGAACTCATAATAGTTGCATCACCACTAATATTAGCTGGCGCTGCAGATTTAGCTATTTTAATAACCTCTGCTTCTGATATTTTATGTCCCGAAGCTTCATGATGCATTGCAGAAGCGAATGGAATTAACATTAAGCAACTCAAAATAGTAAACATTGTTTTTTTCATTTTTTATCCCCTAAAAAATTAACTAGATATTAAATGTAGATGAATATGCAATTAAATCAAGTATATTTTATATAACTAATCAACCAAAGGTATCTCATACCAATTGGTAGTATATTTTGGTGAAACCATGTTTTGTCGCATGGGAGAGTAAAGAGATGTGTTTTGTGATGCGAAATAAATTTGTGTTTTATAGATGTTCATAGCATCTATATAACGCATTAAATAAGAATTATCTTTAGGTGCATTAGCATCTTGAAACAATGAGTATTGTTTTATGCCTTCGTTTGAAAATAAACTTAATAAAACTCCAGCCTTCGCATAGGAATAATTAGGTTTGAAAATAGGTTTTAGCGCAATTTTAGCGCCATGTAATATATCTCTAGTGTCATTAGTGGGACTATGAAATTGAAAACTATTAAAGCCCCTATGCTGAGGTTTTTTATCGTTAAATGGACTTGTTCTGACAAAGACAGAAACCTGTGAACATTTTTGTTTTTCATGTCGTAATTTCTCAGTGGCTCTTACTACAAAATTACTCACAATAGGTTCAAGTGTAGATAAATGATCTACTCTTTGACCAAAACTTCGACTGACAACAATCTGTTTCTTTGCTGCTACATTATGTTCTATCTCTAGACATCTTTCCCCACGTAACTCTCTAACAGTCCGCTCTAAGACTATGCTAAATTTTTCTCTAATATGAGCAGGATCACATTGAGCTAAATCTAAGGCTGTAAGGATACCCATGCGTTGTAAGTGTTGATTTAGTCTCCTACCCACACCCCAAACTTCACCTACAGGAGTTAGTGATAAAGCTTCTGCAATTTCTTTTGGTGTAATGAGTCGTACAACTCTTGTGGCTATATTTTTCTTCTTAACTTGATGGATAGCTATTTTTGTTAAAGTTTTAGTTGGAGCTATACCAACACGAACCGGTACTCCAGTCCACTGTTTAATAACACCTCTTACATAGCATCCAAACTTATAGAGATTATAGTTTTTATCTAATCTATCTAAATCTAAAAAGGCTTCATCAATACTATAGACTTCTACACTTGGAGAGACTGACTCTAATATATTCATCACTCGTGCAGACATATCGCCATAGAGAGCAAAATTAGAAGAAAAAACATAACCACCATTTTTTAAATAATGATCTTTAACTTTAAACCAAGGTACTCCCATGCCAACTCCTAAAGCTTTGGCTTCTTTACTCCTAGCAATAACACATCCATCATTATTAGATAAGACAACAATAGGTTTATTGTTTAAATCAGGACGGAAGATTCTTTCACAAGACGCATAAAAACTATCGCAATCTACCAGAGCTAGTGGCATTAAAATTTATTAATGGCTGCTGTGACCGTTCCTAGTATTTCTAATTCTTGTCCATGATTAATAAAGATGGGAGGGTAACTTGGATTATCTGGCATTAAACACATTTTTGGTTTTAACTTAAGACGCTTGCAAACAAACTCACCGTCGATAGAAGCAACGACTATGCTGTCATGTGATGGCTTGATGCTTCGATCAACTACAAGTACAGCTTGATCTGTAATACCTGATCCAAGCATTGATTGTCCTTGAGCACGAACTAGAAAAGTTGCAGCACCATTTTTAATAAGATGTTTATTGAGGTCTATAGGGCTTTCCATATAATCACTAGCAGGACTAGGGAAGCCTGCATGCACCGATTCAAGGAAATAAGGCACAAATATTGCCGGCAGATTCTCTTCAGAAATTTTTCCGATGTAGTCAACTTTCATAAGGATATTGTTTTAATTTACTGTATAAATATACAGTAGTATTTCAATTAGAACAATAGGATTTATATATTAAATTCTTGTAGATCGATATTATTTAAATTGAGTGCAAGGTACCAACCAGTTGCACCCCAGTCGCCTAAAACGATGCGTTTAGCAACAAGATTCTCTGACTCGATGTTATGAATATTAGGTCTGTGAGTATGCCCATGTATAAATAAATCTGGTGTATGTTCAAGCAAGAAGTCGCTTACTGCAGCAGCATTAACATCAGTGATGATATTAGACTTTTCAGCGGTAGCTTCTTGGCTTTCATCTCTCATTGATTTTGCGATCTCTTCACGTTCAGCAATGGGTTTATTTAGAAATTCAGATTGCCATTCATTGCTACGAACTTGGTTTCTAAATGTAATGTAATCAACATCATCAGTACAAAGAAAATCTCCGTGACTAATTACAACCTTTTGATCATTAATAGTTAGTGTATAAGGATCTGGCAAAATGGTTATACCTGTTTCTTCAGCAAATGACTCTCCGATTAGAAAATCTCTATTGCCGTGTATGAAAAAAGTTGCAGGACCATTATCGGTAAATGCACGTAAAGCATTTTTTACTTCTTGTGCAAGAGGAGTGGCATCATCATCTCCAATCCAGGCCTCAAAGAGATCACCAAGAATATAAAGATGAGTGCAAGCCTCTTTTGATTCGTTTAAAAATGTAAAAAAGGCTTGAGTAAGTTCAGGATGTTTATCGCTTAGATGTATGTCTGAGATAAACCTAGGCTTCATTCAGATACAGTAACCGATTCAATAGTTACAGGCTCAAGTGGCGCATCTTGATAACCACCAACCATACCAGTAGGACTTTCAGCCAACTGATCAACAACATCCATACCATCGGTAACTTTACCAAAGACTGCATAACCCCAACCTTGTGCAGTTTCAGCAGTATGATTTAAGAAGCCATTGTCTTTGTGATTAACAAAAAACTGTCCTGTAGCTGAGTGTGGATCCATAGTTCTAGCCATAGCAATACTTCCACGATCATTTGCAAGACCATTGTTAGCTTCATTTTGTATAGGATCAGTGCCACTAGATTTATTTTGCATATCTTCAGTTAGGCCACCACCTTGAACCATGAAACCTGGAATAATTCTGTGGAATATAGTGCCTTCATAGTAACCAGCATTAGCTAGAGCTACAAAGTTTGCTACTGTAATAGGAGCTTTGTCTTGATCTAACTCTAAATGAATAGCGCCGATAGTGGTATTAATAGTTACAGATGTCATAGCAGTCTCCTTGCTTTGAGATGAAGCCTCGATTGATGATGAGAATACAAGGCCACATATAAGGATGCTTAATAATTGTATTTTCTTCATGGTATAGCTTTATAGGTTTTTAATAGTTGAGGTATTTTATCATCAAAAGTTATGGATGCGGTTGTAGTTTGAAAAAGCTTCTTGAACTTTATCTTCATCTAAACCGAAATCTTCTAAAGCATAATGATGAGGTTTATAACCTTCTTTAGATTGGTTATCTATATAAACTTGCATCTGATCAAGAGTTGATTGAGATAATTCAAAATTAAAATGCTGATAAATCTGTTTAATTTGTTCTAGAGGATTTTTAATAAAATCACGATAATCAATATCTATAATTTGTTCAGAAGTAAGGTGCTCAGATCTATCACTAATACTTTTTTCTATTGCATATTGCCAAAAATCTAAAACAGCTGCACCAATTTCATGAGGATCGGCATGATTTGAAAGTCCAGAGCGCACACTCATGGTTAAGCTTGATAAAGACCCAATGGATTTGACTGGGTTTCTGTGAATATGAATAAATTTAGCTCCAGGGTAGGTGGAGACCAGCTCGGGAGTATGACTAATATGACTTGGGTCTTTTAACAGCCATTTTTCGGGCTTTTCTTGCGTTTCTAAGGCTTGAAGAAAACGTTTATGCCACATAAAAGTGTCTGAAAAATCACAGGTCTTTAAAAACTTTTCATAGCTAGGAGAATTAGCCATACACATAAAGATAAAACTTCTAACATTCATGGTATTAATCAAAGAGCATTCTTCAGGCATCTCGGCATGAATATGATGCATCCCTAAAAGATTTGGAATAAATTTTCTTGCCAAGCTCAACTCTCTATTGGTCTGTTTAATACGTTTTTTAGCTTCTTTGCTACCTTTTTCTACCAAAGGAAAAGGGCGAGTTATTTCCCAAAATAAGGGCGACCGATATTGCTCATCACAGCTTAATAAATCAAATAAAAATGTTGTACCTGAGCGAGGTAGGCCCATAACAAAGATTGGATTTGCAGGCTCTGGTAAGTTTTTATCATCGATAAAATCATGTAATTGAGCTCTAACTTTAAGTCGATTTATAAGCTGATGACGCACACCAAGATTCCCAGCTAAATTAAGCCGAGATTCATTTTTAAATGATTCTATTAGGTGTTCTAAGGGTTCTAAATAGTCATTCTCTCCAAGGCGACCTTCAAGACCTTTGAGGATAGATTTTTTAGACAAACGAAATTTCACTGTATTATTTCCTTATTAAATATAAGATACTCTGAAATAGTAGAATCTTCAATTTACTTTATGAATATACTTTTTATGTGCGTTGGTAATTCAGCAAGAAGCCAAATAGCAGAGGGCTTAGCTAAAGCTATGCTCAGTAAAGAGCATCAAATACAAAGTGCAGGATCTATACCTTCAGGTAAGGTTCATTCAGGTGCTATTTCCTGCATGAAATCCATAGGGATAGATATTTCAAATCATTATTCAAAATCAATTGATGATCTTGAATCTAATTTTATAGATAATCTAGATTACGTTATTACTTTGTGTGGAGAGGAGGTTTGCCCAGTGCTTCCAACTTCAGCCACTTCTTTGCATTGGGTGCATCCAGATCCAGTAAATATTAATTTTGATAAAGCTCAAGAAGCCGAAGCTTTTGAGCATACTAGAGAAAGTATTTTTAAATTATTAAAAAAATTTTTGATTCTTAATACTTAAAAATTAAACCAGCCAATTGCATCGTACTCGATGCCTGTAGTTACAAAGCCTTGAACAGCAAGCAAGCATCCAGTAATAATCAACCCTAATATAGAACCAATAACACCATTATTTGCAGCTATGCCAACAATAGTAGTAGGTTTGTATATAAGTTCCTTGTAATTAATAGATTCATCAACTTGTTGAAGTAACGCCTTTGCACTTTCGAGGTCGGTAATTCTATCTGGTGATGCATTGGCTAACTTTAATTCCCAAATCTCTTCTTCAATAATAAAAAGCTCATTTCGAACAAAGTCTCTATGCTCGGCACTTAAAGATTGCAGTCTAATAGCCATATACATAGCAAGAAGACTTATCCCTGAAATAATTGCAATGATGGCTACTATGACAAAAATAGTCGAAATATGATGGCGCATTTCTGTCCATATAATAAGATTTAACAAACCAACACAAAATAAAGAGTAAAAAATAAGGATCGACGTATAACCTTCAATTCTAAGATAAAAAGCTTCTCCAAAAGATCGCAAAACTTTTCTCATATTCATCCAAGCAAAGACATTGACTCTTTTTTGCAGATCTAAATAAATTGGTTCTTTACTATCATTATTAGCTTCATCGCTTGAAAATAATTCAGAAAATCTAAGTCCTGGATACTTAACTAAATCACCTATTTTTTTAGCAGTCTCATAACGCCTCTCAAAATCTATTGAACATACAAGCCCAAAGAAGAGGAGCTGAAATCCCAAGAAAAATCCTAAAATAGAAGCCACTGAAATCATTTGCTCTAATCCAGACACCCCAAAGAGACTTGCTCCATAGACATATCTAACCATAAATGGCGTAGCGGGAATTAATAGCATGGATGGATACAAAATAAGTCTATATTTTTTAACAAAGTCTTTTTTATAGACAGACATAATAATGTTAAACAAGAATGAACCTGAAGCAACTTCATTTTCTTTTGTTGCACTGGTCTTATTAGGGAATAGGGGACTTGATTCTTCATTAAGCAAATCTTTAATATTTGTGTCACTTAAATCCATAGGTATACCTTGAAGACAGATGTCATTTTCATCCATAGCACAGGTAAGCTCATCTTCAATTAAGCCAGGATTGTCAGTAGGCTTACTCCAGCCTGGACCTATTAATCTTCTTTGAGTTTTTTGATCATCCCAATCTGGTGCTGGTAAGCACATTCTCTCTAAATCTTCTTCTCTAAAGTAAGCGTACTTAACAGAAATGATGAGCCTGCGAACAAATAGCAATAAGTAGGCCAAGATAATTTGAAAAGTATCAATGTTTTGAGTTAAAGCACTATCGCTAAATAAAGCTAAAAGAAGTGCTGCAGTTAGAAGCCATGAGGCCGGATAGGTAATTAACCAAGAGCCAATAATAAAGGCTAATGAGTGATGTTTAGTTGAGGTTGCGCATAAACCTCTATTTTGAATTACATGCCAAGCTCTATTAGGGCTTGATTCTAAAACTAATGCGGCAAGAGGGGACACAAAGACAGGGGGTAGATTTTCATATATAAAAGTTTTCCAAAACGCATTCCAAGAAAACTTAACAGGGTTGTGAAAAGTATCACCTTTATTTTTTGAGGCACTTCTTAATTTAGCCGCTTGATACGAAGAATTGATGCCTGAGATAAAATTTTCATCGTGTTCTACTGATGGCTGTCGAAGACTCAAGTAGGATTCTGGAATATCTTTTGAACTCATTTTTAATCCATTAATTATTAGTTGATACGAATGATTAATTCCACTCTAAAACAATGTTTCCTGATCTTGGGTCTGTTACACCTAGCTCTGGAGATATCTCTTCCAGTAAATCTCTCATTTTATCAAGGTTGCCTATCATTGCAGGTCTTGCACTAACCATTGCATCTTCTGATTCCCATGCTCCAACAGCTACATACTCTCTTTCACCTGTATGAACAAGCGTGGAATAAGTTTCACCTTCTTGCATAACAAAAGTATTAAAAACTTCTAAGAATTTTTCTTCATTTCCTTCTTTTACAATAAATCTCACGATATTCGAATAAGCGCTCATATGTTTTTCCTTATAAAATATTTACTTTGTAATAATGCCATAGAGGTTTGTATTAATAAAATACATTCATTTATTTTGTAGGACAAAAAATTGAAGTTACTAGAAATATTTAGATTCTAAAAACTATGTCTTTAAAGCCGAACCCC
Organism: uncultured SAR86 cluster bacterium; assembly: GCA_902509965.1. GTDB lineage: Bacteria > Pseudomonadota > Gammaproteobacteria > Magnimaribacterales > D2472 > MED-G78. The sequence continues at coordinate 83,205 of CABWZP010000002.1, forward strand.
AATAATTGTAACCAGCAAAACTTGGAGTGCTTGGTAGGTACATCTGCTCCATATTTTCTATTTCAAAACCTGCTGAGGTAATAAGTTGCGGGATATTTCTATTTAGATGACAGCCACCTGCAATTTTTCCCCATATTGGATCAATTCTACTTTGCCATTTAGCAACTTTTGGATCAGGAGCAAGTCCATGCTCACAAAAGATCAATCTTCCATCTGGTTTTAGCACTCGAAGCATTTCTTTATTTGCTTCAATAACTTCTGGAATAGTGCACATAGTATAAGTAATTAAAACTGTATCCACGTGATTATCAGGCAAAGGAATATCTTCAGCACCACAAAGCATAAAGTCGACATCAATTTTATTTTCCTCTGCAACACCTATTGCAAGGTTATTAAGTTCTTCTGATGGATCAAGGCCGATGACCTTATCGATTTTTGTCATATCGTAAAATGGAATATTTAGCCCTGAGCCAATTCCTACATCCAATACAAGTCCTTTAGCTAAAGGTACAACTTTCTTTCTTTGATAATTAATGGGCTTAGAGCCGCAAGTGCAGTTTAAAACTTTTGGCAATACATATTTATTATAAAGACCCATAACTAATCCTCAATTTCTCTTAAAGTCTCCTCAATACCTGTTGAACCCATAGACATTCCACTAATTCGCATATCACCCAACTCTTCTTGAGCAGCCTCACGCATACCTTTAATTAAACCGGTTCTATCTACCGTTAAACCTCCATCTACACATAGGTTGTGTCCAGTGACAAATCTAGATTCATCTGAAGCTAAAAACAAAGCTGCATAAGCTATATCTAATGGTTGACCAAGTTCCTCAATTGGCTGAAGTCCTTTAATACGCTCATCCCAATCATCAGAAAGACCATTAAGAAGAGGGGTACTAATAGCGCCTGGAGAAATACTATTTACCCGTATTTTAAATTCACCTAGCTCTAATGCAGTAGTTTGAGATAAATTTATAACTGCAGCTTTTGCAGCTGAGTAGGCTTGTGGACCGCCTCCTCCTGACATACCAGCAATTGATGCTGTATTAATAATGGAGGCACCATTAGCATTCTTTTTCATTTCGACCGAGGCATGCTTAATACCCATGAAAACTGATTTTAGAAGTATTGCCATAGATTGATCCCATTCATCTGCATCAATATCACTTATAGATCCAAATGCTCCACCAAGTCCAGCATTGTTAAATAAAATATCTAATTGGCCAAATTCATCCATAGCACTTTTAACCATGGACTCTATAGCAGCTTCTCTAGATACATCAGCAATTACACTGATAGCATTATCTTTAAAGCCTTTCTGCGAAACTAAATTCATAGTTTCTTCTAATGTAGTTTGATTGATATCAGCAAGGACAACCTGAGCACCTTCTTCTAAAAATAACAAAGAGGTTTCTCGACCAATGCCACTCCCAGCACCAGTAATTATTGCAACTTTACTATTTAATCTTTCGCCCATATTTTTTATACCTCTTACTAGATTCTATAGAATAAATCGGTACCAAACCATATACTTAATATATATTTTTTGGAGATTTTATAATGGAAAAAGTTTTAGTTTCAGGTGTATCAGGTTTTATTGGCATGCATTGTGCAAAACAGCTTTTAGATAAAGGTTACCAAGTCGTGGGAACAACACGATCTTCAAGCAAGCATGATGAGGTGATGGGTGCGATAGGTCATGAAAATTTAAGTTTAGTAAACGCTGATCTTTTATCAGATGAAAATTGGGACAGTGCTATTGAGGGTTGTGACTATGTATTGCATGTCGCATCTCCAGTTATGATGGGCGAACCAGATCATGAAGATGTTTTAGTTAAACCTGCTAAAGAAGGAACTATGAGAGTAGTTCAATTAGCTGCAAAACATAAAGTGAAAAGGGTGGTAATTACATCATCAGTTGCAGCAGTATCATATGGTCCGCATCATCATAAAGATCATTTTGATGATACAGACTGGTCAGATATAAATGATCCAGGAATTCCTTCATATAATAAAAGTAAAACAGTTGCTGAAAAAGCTGCAAGAGAATATGTAGCAGGATTAAGTGGAGAGGATAAATTAGAAATCTGTACTATGCATCCAGCTTTAGTTGTAGGACCATCACTTTCAAGTGATATTGGTGAATCTAATACCGTAGTAAAAAGAATGCTTGATGGTTCAACCCCAGGCACTCCGAAGCTTCATATGGGATTTGTGGATGTTAGAGATGTGGCTGCAATGCATGTAGCAGCAATGACAGCAGAAGGTGCAGCAGGGCAAAGATTTATATTATCTGAAAGCTCATTATGGTTAGCAGAAATGGCAACTATTCTGAGAAATGCTGGATTTAATAAAGCGCCCAAAAGAAATATTCCAAACTTTGTGTTAAAAATTATTGCATTACGTGATAAAGACTTAGCTGGAACTATTCCTTTACTTGGAAGAGTCGGCACTTATGATATTTCAAAAACAAAAGATATTTTAGGATGGCAACCAACCAAAGCTGCTGATGCAATTGTAGATACTGCTGAGCATTTAAAGGCCAAAGGTTTGATTTAATATAAAAAGAGAAGTGGCTCCCCGAGCAAGGCTCGAACTTGCGACAAATTGATTAACAGTCAACTGCTCTACCAACTGAGCTATCGGGGAACGCGTTGAGCATTATAATTAATTTTTTAAGAAATAAGTACAAATATTTATGACAAAAACATTAAAGGTTGTTTCTGACTTTGAACCAGCAGGCAGTCAACCAGAAGCTATATCCAGTTTAGTAGGAGGCCTAAATGATGGATTATTGCATCAGGTGCTGCTTGGAGTAACCGGTGCTGGTAAAACTTATACTATGGCTAAGGTTATTGAAGAAACCCAAAGACCTGCAATTGTCATGGTGCACAACAAAACTCTAGCAGCACAGTTATATGGTGAATTTAGAGATTTCTTTCCAAATAATTCAGTTGAGTATTTTGTTTCTTACTATGATTACTACCAGCCAGAAGCCTACGTACCAACATCAGATACTTACATAGCTAAGGATGCTTCTATCAATGAGCATATTGAGCAAATGCGCCTTTCTGCAACCAAAGCTCTCTTAGAAAGAAAAGACACCATAGTTATAGCAACTGTCTCATCTATCTATGGTTTAGGTGCTCCGGAGTCTTATTTAAAAATGGTTATGCACCTAGACAGAGGTGACATTGTTGATCAAAGAGACCTTTTAAGGCGATTGTCTACACTGCAATATACCCGTAATGATCTTGATTTTAGGCGGGCTACATTTAGAGTAAGAGGCGATACTATTGATGTTTATCCTGCTGATTCAGACAGCGAAGCTTTGCGCATAGAATTATTTGGAGATGAAATAGAAAAGTTATCTTGGTTTGATCCTTTAACAGGAAGTATTATCAATGAAACACCAAGAGCGACTATTTTTCCTAAAACTCATTATGTAACTCCTAAAGCAACCGTGCTCGGATGTATTGATGACATCAAAATTGAGCTTAAAGAGCGGTTAGATTATTTAAGGTCTATTAATAAATTGGTTGAAGCGCAAAGATTAGAGGAGCGGACCCGTTATGACATTGAGATGATGCAAGAACTTGGATATTGTCAGGGCGTTGAAAATTATTCACGTTACTTATCAGGTAGAGAGCCAGGTCAATCGCCACCGTGTTTATTTGACTACATTCCAAAAGATGCAATTGTTTTTATTGACGAATCACACGTATCTGTTCCACAAATAGGCGCTATGTATAAGGGCGATAGATCTAGAAAAGAGACTTTGGTTGAATATGGATTCCGATTGCCATCAGCAATGGATAATCGTCCCTTAAAATTTGATGAATGGGAGGAGTTAGCTCCGCAAAGAGTTTATGTTTCAGCAACTCCTAATAAGTACGAGATGGAGCGCAAAGATAATTTAGTTGAATTACTTGTCAGGCCAACTGGTTTAACTGATCCTGATGTAGAAATCCGACCAGCCGGTACACAGGTTGACGATGTTATTGGTGAATGCAATGAGCGAGTTAAGTTAAAAGAAAAAGTATTAATAACAACTTTAACTAAAAGAATGGCGGAGGATTTAACTGATTATCTTAATGAGAATGGTATCAAATCAAGATATATGCATTCAGATATTGATACGGTTGAAAGGGTAGAGATAATTAGAGATCTACGATTAGGAGCTTTTGATGTTTTAGTGGGGATCAATTTATTAAGAGAGGGCTTGGATATTCCCGAGGTTAGCCTTGTTGCAATATTAGATGCAGATAAAGAAGGTTTCTTAAGATCAGAAACAACCATGATTCAAACGATAGGAAGGGCTGCAAGAAATATTAGAGGCAAAGCTATTTTATATGCAGATAAAATCACAGGTTCTATGCAAAGAGCTATTGATGAGACAGATCGAAGGAGAGATATTCAAGAGATTTTTAACAAAGAAAATAATATTACACCAACCTCAATTGTCAAAGGTGTTAAGGATATTATGGAAGGCGCTAGAAGCATAAAAGGTAAAGTTAAGAATAAGCCTAAAAATCTTGAAAAGGATTTACCTTTTAAAATTAAAGAGGATACGGTTGAAAATTTATCTGAAAGTGTCCAAAAACTTGAAGATCAAATGTATCTTTTCGCTAAGCAAATGGAATTTGAAAAAGCTGCTTTGTGCAGAGATAAAATTAAGTACCTGAAGCGGCAGTTGATAGATTTATAGACTCTTTGCAAGAATATACTCTCATCAATAAAGCATACTCTCTAGTTCTTTCTACAAAATCGATTGTTTGTTGACCTCTTGAGTAACCATTGTGAGGTTCAAAATAAAGTTCGTCTCCATTAAGAACTAAGAGCTCTTTCTTTAAATCATTCCAGGTAAGCAAATTAGGTTCAATATCGGTTTGCAAAATTGCATTTTTAACGTTGGTCGCACCTAAATTATAGGTAGCTAAAGCAAAGTTAAGCCTATCTGATTCAGTAAGCCCATAATCAATAGATGCGGTGATATCAGCTAAATGTCTAGATCCGCCAATAATGCTATTTCTTGGATCTATTCTATTGGTTATGCCAAGACTTTTAGCAGTCTCTTGAGTTAACATCATCATCCCACGAACACCCATATTAGATTTTGCTCGAGGATTCCATTGCGACTCTTGAAAGGAAATAGCAGCTAGAAACTCCCAATCAAAATTGGTTAATTCTTCTGCTTCAAGAAATAAATCTTTAAATTGAAAAAATCTAGAATCAAGCAAGTCAGCAAATTTATTCTTATCAAAATTATTTAATGTTAATGTTTCAGCTGCCATTTCTGCATACTGCCTACACTCATTAACGACTGGATTCATTTCCTCGACTTTAGAGCAGCCAGAGAAACTAATAATTATTGAAATTATCAAAAAATGTTGAAAGAAATTACGCATTTATATATTTTTAATTCAAAACATCACTATAATTAGTTCATACATTATTTCAGACCGGAACAAGTGTCAAAGACTAGTTGCCTAATTCTTCAAGGTAAAAAAAGTTTTTCTATCTCCAAATTGGACCAACTCAACCGCGCTTTTAATAAAGCGAATGGAGAAAATGCCTCAATTTCTTCTAATGAGGTTTATTTAATTTCTAGTCAAATAGCCATTGATATTCAGATTAATGAAATATCTCAAATTGTTAAAGGTAGTGAAAAACTAGACGAATTTTTATTTTTAATTGGTCCTAGAAGCGGAACTATTACCCCATGGTCTTCAAAAACTGGAGATATTTTTAAAAATGTTGGTATTCAACAAATTGATAGAGTTGAAAGATTTTTTGGATTTTGCATTTCAGGGCTAGAGCAATCAATTGATGATTTGGATTTATCAATGCTTTTTGATCGCATGACTCAAGATATTTATAAATCAATTGAGGAATGTTCTTCTATTTTAAATCCTAATCCAAAGAGACTTATCAATCATATTGATATTCTTGCTGAGGGAAAGATTGCATTAGTTAATGCAAATAAAGCTTTTGGTTTTGCTTTGAGCGATGATGAAATTGATTACTTGTTTGACTTTTATTCTAAAGAAGACAGAAATCCAACCGATGCTGAATTAATGATGTTTGCCCAAGCTAACTCAGAGCATTGTCGTCATAAGATCTTTAATGCAGATTGGATTGTTGATAATGCTAAAGTTAAAAATTCTCTTTTTGATCTTATCAAGGCAACTAGTAAAAATTCTCCAAATGGTATTATTTCTGCTTATAAAGATAATGCAGCTGTTACTAGCGGCAAAGAAGTTGAAAGACTTCATCAAGATAAGAAAAATCTTTATTCTTTTAAAAGCGAGCTGTTAAATTCAACTATAAAAGTTGAAACACATAACCATCCTACCGCTATCTCGCCTTATCCCGGTGCTGCTACAGGTTCAGGTGGTGAGATTAGAGATGAAGGAGCTACAGGTAGAGGAGCAAAACCAAAAATTGGTTTGGTTGGTTACAACGTATCTAATTTAAGAATTCCAAATCTTCAAAGGGTTTGGGAGGACGATAAACACTCTCCTGAAAGGATTGCATCGCCTTTAGATATTATGATCGAGGCACCGATAGGCGCAGCAGCTTTTAACAATGAGTTTGGTCGTCCATGCACTTTAGGATACTTTCGATCTTTTGAAACTCCTTTCAATGATAAAAAAGTTGCTTTTGGTTATCACAAACCAATTATGTTGGCTGGCGGTATTGGAGAGATTAGGGATAAAAATAATTTTAAACTTCAAATAGAAGATGGGTATATTGTTGTTGTTCTTGGTGGTCCAGCAATGCTTATTGGTCTTGGTGGAGGAGCTGCCTCATCTGTTTCTTCAGGTGACAGTGATGAAGATTTAGATTTTGCTTCCGTCCAAAGAGATAACGCCGAGATGGAAAGAAGATGCCAGGAAGTTATTAACAGGTGTTCATCTATGGATGAGAGTTATATTGAGTTTATTCATGATGTTGGTGCAGGTGGTTTATCTAACGCAATTCCAGAGTTAGCAAAAGATTCGGATCTAGGCGTCCTCATTAATCTTGATTCAATTCCTTCTGCTGATGAATCTATGTCCCCAATGGAGATTTGGTCAAACGAATCTCAAGAAAGATATGTTTTAGCAATTCATCCAGATAACAAAGAGGCCTTTGTTGCAATTTGTGAGCGTGAAAGATGTGCTTATGCTTTAGTTGGATACACTACTGAAGAAAAATTTGTAAAGCTTTATGATTTTTCAACAGACTCCTATCCAGTCAATGTTCCTTTAAATATGCTTTTTGGCGAACTTCCTATAAGCAACATGGAAGTTCAATCTGAATCATATCCTACTCATGTTTCTGACATGCAAGGATACGCATTAGCAGAATCTATTTATCAAGTGCTTCAACATCCAACTGTGGCATGTAAATCATTTTTGATTACTATCGGTGATAGAACCGTGGGAGGTATGACGGCCAGAGATCAATTTGTTGGACCCTGGCAAGTGCCAACATCAAATTTTTCTATGAGCTTACGATCCTTCACTGATCATTCTGGCGAAGTAGTAACTATTGGAGAAAAACCAACCTTAGCGATTCATAATCCTGCTGCTTCTATGCGAATGGCTATGGCAGAAGCTCTTACTAATATGGTTTCAGCACCCATAAAAGGCATGGACCAAATTCAGGTATCAGCAAACTGGATGGCTGCATCTGGAGAAAATATAGAAGACTTAGCTTTAAGAAAAGGAGTTGAAGCTTTATCCACTTTCTCAATAGATTTAGGTGTTTCTATTCCTGTAGGTAAAGACTCTTTGTCTATGAGAACAAAATGGGAAGAGGGTTATGATCAGTATGTTGTCAAAAGTCCACTGTCCGGAGTTATTACAGCTATGGCACCTGTTAATGATGTAAGAGAAGCAGTTACAACACTTCTTAGAAAAGATATCGATTCTCAATTAGTGCTAATAAAACTTAATGATAAAAATCGTTTAGGCGGTTCAATTTTTTCAGAGGTGCACAGACAAGATATTCAAGAAACGCCTGATGTAGATAGCTCTGAAATGTTTATCAAGATGTTTCATCTAACTCAATCTTTAATTCAGGATGGAACTATCTTTGCATTGCATGATGTTTCAGATGGTGGATTAGTAACAGCTCTTAGCGAGTTAGCTTTTACAGCAAGAAGTGGAATTAGTATCCAATTAGATTCTTTAGTTACAGATAAGAGCTTATATAATGAAGTATTGTTTAATGAGGAAATTGGATTAATTCTTCAAATTGATAAATCTAAGATTAATGAGGTTGAAAATAAATTTAACTTAGAAGGGCTCAATGCTCATGTTATTGGCACACTAAATACTAAAGATACTTTAGAAATTAATTTAAATAATGAAACTATTTTTTCTGATTCTATAACAAGCCTTGAAACTAAATGGCGTCAGACCTCTCATGCCATTCAAAGCCTACGTGACAATAAAGAATCTGCTGATTCAGAGTTAAGTCTAGTAACCGATGGATATACAGGACTTTTTTCCAAGGACTCTTTTATAGATCCAGGTGTAAATAATGTAAGTATTAAAGCAACCAAACCTAGCGTAGCTATTCTTCGTGAGCAAGGTGTTAATGGTCAAATGGAAATGGCAGCAGCATTTCATCTTGCAGGCTTTGATGCTGTTGATGTGCATATGCAAGATCTTCTTGATGGCTCTAAAGATATTAATAACTTTAATGGTATGGCTGTTTGTGGAGGTTTTTCATACGGTGATGTGCTTGGTGCTGGAGGCGGTTGGTCAAAAATAATACTTCACAATCAAAGAATTAAAGATCAATTTGAAGAATTCTTTTTAAATAATTCTACTTTCACCCTTGGTGTTTGTAATGGCTGTCAGATGCTTTCCAATCTAAAGAATATTATTCCTGATGCTGAAAACTGGCCAGCTTTTGTTAAAAACCGCTCTGACCAATTTGAAGCTAGATTAGTTCAGGTTGAAATTAATAAGAGTAATTCAATTTTACTTCAATCTATGGAAGGCTGGCAGGTTCCTATTGCTTCAGCACATGGAGAAGGGAGAGCTTTGTTTGAAAATGAAGGCCAAAAAACTTTATTGAATGCCTCTAATCAGATAGCGATGCAATACATTAATTCACAAGGAAAACCTACTGAGCAATACCCTTTAAATCCAAATGGATCTATTGATGGGCTAACTGGAATTACAGCTGCAGATGGCAGGGTTACGATTATGATGCCACATCCTGAAAGAGTATTTAGATCATCTCAATTTTCTTGGAAACCAGAAAATTGGAAGGATTTTTCTCCTTGGATGCAAATGTTTATTAATGCTAAGTTATTTAGCGAAGGATCATAATTACCAAATAGTAATATCTTCTTCTCTAAAGCTAAAATTATTATCTTTTTTATCTTGAATATAATATTCCAAAGTTTTTTTAACGGTTGGAAATGCAAGTTCATCCCATGGTATTTCTGATTCATCAAATAATTTAACCTCAATACTTTCTGACGTAGGCCCATAATTATCATCAAGTAAGTCTGCTAGAAAGAAAAAATGGATTTGATTAATATGAGGCAAACTAAACATTGTATAAGGCATCTTAACTTTTGCCTCAGAACCAGTTTCTTCAAAAGTCTCTCTTAGTGCTCCTGTTCTGACCGTTTCAGCATTTTCCATGAAACCTGCAGGCAGGGTCCAATAACCTTTTCGGGGATGAATATTTCTTTTTGCCATTAATATTTTGTTATCTCTTATACAAAGGGCTCCTACAACCATATTGGGGTTGGTGTAATGTATTACATCACAGTCAGCGCATATATGACGCTTCAGATTGTCATCTGCTGGGACTTTGAATTCTATTTTTGAGCTTCCGCAATCTGGACAGTATTTCAATTTTCTACCTAAAAAAAAGATTAAGTAAGTTTAAAAAGTTAAACTTATCTACATGATCGATAGCATAAAGCAAAAGCTTGCAAAACTAAATCCTAGCCAACCTACAAATTTAAAAAAAGCAGGCGTTTTAATAGCAATTCTTCATTATGATGAATATATTGATACACCTTCTATTATTTATACACAAAGATCGACGATGGTTTCTACTCATTCAGGTGAAGTGAGCTTTCCGGGAGGAATGATGGAGGACATTGATATAGACCTATATCAAACAGCTTTGAGAGAGTCTTATGAAGAAATGAATCTAGACCCCTTGCTAGTAAAAAAAATAGGTAGATTAAATTATTTAATTTCAAGATATGACATTGAGGTTAATCCATTTGTTGCAATCATTGATGAAAAACCAAATTTAAAGGGTAATGCTGAAATTGAAGAAATATTTGAAGTACCTATCGAGTTCTTATTAAATAAAGATAATATGACTACACATACCTTTCAAAGGGATAATATGAAGCTAGAAATGCCTACTTGGTATTATAATGATCAAAAGATTTGGGGACTTACAGCAATGATCACAGCAGATCTATTAAACATATGCTTTGATGCCAATATTGGAGTGATAAAGAGATAAAATGATTACTGATTTAGGGGATAAAAAATTAACTACTGATAATGAGGATTATTGGATAGCACCAGATGCTAATGTTATTGGTTCGGTTCATTTATCTAAGGATGCAAGTGTTTGGTTTAATTGCACTCTTAGAGGAGATAATGAACCAATTCTTATTGGTGAGGGCTCCAATGTCCAAGATGGCAGTATCATTCACACAGATCCTGGTTTTAAGTGCACCGTTGGTAAATTTGTAACTATTGGTCACATGGTAATGCTTCATGGATGTGAAATAGGTGATGGCTCCCTTATTGGTATTGGATCAGTTATATTAAATGGAGCAAAGATAGGTAAAAATTGTATTATTGGAGCAAAAGCCCTGATCACAGAAAATATGGTGGTCCCCGATGGTTCTATGGTTTTAGGTATGCCAGGCAAGATTAAAAAACAATTAACAGAAGAAGAGCAAATGATGCCGGCACTCAATGCTCATCATTATATTGAGAACTATAAAAAGTATAAAAACATCAAGTAATTTTAATTATCATGAACACTAAAGAGTTAAGGCAAGCATTTTTAGATTTCTATAAATCAAAAGATCATACTATTGTTGATTCTAGCTCACTGGTACCTCTTAATGATGATACTTTGCTCTTTACTAATGCTGGAATGGTTCAATTCAAGGATGTTTTTCTTGGCACTGAAAAGCGTAAATATGTAAGAGCAACAACTTCTCAAAGATGTATTAGGGCTGGCGGAAAGCATAATGATTTAGAGAATGTGGGTTATACGCTTAGACATCATACTTTTTTTGAAATGCTTGGTAACTTTAGCTTTGGTGATTATTTTAAAAATGATGCCATTGCATTTGCGTGGGAATTTTTAACTGAAGTATTAAAACTTCCTGAAGATAAACTATGGATTTCTGTATATAAAGACGACGACGAGGCGGCGGCCATATGGAAAGATGAAATAGGAATTAATCCTGACAGAATAGTTCGTTTAGGCGAGGAGGATAATTTCTGGAGTATGGGAGATACTGGCCCATGTGGACCTTGTTCAGAGATTTACTATGATCACGGAGATCATATTCCTGGAACACCTCCTGGAAGTGATGGGGATGAAGGCGATCGTTTTGTAGAAATATGGAACTTAGTTTTTATGCAATTTAATAGAGACAGCTCAGGCGAAATGAGCCCACTTCCAAAACCTTCTGTTGATACCGGTATGGGGTTAGAAAGAATAGCCGCAGTCATGCAGGGAGTAAACTCAAACTATGATACTGATTTTTTTAAAAGCCTTATTGATGCATCTGAAAAACTATTAAGTAATACTGGAAATGTTTCTCATAAAGTTATTGCTGATCATATTCGCTCTACCAGTTTTTTAATAGCTGACAATGTTCTGCCAGAAAATGAAGGACGAGGTTATGTATTAAGACGTATTTTAAGAAGAGCTATACGCCATGGTTATAAAATGGGAGCAACGAAACCATTCTTACATAATTTGGTATCAACTTTAGCTTTATTAATGTCAGATGCATATCCAGTTTTAAGAGAAAAAGAGGAATTTATAACCACTACGATTTTGGATGAAGAGCTAAAATTTTTTGAAACTTTAGAAAAAGGTATTCAAATCTTAGAAGATGCTATTAGCTCAATAGACGATAAAACAATTCCAGGTAATGTAATTTTTAAACTTCATGACACTTTTGGATTCCCCTTTGATTTGACTGCTGACATAGCAAGAGAAAGAGATTTATTAGTAGATCTAGATGGATTTAATGATTGCATGGCTAAACAAAAGCAAGCATCTAAAGCTGCAAGTAGTTTTACCTCCAAACTTCCAGCTGCCTCAGGAGTAAATGAAACAGAATTTATAGGATATGATTTTTTGGAAGCCCAAAGCAAGATTATAGCTTTATGGGATGGGCTTGATGCAGTAGAAAGCATTGATAATGCTAATGAAATATTTTTTGCTACTGAAAAGACTCCATTTTATGCAGAGTCAGGAGGTCAAGTTGGTGATAGAGGAACCTTTTCATCCAAAGCTTCTAGTGGTGCTATTATAGATTGTAAGAAACAAGGAAAAGTCTTTATTCACAAAGCGATCTTAAATGAAGGCACCTTAAACAAAAGCGATGTAATTGACATGAGTGTAGAAAAAGATAAAAGACAAGCTGTAGCAATACATCACTCTGCTACACATTTAATGCATGCAGCTTTAAAAGAGGTTTTGGGTGAGCATGTCCAGCAAAAAGGCTCTTTAGTTGATGAGCATAAACTTAGATTTGATTTCTCTCACGGCAAGCCTTTATCAAAAGAAGAGATTTCAAAGATAGAATCAATAGTCAATCGTGAAATGCTGAGCAATGTTGAAGTTACTACTGAAATTATGGAGCTTGATAAAGCTATGGAATCCGGTGCACAGGCGTTATTTGGCGAAAAATATGATGATGAGGTAAGAGTTCTAAGTATGGGTGAAAAATCTTTCTCAGTTGAGCTTTGCGGTGGAACTCATGTTGATAGAACTGGAGACATGGGATTATTTATTATTGTTAATCAATCCAGTGTTGCCTCGGGTATTCGAAGAGTGGAAGCCCTTTCAGGCAAACAGGCAATGGTTTACCTTGAAGAGTTAAGATCAGTAAATGATTCAATACAACAATTATTAAACACTCCACAAGATTCTTTAGAAGAAAAAATTATATATTTGATAGATGAAAACAAGAAGCTCAAAAAAGGTGGAACTAACCCTTCATCTATTGAAGTTATTAATTCACAAGTCTTTGAAAATGATGGCTGGAACTTGATACTTGAGCAGGTAGCAGTTGATGATAATAAATTATTAAGAGGCCTTGTTGATAAAAAGAAAAATACACTTGAAAATGGTGTAATAGTTTTATTGAATGCTATTGATTCAAAAGTAGCATTAGTATGTGGAGTCACTGAAAGCATGACTTCAAAAATATCTGCTGGCGATGTTATTAAAATACTTGCAGAATCTTTGGGTGGAAAGGGTGGAGGTAGGTCTGATTTTGCTCAAGGCGCTGGTGAAACAAAAGATATTAAAAAGTTTGTGACATCTATCCCAGATATCGTAAAATCTGTCGCTAAATAATTCGTAGCTTTATGACAGATATCATAGTTCAAAAATTTGGTGGAACCTCCGTTGGCTCTGATGAGAGAATATCTGCTGTCGCGCAAATTATTAAAAATGCAAAGAAAGAAAATCAGGTCATTGTTGTAGTATCTGCAATGAGTGGAGAAACTAATAGATTAATTAATCTTGCAAAAAGTTTTGGTGATAATCCTGATAGAAGAGAATTTGATGCATTAATCTCAACTGGAGAGAAGGTAAGTGCATCTTTATTAGCAATGGCGCTAAACTCAATAGGTGTAAAAGCTAAATCATTTTCAGCTTCCCAGATTTCAATGAAGACCACTGGTCATCATTCAAAAGCAAAAATTATTGATGTTAATGTAGAAAAAATTCTTTCAACTCTTGATGATGACATTGTCCCTATAATTACTGGATTTCAAGGGGTTACGGAAAGTGGAGACGTTACCACTCTTGGTCGTGGTGGTTCTGATACAACAGCAGTAGCCATTGCTGCACATGTAAATGCAGCTAGATGTGATATTTATACAGATGTTGATGGGATATATACTACTGATCCTAGGATAGTTCCAGAAGCAAAAAAATTAGATTCTATTACTATGGAAGAGATGCTAGAGATGGCTGGACAAGGAGCAAAGGTTGTTCAAATTCGTGCAGTTGAATTTGCTAATAAATTTCAAGTACCTGTTAGAGTTCTTTCAAGTTTTGAAGACGGAGATGGAACACTTATATCTCTTAAGGAGGAGAACATGGAAAATGCATTAATATCAGGAATAGCATTTAAAAAAGATCAAACTAAATTTACTCTCCATGGTGTTGAAGATACTCCAGGAATTGCTTATAAGATTTTAGGACCAGTTAATAATAAAGATATAAGTATTGATGTAATTGTTCAAAATATCAGCGTTAATGGTAAAACAGATTTTACTTTTACTGTTGATTCAGAAGACGAAGAACAGGTGAAATCTATTTTGGAAAGCAAACAATCTGGATTAGATTACACAGAGTTATTAATAGATGCAGATATTGCCAAAGTTTCTATCGTTGGAGCTGGAATGAGATCTCATGCTGGCATTGCTAGTAAAGCTTTTGAAGCACTTTCAAATGAAAGTATCAATATTCAGGTTATTAGTACTTCAGAAATAAAACTAACTCTTGTCATTGAAGAAAAATATTTAGAGCTTGCTGTAAAATGTCTGCACAGAGCTTTTAATTTGGAGAAATAATGTACGACTTAATTCTAAAGAATTGCAACATTGTAAATGAAAATCACATTAGAGAATCTGACATAGCAATTAAAGATTCGAGAATTGAATTAATAGCTAATTCAATTAATTCTGAAGCAAAAAAAATAATTGATGTAAATGGAAGGTATGTCATACCAGGTTTAATTGATGACCAAGTTCATTTTAGAGAGCCGGGATTGACACATAAAGGAGAAATTGCAACTGAATCTAAGGCAGGTCTCGCAGGAGGTGTAACAAGTTATTTTGAAATGCCAAATGTTAATCCAACCACTACTACCAATGAAAACCTTACCAAAAAATTTGCTATAGCAAGCAAAAAATCTCTTTCTAATTACTCTTTTCATCTAGGTGCAAGTAATAATAATATTGAAGAAATTAAAAGTGTCGATATTAATCAAGCTGCTGCTTTAAAAGTATTTATGGGAGCCTCAACTGGAGAAATGTTAGTTGATAGCCTGGATGCGCTTGATGATATTTTTCACTATTCTCCTTTAACTGTTGTAACTCACTGTGAGGACCCTCAAAGAGTTCTAGATAATGAAAAATTATTTTTTGAAAAATATGGAAGTGATTTATCTGCTCAACAGCATCATCTTATAAGAGATGTCGAGAGCTGCTATTTATCAAGTTCATTAGCAGTAAGTTTGGCTAAAAAATATGATGCTAATCTTCACGTCTTCCATTTAACAACAGCTAAAGAAATGGACTTATTTACATCTGGAGCGGTAGATGGAAAAAAGATAACTGCTGAAGTCTGTGTTCACCATATGTATTTTAATGAATCTTATTACGCTGAACTCGGTAACCAAATAAAATGTAATCCTTCTATCAAAGAAGAATCAGACAGATTGGCTCTCATAAAAGCATTGCATGAAGATAAGATAGATATTATTGCTACCGATCATGCTCCTCATACTTGGGATGAAAAAATGTTGAATTATCCTGAGGCGCCAGCTGGACTTCCTCTTGTGCAGCATGGGCTCCAAATTCTTATGGATTTTTATCATGAGGGTATATTGAGTCTAGAGACTATTGTGGAGAAAACTAGTCACAATGTTGCGAAAAGATTTCAAGTTAAAGACAGGGGTTATATCAGAGAGGGTTATTATGCTGATCTTGCAATCTTAGATTCTAATAAACCATATCAAGTATCTGAAGAAAATATTTTGTACAAATGTGGCTGGTCACCATTTTTAGGCAAAACATTTAATTCATCTATTCATATGACTATCGTTAATGGTCATATAGCTTTTCAAGATAATCAAATAAACCCAGATCTTCCTTTTGGAATGCAAATAGAATTCGATAGATAATTAGGTCTTTTTTATATTCAAAGAGTTATAATCTTCCATCATTTACGGAGAGTTGGCTGAGTGGTCGAAAGCGCCTCCCTGCTAAGGAGGTATATGGGTAACTGTATCGAGGGTTCGAATCCCTCACTCTCCGCCAGTTTTTTATGTCTAGTAAATAACTATAATATTACTTCCATTAAAAGTTTTCTTTGTTATATTTAGAATAGAACTTAAATAAAATAGAGAGAACCTAAAAAATGAAAAATATTAAATTTACTTCCATTTTTTCAATTACCGCCATGCTTATAATTGCTGGCTGTTCTGATAATTCAATGGATCAAGAAACTGCAAGTGCTGAAGCAGCACCTGTTTCATACTATAACCAATTTGTACCTTGTGTGGCTGGGCCTGATGCTTCTCCAGAAAACATGAGAAAGATGATTGCTGAATGGAATCAACTTGAAGCAATGTCGGATGACTTAGTTTGGGGCGGAGGCTATTCACCTAAAGGTGATAATAATGGTCAAGATAATGGCTGGTGGGAAATACAGTGGACTTCAAAAGAAGCTGCAGATGCTGGTTGGGAAGTTTGGATGGCTAATGAAGAAGCTCAAGCTTGGGATAAAAAAACAGATGCGGTATTAGCATGTGATAATTCTATGGTGTCTTCATGGACATTTACTATGCCTGGAGCTGTTGCTAAAAAATATGATAACTGGGTTGCTGAAAATGGAACTGCTGAAGCATATTTTTATGGTATTTATGAAGCTTTGGACGATGATGCAAATTTTGATTTTTTATGGCTAAATTTTCATCAGACTTTTGAGGGCTTAGAAGCAGGAAATTCAAACTTTGCAGAAAATGGTGCTGACATGCAAGCAAGTTTTGATGAAGTTGCTTCATGTAGAGCACCTGATTTATATGACAGCTATGAATTCAGAAACTTAATGTCAGACGCCTCTTAAGCGCAACAAATATTTTAATCAACCTATTATGAAAATTGATAGGTTGATTCTTGTATTCTGGTCTAGGAATACATTTATATATCTCTATACTATTCTTAATATTTTTTAATCTAAAAGAGATTTTTACTTGGATAATCATAATCAAGAGTTAAACAGTTTTGATGAAATAAAGGATCAAGTTATTGATCTTCTTGATGGTGATGAACAAGAGTTTATTTACTTAACAGGTGCAGCAGGAACAGGTAAAACAACTTTATTAGAAGTTGTAAAAACAGACTTAGATAAAAAAATGATCGTGGTAGCTCCAACTGGTATAGCTGCACTTAATATAGGTGGAACCACGATAAATTCTGCTTTTAGGATTGGCTTTGATACCTTTCCTGAGATTACTAAAACCAAAGACCCTAGATTTAATAAACTTTTAAAAAAACTTGAAGTTCTTATTATTGATGAAGTGTCTATGGTAAGAGCGCCTATGCTAGATGCTATTTCGCAGACTTTAAAAATACATAGAGGAAATGATGAGCCATTTGGTGGCGTAAGTGTTCTGGCTTGTGGTGATTTATTTCAATTGCCCCCAGTAGTAAAAGAATATGAAGAAAAAATTATTTTTGATAAATATGATTCAATCTATTTTTTTAGCGCTCACAGCTTTAAAGAATTTACCCAGCCAAAATTTTTTGAATTAACGAAATCTTTTAGACAAGAGGATGATAGTGATTTTTATGATCTTCTTAATAATATTCGTTTGGGCGAAGACTTAGAAAATACCATTAATAGCTTTAATAGAGCTTGCTTTAGTCCTGAATCCGAGACTGAGTCATCAATGATTATAACTTCAAGAAAAAATAGAGCTGAACATATCAACGAAGAGATGTTAAATAGAATAGAAGGCACTCAAGTCTCGACAAAATCTAAAGAATATGGAGATTTAAATGAGAATGACCTTCCGGCTCCACGTGAATTAAAATTAAAAGTAGATGCTAAAGTTATGTTTATTAAAAACGATAGTGCAGGAAGATGGGTAAATGGAACAGTTGGTATTGTTACTCAATGTTCAGAAAAATCTAAAAAATATATTAGAGTCAAAGTTGGAACAGAGATTCACAAAGTTGAAAGAGAGGAATGGAACAAAGTCAGATACATTTATGACGATGACGATGATGAAGTCTTCGAAGAGGTTATTTCATCATTTAAACAGTTTCCATTAAAGCTTGGTTGGGCCGTTACTATTCATAAAGCCCAAGGGCTAACCCTTGAAAGTTGTTCTGTTGACTTAGGTTCTGGGGCTTTTGCAACTGGACAGGCTTATGTGGCTCTCAGTAGATGCAAGACTATGAATACGTTAAATCTTTACAGAGAATTAAGAATAAGCGATGCCATGGTGGATCCTGATATTCAGGATTTTCATCTAGCAAATTTTAAATAAGTTATTAATTTTATTTTGATATTTGTTAAAATAAATTTATCAAAAAACAATAGGGAAAAAACATGAGACTTCCATTCAAGGCTAATGATGAAACTACAGAGGAATACATTGCAGTTATTAAAGAGCTATGCATTATTCAGCATGAGGATACTTGGTATAAAGATAAATCACATGCAGTTCTTTATCCAGATCTTGAAGATGCAAAAAAGAAAGTTGCTAAACCACAATACTGGATTCTTAATTCTATTGACGAGTATGATGTAGCTGAAGATAAGCAGTCAGCACTATTAGCAATGGCTCAGATTGTTTTTAACACCAACAATTACTCTGAAAAACTAGTTTCCGAAAATGAGAATATTGAAGCTAAAACTGAGTTGGCTCAATCATTAGTTAATTTTGATATAGATATATCAGCAATTGCTGAACATATGATAAGCATGGATGTTCCAAAATATGCACGATTAATGATGGATGCTGCAACTGCTGAAACTCAGATAGCTGATTGGCTTAAATAATAATGTCGAATAAATTTATTAATCCCGAGATTAAGACTATTGATATTACAGACGACCAATTACAAAGGATGAAAGACCTATCAGATAATCACAATCAATCTCTAGAAACTGTTATTTTTTTTGTTATCGAGCATGGCTTGATGGCGCTTGAGAAAAGTTAGTTGCCATCAATATTTCAAACCCTTGTGTGGGCTGAAATAGATAAAATACCTAAAGGTAAGATTCTTACTTATAAAGAAATTGCAATAAAAATAGGAAAACCAAATGCTGCAAGGGCAGTTGCAAATGCTTGTGCTCAAAATCCACAACCAATCAAAACACCCTGTCACAGAGTTATAAGATCTGATGGAACTATAGGTGGATATAGCGGCCCAGGAGGAGAAAAAGCAAAAAGAGATCTTCTTGCAAATGAAGGAGTTTTTTTCTAAACTTTATGGGAACTTACTTACACAACTTTCATGAATAAAAACCTATTACTCTTGGCATTTATTTTCTCTTTTTTACCATTCATCTCAGCAGATTCTCATAATGAGAAGACTAAAGAGCAAGATTCAAAAGTTGGCATGCTTGGCTATTGGAAAAAAGAAGACTGTAAAAAGATTAGTAAGGCTTCAGGTACTTTGCTTTACTCTGCAGGTATACAGCTTGAGGAAAGTAGAAAACATAGAAAAGCTGGTCATCCAATAAAAGCAGATCAATCAGCTGCTGCAGCAAAATATTTAGCAGAAATGGCTTCACATTATGCAAATAATTTTGAGGCATACTGTAAAAGACCTGCTTAGTGCAAAATAATTTTTTTCAAGCAGCCTTAGCTCTTATCTTTCTTATCTCCTGCGGAGGTGGAGGAGGTGGAGGCGATGCCGCACCAGTTAATCAAAATTCTACACCTACTATTTCTGGAAATATATCTGAGATTAGAGTAGGTGAGTCTTTAAATTTTATCCCTACAGCAAATGATCCAGATGGAGATATATTAACTTTTAGTATTACAGGTATGCCTGCATGGGCAACTTTTGATTCTTCTTCAGGCTTGCTAAATGGAATTCCACTAGCTGAAGATCTTGGCTCTGTTTCAGCTATAACGATTACTGTATCAGATGGAGAATTTAATGCCTCAATTGGACCTTTTAATCTTACTGTTACAGAACCTATCTTTTTTATAAGTATAGGAGTAGATACGATTGATGCTCATAGAAATATGGATTTTGAACTCAGTGGCTGTTTTATAAGCAATGCTGATGCCGAATGTTTAGATGGCGATGAGCTTATTACGGTAGATAAAAATGGTGTTTTTCCTTTTGAAGGAGGGCTTGAAACAGGATCCTTATTTGAACTAAAAGTAGATAGAGACCCTGGCAGGCAAGAATGTGCTTTAGATATTGAAGAGGGTATTATTGGATCAGCAGACCTAACTATAGCTGCCTCATGCCAGCCAGATGCGTCAGCAGCATTATTTGCTTTAGATAAGATGCACAAAATACGACTAACTATGTCCATTGATGAATGGAATAGGTTCGTTTTAGATACTGAAAGAGCTAGATATACAACCGGGGATGCTAATGGAAACATTTCAGGCTGGAATACATGGAGCCATAGTGAAATATATCGACAAGTTGATTTTGAATATCTTGATGCAGAAGGCAATACGCTAGAAAAACATGACAAAGTAGGCTTCAAGATGAAAGGTAATACAAGTAGACAATGGCCAGAGTATTTTTACTATGATGATGACGGCAACTTAACGGCAAAACCAAAACGTTTTAGTTTTGGAATCAAATTCGATGAAGAATTTGATGAAAATGAGGGAGTCTATTCGTGTATTGATTCAACAGGAGTTCCCGGAGCAGTTTCAGGCCATCCATGCTATGGAAGAGTTGGTAAAGATCTTGAAGAAGTTCCTGATAATGATGGAAGAGAGTTCATGGATCTTGAAAAAATTTTTTTTAGATACAATAGAGATGATCCTTCTTATCAACGTGAACTTCTAGCTCATGATATCTTAAATTCTATAGGTGTCCCAGCATCAAGAGTTGCCCATGCAAATATAGAATTAAATATTATAGGAGAAGGCTTTTTTTACGGCAAACCTTTACCTCAAAGTTTTAATATGGGTGTTTTTCAAATGGTAGAACAGATTGATAAACCATTTTTAAAGAGATATTTCGGTAAAAATGGTTTCTTATTTAAAGTAGGTGGGGGAGATTTAGCTGGATCTACTGAAGTAAATCCAAATTGTGTGTTCTATGAAGATGCAATCTCTTATATTGACAGCAACTTTTGTCAAATAGGAGTTGAAAAATCTGATCCAGAGTCGAGAGAAGAATGGCTCGGAAGTAATAATTATCTTAATCCTGCTTTTGTAAACTCTGATATTAATGATGGGGGTGAGGTATCTCAGTTCAGACCCTATAAACCTAATTACGATCTTAAATCAAAGAAGAAGAGTATTGCTGAGGGAAGAATTCTATTACAAGACTTTATTAACTTTGTTCAAACGTATCCAAGCGCGACTGTTCTAGCTGATCAATTTGATATACAAGGTTTTATAAAGGCTCAAGCTGCTGAAATTGCTATTGGTGCAGTTGATCATTACGTTCGAGTTGCTAACAATTAT
>CABWZP010000003.1 GCA_902509965.1 uncultured SAR86 cluster bacterium
AGATCAAATGGCGGTTCATGTGCCTCTGACACTTGAAGCTCAGCTCGAAGCTAGGGCTTTAATGATGTCAACTAACAATATACTTTCTCCTGCTGATGGCGCACCAATCATTAACCCAACACAGGATATGGTTCTTGGTCTTTATTATATGACCAGAGAAAAAGTTAATTCCAAGGGTGAAGGCAGAATTTTTAGCAATCCAGATGAAGTCTTAAGAGCTTTTGAGGCAGAGACAATTTCCCTCCATGCTAGTATAAAATGCAGAATAGAAAATGCTGAAAAAGGTTCATATATAGAAGATACAACTGTAGGTAGAGTTCTTGCCTGGAGAATAACTCCCATTGAAGTTGGGTTTGATAATATAAACAAAACCTTAAATAAGAAATCTATTTCTAAATTAATTGATATTTCATATAGGAAAGCCGGTTTAAAGAAAACAGTTATATTTGCAGATTAATGTATTTGGGTTTTGATTTTTCTACTAGATCAGGTTCCTCTATTGGAGTTAATGACTTTGTAATTCCTGAAGCAAAAGCCTCGATTGTTGATGCGTCTGAAAAAGAAGTAAAAGCTATTGAAAGACAATTTGAATCTGGCTTAGTAACTAAAGGTGAAAGGTACAATAAAGTTATTGATATATGGTCAAGAGCAAATGAACAAGTTGCAAAAGCAATGATGGAAAAAATTAGTTCTGAGACTGTAAAAGATTCAGAAGGCAATGATGTTGAACAATCATCTTTTAATTCTGTATATATTTATGCTGATTCTGGTGCAAGAGGATCTCCAGCTCAGATCAGGCAGCTATCTGGAATGAGAGGACTTATGTCTAAGCCAGATGGTTCTATTATTGAAACTCCCATAACTGCTAACTTTAGAGAAGGCTTATCTGTTTTGCAGTACTTTATTTCAACTCATGGAGCTAGGAAAGGTCTTGCAGATACAGCTTTAAAGACAGCAAATTCTGGTTATTTAACTAGAAGACTTGTAGACGTATCTCAAGATTGTGTAGTTGTTATAAATGATTGTGAAACAAAAGACTCTATTACTGTTACATCTATTATTGATGGTGGTGAAATTATTCAAGCCCTTACAGATAGAATATTGGGAAGAGTTATTGCAGAACCGATATTTGATGCTGACGGAAAAGAGCTTTTTGCTGAAGGAACAATGTTAGATGAAGAAGCTTTAGAAAAAATTGAGCCACTAAATCTTGCTACCTTAAAAGTTCGTTCCCCTATGACTTGTGAAGCTCCTCATGGAGTATGTTCTAAGTGTTATGGTAGAGATTTAGCAAGAGGTCACCTAGTGCATAGAGGGGAAGCTGTAGGTGTCGTAGCGGCTCAATCAATTGGTGAGCCAGGTACTCAGTTAACTATGAGAACTTTCCATATTGGGGGTGCTGCTTCAAGCTCTTCTGAAGATAATGCAATTTTTAATAAAAGCGCTGGACAAGTAACATTCTCAGATGAAATGAAGACAGTTACCAATAAAGATAAATTGCAAGTTGTAGTATCAAGAAACACTATGTGTAATATCACCGATACACAAGGAAAACTAGTTGAACAATATAAAGTGCCATATGGAGCAACATTAGAAGTTGATAATGCTTCTGATTTAGAAGATGGGATTAAAATTGCCTCTTGGGATCCTTACACCAGACCTATTGTTTCTGAAGTATCAGGTAAAGTTAAATTAAATGATATTGTTGATGGTGTTTCTGTTCGAACACAGACTGATGAACTAACTGGTTTAAGTAGTATTGAAGTTATGGATGTTTCTGAAAGACCTTCAGCCGGAAAGGAGCTAGTTCCTTCTATATCTTTAGTTGATTCAAAAGGTAATGCAGTTCTTGTTGGAGATCACAAAGCACCTGCTACATACACATTGCCTGCAAATGCTTTAGTTAATCTAGCGCCAAATCAAAAATTAACGGCTGGTGAAGTACTTGCTCGTATTCCGCTAGTTGCATCAAAAACAAAGGATATTACAGGTGGATTGCCTAGAGTAGCCGACCTTTTTGAAGCCAGAAAGCCAAAAGATGCTGCAGTTTTATCTGAAGCAACTGGGATCATTTCATTTGGTAAAGAAACTAAAGGTAAAGTAAGACTAGTCATTACTCCAGATGGTGCTACTAAGAAAATTCAAAATACTGAGATGCTAATACCAAAACATAGAACACTTTCAGTTTTTGAAGGCGAGAGGATTACCAAGGGTGATATTATCTCAGATGGACCATTCAGTCCTCATGATATTCTCAGATTAAAAGGAGTCCCTGAGCTAACAAACTTCATTGTTAATGAAATTCAAGATGTTTATAGACTTCAAGGGGTTTCAATTAATGATAAGCATATTGAAACAATTCTTCGTCAGATGCTGAGAAAAGCTTTAATAGTTGATGGTAATGATACTAAATTTATTCAAGGTGATCAGGTTGGTTATGCTGATATGAAAGAAGAGAATAAAAAAGTATCTAATGCTGGAAATACTCCAGCGGATTATGAGAGGGTTTTACTAGGTATTACAAAAGCTTCTCTTGCTACTGACTCGTTTATCTCAGCTGCTTCTTTCCAAGAAACAACTAGAGTATTAACTGAAGCAGCAGTAACTGGTAAGAAAGACCATTTACGCGGATTAAAGGAAAATGTTGTTGTTGGAAGGCTAGTTCCGGCTGGAACTGGAATGGAATTCCATGACAGACTTAAAAATAAAACACAATTAGATCTTGAGGAATCAACTCTTTCAGCTGATGATATTGAAGCAGCATTAAGACAAGAGCTTCAAGAAAGTGAGGAATAGTGTTGACCGCAAAGGCTCATCTCTATAAAATCGCGCTCTAACTTAAATAATTATTATGGCAACTGTAAATCAATTAGTAAAAAAATCTAGAAAACCTAAAATTAGAAAAACTGATGTACCTGCTCTTGAAGCTTGTCCTCAAAGAAGAGGGGTATGTACAAGGGTTTATACAACAACTCCTAAGAAACCTAATTCAGCATTAAGAAAAGTATGCAGGGTCAGGCTAACTAGTGGATATGAAGTAACTTCTTATATTGGTGGAGAGGGTCACAATCTACAAGAACATTCTCTTGTTTTGATCAGAGGTGGAAGAGTTAAAGATTTACCAGGTGTTAGATATCATACAGTTAGAGGAGCGTTAGATACTTCTGGCGTAGCAAATAGAAAGCAAAGGCGTTCAAAATATGGCGCCAAAAAAGGTAAATAATTATGCCTAGAAGAAGAAGTCCCGAAAAAAGAAAAATACTACCAGATCCTAAGTACAAAGATATTATCTTAGCTAAGTTCATGAATAATCTCATGAAAGATGGGAAAAAATCTATAGCTGAGAAAATTGTTTATGGTGCATTTGATAGAATTACAGAAACAACAAAAGAAGATCCACTTGAAGTTTTTATGAAAGCTTTGTATGAAGTTAGCCCAGTTGTTGAAGTAAAATCAAGAAGGGTTGGTGGTGCAAATTATCAAGTGCCAATTGAAGTTAGACCGTCAAGAAGACAAGCTTTAGCTATGAGATGGATTGTTGATGCTGCAAGGAAGAGAAGTGAAAAATCAATGCACTTAAGGCTTGCTGGAGAATTAACTGATGCATCCCAGAAAAAAGGTAATGCCGTAAGAAAAAGAGAAGATGTTCATAAGCAAGCAGAAGCTAACAAAGCCTTCTCTCACTTTAGATTTTAACCAAATTAACTAATACAAATTATGGCAAGAGAAATTGTTTTAAATAAATATCGTAATGTTGGCATATGTGCACACGTTGATGCAGGTAAAACAACAACTACAGAAAGGGTTCTTTTCTACACAGGCTTATCTCATAAAATTGGTGAAGTGCATGATGGCGCCGCTGTTATGGATTGGATGGAGCAAGAGCAAGAAAGAGGAATAACTATTACTTCTGCTGCAACAACATGTTTTTGGAGTGGCATGGAGCAACAATTCCCTCAGCATAGAATCAATATCATTGATACTCCTGGTCACGTCGACTTTACTATTGAAGTAGAAAGGTCTTTAAGAGTTTTAGATGGCGCAGTGGTGGTTTTCTGTGCAACATCAGGAGTTGAGCCTCAATCTGAAACTGTATGGAGACAGGCTAATAGATACGAAGTTCCAAGAATTGTCTTTGTTAATAAAATGGACAGAGCTGGAGCAGACTTTGAAAGAGTAGTAGCGCAAATAAAAGATAGACTTCAAGCAAACATTATTCCAATTCAATACAATATTGGAGCTGAAGAAGAGTTTAAAGGCGTTGTAGATCTTATCAATATGAGAGCAATTTATTGGAATGAAGAAGATCAAGGTCTAACCTTTGATTCAAAAGATGTTCCAGAAGATCTTCTTGAAAAGTGCACTCAGTTAAGAGAAGAAATGGTAGAAGCAGCAGCTGAAGCAAATGAAGAATTGATGGAAGCTTATTTGGAAACAGGAGAACTTTCTGTAGACCAAATTAAAGAAGGCTTAAGAATTAGATCTTTAGCTAACGAAGTAATTTTAGGTTTATGCGGTTCAGCTTTTAAGAATAAAGGTGTTCAAGCGATGCTTGATGCTATTGTAGATTTTTTACCTGCACCAGATGAAGTTAAGGCTATTGAGGGCGTTATCCCTAATAATAGTGAAGAAGATGAAGAGAGCGATTCTAGGAAGTCATCAGATGATGAGCCATTTGCAGCTCTTGCATTTAAAATTGCTACAGATCCATTCGTAGGTACTTTAACTTTTATACGAGTTTATTCCGGGGTTCTCTCAGTTGGTGATGGCGTCATGAATACTACTAAATCTAAAAAAGAAAGAGTTGGAAGAATGGTCCAAATGCACTCTAATAATAGAGAAGAGATAAAAGAAGTTAGGGCTGGCGATATTGCTGCTTGTATAGGACTCAAAGATATAACTACCGGAGACACTCTCTCAGATTCATCTAAACCAATTGTTTTAGAAAGAATGGACTTTCCTGAGCCTGTTATTTCTGTTGCAGTTGAACCAAAATCAAAGCCTGACCAAGAAAAAATGTCTATGGCTTTAGGAAAACTTGCCCAAGAGGATCCTTCATTTAGAGTTACCAGTGACGAGGAATCAGGACAAACAATTATTTCAGGGATGGGAGAGCTTCATCTTGATGTTCTTGTTGATAGAATGAGAAGAGAATTCTCAGTTGAAGCTAATATTGGTAAACCCCAAGTTTCATATAGAGAAACCATTAAAGAAACAGTTGAAGTTGAAGGTAAATTTGTAAGACAAAGTGGTGGTAAAGGTCAATATGGACATGTTTGGTTAAAACTTGAGCCTCTTGGGCTTGATGATGAGTATGAATTCGTTGATAAAATTGTTGGTGGTGCTATACCAAAGGAGTACATTCCTGCAGTAAATAAAGGCATCCAAGAGCAAATGCAAAATGGGGTTATAGCAGGTTACCCACTATTAGCGCTTAGAGCCACCCTTTATGATGGCTCCTTTCATGATGTTGATTCAAATGAAATGGCTTTTAAAATTGCTGGATCTTTAGCTCTAAAAGATGGTGCTAATAAAGCAAAGCCTGCTCTATTAGAGCCAATAATGAAAGTTGTTGTAGTTACTCCCGAAGATCATATGGGTGATGTAGTAGGAGATTTAAACAGAAGAAGAGGCATAATTTTAGGTATGGATGATATTACTTCTGGCAAAGAAGTTTCATCTGAAGTACCTCTCGCAGAAATGTTTGGTTATGCAACTGATTTAAGATCTCAAACACAAGGAAGAGCTACATTTACAATGGAATTTACAAAGTATGGTGAAGTTCCTAATAATATAGCTGAAGGATTAAAATCCTCTTAAAAAGCATAATTTATAAAACTGTTCAATTATGTTGACAGTATTGCTCCTAGGAGCTTAGAATACGCCACATTTTGCAATTAGCAGAGTGTGAAAATAAAAGAATTAATAGGTAATAATTAGTAAAAATGGATAATCAATCAATAAGAATTAGGCTAAAAGCATTTGATTATAGATTGATTGATGCCTCTACAAAATTAATTGTAGAAACTGTTAAAAAGACAGGTGCATTAGTAAGAGGCCCAATCCCATTACCAGTTAAGAAAGAGAGAACAACTATATTGACCTCACCGCATAAAGATAAAGATGCTAGAGATCAATATGAGATAGTTACATATAAGAGACTTATGGATATTGTTGAGCCAACTGATAAGACAGTTGATGCATTAATGAAATTAGATCTATCTGCTGGGGTAGATGTCCAAATAAGTCTTGGTTAGTAAATAATTTTTAACGCTTAGGCGGCCATAGAGGGTTAGTAGCCCCGTAAAAAGGAGAGTAAATTGAGCACTGGCTTAATAGGAAAAAAATCTGGAATGTCCCGACTTTTTTTAGAAGACGGAACTTCTATTCCTGTAACGGTAATTTCAGTATCTGGTAATTTCATTGCTGATATTAAGACTTCTGATAGAGATGGGTACGATGCCCTTGTAGTCTCTAAAACAAAAAAATCAAATAATCTAACAAAATCAACTACTGAATTCTTTAAGAAGGTTAATCTTGAGCCTGGAAAGTTAGCTGAATTTAGAACAGATGCTAAAAATGCTGCCGAATATCAAATAGGCAATCATCTAACAGCTGATGTATTTGAAACTGGACAATATGTAGATATAACTGGAACTTCTAAAGGTAAAGGTTATGCAGGCGTTATTAAGCGCCATAATTTTGCAATGCAAGATGCAACACACGGTAACTCACTTTCACACAGAGCTCACGGTTCTATTGGTCAATGCCAAACTCCGGGAAGAGTTTGGAAAGGCAAGAAGATGTCAGGCCACATGGGTAATGCAACCACTACTGTGCAAAGTTTAAAAATTGTTGAATTGGATCTTGAAAACAGCGTTCTTTATGTAAAGGGAGCAGTTCCAGGATTTAACGGATCAGATTTGAAAATTAAACCATCACTCAAGAAAAAATGAAGATAGATTTACTAACAACATCTACAAAAAAATCAGATATTACTATTTCTGAAACCACTTTTGGTAAAGATTTTAATGAGTCATTAGTTCATCAGGCTGTTGTAAGCTACATGGCTGGGTCAAGACAAGGATCCTCCAAACAAAAAACACGTTCTGAAGTAAGAGGTGGTGGTAAAAAGCCATACAGACAAAAAGGAACAGGTAGGGCTAGAGCTGGAACAATAAGAAGTCCTTTATGGAGAGGTGGTGGAGTTACATTTGCTTCAACTCCAAGAGACTACAGTAAAAAAATTAATAAGAAAATGTACAGAGCTGCATTAAGATCTATCTTCTCTGAATTATTAAGACAAGGTAAATTGGTAGCTATAGAAACACCTGTATTAGAAAAACCAAAAACTAAAGAAATAGCAAAATTTCTAAGCGATTTTTCATTAAGCAAGGTTTTATTTATTACTGATACTTTTGACTCTAATTTTTATCTTTCTGCCAGAAATATCCCAAATGTGGACGTTATTACCGTCAAAGAGATAAACCCAGTAATTTTATTAAGAGCAGACAAGGTTGCTGTGACTGCAGAAGCATTTAAATTAATTGAGGAGTGGATCTAATGTTAAATGAAAAACTCTATACCTTAATTAAGGCCCCGATAGTTACTGAAAAATCTGCACGGGTGAATGAAGCACATAAGCAGGTAGTTTTTAAAGTTGACCTTAATGCTAACAAAAGGGAAATAAAACAAGCTGTTGAAGAGCTTTTTAAAGTTGAAGTTTTATCAGTTACAACTTCAGTTGTAAAAGGAAAAACAAAAAGAAATCGAACAGGAACTTATAAAAGATCTAATTATAAAAAAGCTTTTGTAACTTTGAGTCAAGATTCTGAAATTCAATTTGAGGGAATAAATTAAAATGACTATTGTTAAGGCAAAGCCTACCAGTCCAGCCAGAAGGCATGTCATATCAGTAAAATCTGATTTACATAAAGGTAAGCCTTTTAAGGCATTACTCCAACCTAAATCTAAAAATGGTGGAAGAAATAATAATGGTCGAATTACTGTTCGCCATCAAGGCGGCGGACATAAACAACACTACAGAGTTATAGATTTTAAAAGAGATAAATTAGAAATACCGGCAATAGTAGAAACTATCGAATATGACCCAAACAGAACTGCACATATCGCATTATTAAAATATAAAGATGGAGAAAGAAAATATATTATAGCTCCTGCAAAGTTAAAGGTTGGTGATGAAGTAATATCTTCAGATTCAGCTGATATTAAAACTGGTAACTCAATGAAACTTAAAGATATACCTCTTGGTACAAATGTTCATTGTATTGAATTAAAACCATTAAAAGGTGCTCAACTTGCAAGAAGTGCTGGTACTTCAGCTAGGCTAATTGCAAAAGAAGGTATTTACGCAACTCTCAGACTTCAGTCTGGTGAAACTAGAAAAGTTTTATCGGATTGCAGAGCGACTTTAGGAACTGTTTGCAATAGTGAACATAATCTTAGGTCTCTTGGAAAAGCTGGTGCTAAAAGATGGAGAGGAGTTAGACCTACTGTTAGAGGTGTTGCTATGAATCCAGTTGATCATCCTCATGGTGGGGGTGAAGGTAGAACTTCTGGAGGTCGGCATCCATCTACTCCATGGGGCGTTCCTACAAAAGGATACAAAACAAGAAAGAACAAGAGAACTAATGATTTAATAATCAGAAGAAAAGGAAGCAGGAAGTAAATTATGCCAAGATCACTAAAAAAAGGCCCATTTATAGATCTTTCATTAGAAAAGAAAGTTGATGCAGCCAATGCATCTAATGATAAAAGACCTATTAAAACTTGGTCAAGAAGATCAATGGTAATGCCGTCAATGGTTGGACTTACGATTGCAGTTCACAACGGAAGACAACATATCCCAGTCTATATTAATGAAGATATGGTTGGACACAAACTGGGCGAATTTGCAGTTACAAGAACATTTAAAATGCATTCAGGCGATAGGAAAAGTAAATAATGGAAACAAGAGCATATCTAAAAGGAACTAGATTATCTCCGCAAAAAGCTGGGTTAGTGGCTAATGCTGTTAGAGGTAAGTCAGTTCAGGATGCAATGGATTTCTTAATATTTAATAAGCAAAAAGGATCTGCTGTTATTAAAAAGTTATTAGAATCAGCTATTGCTAATGCTGAGAATAATGAAAAAGCTGATATCGATCTATTGGTTATAAAATCAATAATTGTTAATCAAGGAATGAGATTAAAACGTATGAAGCCTCGTGCAAGAGGTAG
This sequence comes from uncultured SAR86 cluster bacterium, assembly GCA_902509965.1. Lineage (GTDB taxonomy): Bacteria > Pseudomonadota > Gammaproteobacteria > Magnimaribacterales > D2472 > MED-G78. The sequence continues at coordinate 9,240 of CABWZP010000003.1, forward strand.
AGCAGATAGGATAATAAAACCTACATGCCATATTGAAATCATACTTACTGATCAGGAGAAATAATGGGACAAAAAGTACACCCAAATGGTTTTAGATTAGGAGTTGTTAAGAAGCACAATGCAAATTGGTATGCTAAAGGTAAAGCTTTTTCAGAAAATGTTGTTCAGGATCTCAAAGTTAGAGAGTATTTCAAAAAAAGATTAAAGTTTTCTTCAGTAAGCAAGATTGAACTTGAGAGGTCTGCTGATAATTTTGTAGTTTTCATTCATACCTCTAGACCGGGAATTATTATCGGTAAAAGAGGAGAAGAAATTGAAAACCTTAAAAAAGCAGTTGAAAAAATTGTTGGCCAGCCTACACAAATAAATATTAAAGAAGTTAAGAAGCCTGATTTAGACGCAACAATTTTAGCTGAAGGGGTCGCACAACAGCTAGAAAGAAGAGTTATGTTTAGAAGAGCAATGAAAAGAACAGTCCAAAGTGCATTAAGACAAAGTGCTAAGGGAGTTAGGATTGAAGTTTCTGGAAGATTAAATGGAGCTGAGATAGCTAGAACTGAATGGTACAGAGAGGGGAGAGTTCCTCTCCATACATTAAGGGCAGATATTGATTACGGTACGGCTGAAGCTTTAACTACATATGGAATTATTGGAGTAAAGGTTTGGGTGTTTAAGGGCGAAGTAATGGGCGATCCATTTAAACAAGAAGATAAATAAAATTAAATATTATGTTACAACCAAAACAAACAAAATTTAGAAAAATGCATAAGGGCAGAAATAGAGGCTTAGCTCAAAATGGTAATACTGTTGCATTTGGAAGATTTGGTCTAGTTGCTGCTGATAGAGGAAGAATTACAGCACGTCAAATTGAAGCTGCAAGGCGAGCAATGACTAGACATATTAAAAGAGGCGGTAATATTTGGATTAGATTATTTCCTGATAAACCAATTACAAAAAAACCTCTTGAGGTAAGAATGGGAAAAGGTAAAGGAAATGTTGAGTATTGGGTAGCATTAGTTCAACCAGGCAAGGTTATGTTTGAGATGGCTGGTGTTACTGAAGAGCTTGCAAGAGAAGCATTTAAATTAGCTTCTGCGAAGTTGCCTGTAAAAACTCGTTTCTTAAAGAAGGATTAATAATATGAGCAAAGAATTAATAGACCTAAGAAAAAAAGATTTAGACCAACTTAATCAAGAATTAGCATCTGTTAGAGCTGAGCAATTTACTATGCGCATCAAACATAAAACTGGCCAACTTAACGAAACAAATCTTTTAAAAAATACTAGAAAAAAAATAGCAAGAATTAAGACTCTAATTACAGAGACAAAGAATAAGGAAGTTAAATAATGACATCTTCAAATCCAAGACTACTTACAGGAGTTGTAATATCTGATAAAGCGGATAAAACAATAACAGTGAAGGTTGAAAGAAAAGTGAGACATCCGCTCTATGGAAAAATAATGAAGCGTACAACAAAAGTACATGCCCATGATGAAAGCAATGATGCAAGTATTGGAGACATAGTAACTGTCAAAGAATGTCGACCTATTTCTAAAAATAAGACTTGGGTCTTGGTTACCAATCAAGAGATAGAAGCAGCAAATACTGAAGTGAATGCTAATGAATCTCAAGAGGAGACAGTGTAATGATACAAATGCAGACTATTCTTAAGATAGCAGATAATAGCGGCGCTAGAAGTGTTATGTGCATAAAAGTTCTTGGTGGTTCTAAAAGACGTTATGCCAATATTGGCGATATTATTAAAGTAGCTGTTCGTGAAGCTATTCCAACTGGCAAAGTTAAAAAGGGTCAGGTTGTGGATGCCCTTATTGTTAGAACTAAAAAAGGTGTGAGACGCAGAGATGGGTCATTAATTAAATTTGATGAAAACGCAGCAGTCTTATTAAACAATCAGAAAGCTCCAATAGGAACTAGGGTATTTGGCCCTGTTACTAGAGAGCTTAGAGATGGAAGCTATATGAAGATTCTATCCTTAGCCCCAGAAGTTTTATAATGAATAATTTAGTAAAAACAAATACAAAACTTAAAACTGGCGATGAAGTAATTGTCATCACTGGAAAAGATATTGGCAAAAAAGGCAATATTAGAAAAATTATGAAGAGTAATAATAGGGCAATTGTTACTGGAATCAATATGGTAAAAAAGCATACTAAGCCCAATCCCCAAATGGGAGTTGCTGGTGGAATCGTTGAGCAAGAAGCAGCTATTGATCTATCCAATGTATCTATTTGGAACCCTAAAACGAAAGGCGCAGACAAGATAAAGTATTCAAAAGATAAAGATGGAAAAAAAATAAGATTATTTAAGTCTAATGACGCGGAAATTAAGTAGATGGCTAATTTAAAACAAAAATTTAACAAAGAAATGGTTCCTGCTTTACAGGAAAAGCTTGGAATGAATAATGTTATGGCTGTTCCTAGGCTTAAAAAAGTTGTTATCAATATGGGAGTTGGACAGGCTTTAACTGATAAAAAACACTTAACATCTGCAGTTGCAGATTTAGAGTCTATAGCAGGTCAAAAAGTTGTAACTACTAAAGCAAGAAAATCAGTTGCTAGCTTTAAAATTAGAGAAGGATATCCAATAGGCTGCAAGGTAACTCTTAGAGGAGAGCGAATGTATGATTTCATTGAAAGGCTTATTAACATCGCTATACCTAGAGAAAGGGATTTTAGAGGATTAAATCCTAAGTCTTTCGATGGCCAAGGTAATTATAGTTTTGGGATCAAAGAGCAAATAATATTTCCAGAAATAAATTACGACAACATAGATAATATTAGAGGTATGGATATCTGCATAAATACCTCAGCTAACACAAAGGAAGAAGCTAAAGCTTTACTAGAAGTTTTAGAATTCCCATTTAAGAAGTAGGTAAAATAAATGGCTAAAAAATCAATGATCGCAAGAGAAGTCAAAAGAAAAAAGACTGTAGCTAAATATGCTGCTAAAAAAGCAGAGCTTAAAGCTACATTTATGAATTTGAATGCAAGTGATGAGGAAAGGTCTGATGCTTATAAAAAGCTTCAGAAGCTTCCAAGAAATGCAAGCGCCTCAAGAGTAGTAAGAAGATGTTCAATAACTGGAAGACCACATGCCGTCTATAGAAAGTTTGGCCTTAGCCGAATTAAGCTTAGAGAGGCTGCCATGAGAGGCGATATTCCAGGTTTAGTTAAATCAAGTTGGTAATAATATGAGTTTTCAAGATCCTATATCAGATTGTCTAACAAGAATTCGGAACGGCCTTATGCGTGGCAAGGATGAAGTTTCTGCACCTTATTCAAAAGTTAAACATGAACTAGTTAATGTTTTGGTAAGTGAAGGTTATCTTAAGAGCTGTAAAAAAGTCGAAGAAGCAAATAATAAAGCTTCTATTAGTATCACTTTAAAATATTTTAATGAAAAACCTGCTATTAAAAATATTAAAAGAATTAGCAAACCAAGTTTAAGAAGATATTCTGGGCCTGAAGACTTAAAACCTGTTAAAAATGGTTTAGGAGCCTATATTATCTCTACTAACCAGGGGCTTATGACCGATAAACAAGCTAAAGTAAAAAATATCGGAGGAGAAGTCCTTTGTGAGGTATTTTAATTATGTCTAGAGTAGCAAAAAACCCAATAACACTTCCTGATTCAGTAAAGGTGAATATCGAAAATTCCAATATTCAAGTTTCTGGTACTAAAGGTACATTAGATTTTCAATTACCTCAATCAGTTTCATTGAAACAAGAAGAGAATGTTATTACTGTTCAGTACGGAGATTCTCAAGAGTCTGTTGCGCTAGCTGGAACAACCCGTGCATTAATTAATAATATGGTTATTGGTGTTTCTGAAGGGTTTCAAAAAAAATTACAATTGGTTGGAGTTGGATATAGAGCTAAAGCATCCGGAAAGTTATTAGAATTAAGTCTTGGATTCTCTCATCCTGTTAAGTATCAATTGCCTGATGAAGTTAGTGTAGAGACTCCATCTCAAACAGAAGTCGTTTTAAGTAGTCATAACAAACAAGCCTTAGGCCAAGCTGCTGCAGAGATTAGAGCATTTAGACCTCCTGAACCATATAAAGGTAAAGGCGTAAAATATGCCGATGAAGTTATCAAGAGAAAAGAAGCTAAGAAGGCAGCAGGAGCATAGTTATGAGTGAAAAGAATATTTCAAGAATAAGACGAGCTAAAAAAACTCGAATGAAGATTAGAGAACAAGAAGCTCCAAGACTAAGTGTTTATAGATCTTCAAAGAATTTTTATGTTCAGTTGTTTGATAGTTTGGGTTCTAAAGTCATAGCCTCTGCATCTACTATAGAAAAAGAAGCTAAATCAAAAAATAATAATGTAGAAAGTGCAAAAGATTTAGGAAAAAAAATTGCGGAAAGAGCACTAGAAAATGGTATCAAGAAAGTTGTTTTTGATAGATCTGGATATAAATACCATGGTCGCATCAAAGCGCTTGCAGATTCTGCCAGAGAAGCTGGCTTGGAGTTTTAATTAAATATGAAACAAGAAAATTTAAATACTGCTGGTCAACAACAAGATGCTCTCGAAGAGAAGCTTGTTCAGGTTAATAGGGTTGCTAAAGTAGTTAAAGGTGGAAGAATCTTTGGTTTTACTGCTCTTACAGTTGTTGGAGATGGTAAAGGTAAAGTAGGTTTTGGAAGAGGTAAGGCTAAAGAGGTTCCAATCGCCATTCAAAAAGCTATGGAAAATGCTAGAAGAAGCATGATAGATGTTGAGTTAAATAACACCACTCTATGGTACCCAATTAAAGCTAAACATAACTCTGCAAATGTTTACATGCAACCTGCATCAGAAGGAACAGGAATCATTGCAGGTGGTGCCATGAGAGCAGTGCTAGAGCTAGCAGGTGTTCAAAATGTTCTAGCCAAATGTTATGGATCAACTAATCCTGTGAATGTAGTTAGAGCAACCATTAATGCACTTAGTTCCATGGAGTCTCCTAAAACAGTTGCATTAAGGCGTGGTAAATCATCAGAAGAAGAGTTATGAGTAAAGAAAAAACATTAAAAGTAAAACTTATTAAAAGCGGCATTGGCAGAATGGAGTCTCATAAACTTTGTATAAAAGGACTAGGCTTTAAAAAATTGAATCAAACCGTAACTATAGTTGATACACCAAGTAATAGAGGCATGGTAAATAAGATATCAGATATGGTTGAGGTAATGGAAAGTTAAAAATGACAGAAGAAAATACAAATAATTTAGCTCTTAACACTTTATCAAATCCTGGAACTGTTCAAAACAGAAAAAGGGTTGGGAGAGGTATTGGCTCTGGAACTGGTAAGACGGCAGGAAGAGGGCACAAAGGACAAAAATCAAGATCTGGTGGAAATGTTAGACCTGGATTTGAGGGCGGACAAATGCCTTTACAGCAAAGAGTTCCTAAATTCGGATTTTCCTCAAGAACAAATAATCTACTTAAAGATGTCAATGTAAAGTTACTCGAAGGTATGTCAGAAGTTTCACTAGAAACACTTAAGCAAAATAAGATTATCAGCAAAAAAATTGAGAAAGTAAAAATATATGGCAATACAGAATTATCATCAAAAATAAATGTTATTGGTATTAAGGTTACTAAAGGAGCTAGGGAATCTATTGAGAAAGCCGGAGGGTCCATACAGGAATAAATAATGTCTGACCAAGGAAAAGGTATGAGCGATTTATGGAGAAGGTTACGATTTGTATTCGTAGCTATACTTGTATATCGTCTAGGCACACATATTCCAATACCAGGAATTGATCCTGACAGGCTATCCTCTTTGTTCGAACAGAATCAGGGAACACTTTTAGACATGTTTAATTTGTTCTCCGGTGGAGCTCTAGAGAGAATGAGTATTTTTGCTCTTAATGTTGTGCCTTACATTTCTTCGGCAATCATCATGCAATTATTTTCAAACTCAATACCTTATCTCCAAGAGTTAAAAAAAGATGGCCAAGCTGGAAGAAATCAAATTACTCAGTACACAAGATATGGGACAGTTGTATTAGCTTTTGTTCAGGCATCAGCCTTAGCTGTAACATTAAGCGGTAGCGGCCTTGCTTATACCCCTGGCGCTGCTTTCTTTGCTTCTGCAGTATTTTCAGTAGTAGCTGGAACAGTATTTTTAATGTGGCTTGGTGAGCAAATATCAGAAAGAGGCATAGGTAATGGAATATCTCTTATTATTGCTACAAGTATATTAACAGGAATACCTGGAGCAATTGGCCAGGCTCTCGAACAATCAAGACAAGGTGATTTAAATATTTTATTACTACTTGCAATTGCTGTTCTAGCTATGGCAGTTATTGCAGTCGTCGTTTTTATTGAAAGAGGGCAAAGAAGAATCACAGTTAATTATGCTCAAAGACAGCAAGGTAGAAAATTAATGCAAGCTCAATCTAGCCACTTACCTTTTAAAGTAAACATGGCAGGAGTCATTCCGGCAATCTTTGCGAGCACTTTCTTACTGTTTCCTGCTTCATTAGCATCGTGGTTTGGTCAAAGCGAAGGTACGAATTTCTTGCAAACGGCTTCATTAGCTCTTACACCTGGACAGCCTTTGTATATTTTAGTTTTCTCTGCCCTAATTATTTCATTTTGTTTTATTTGGTTAGCTCTGACTTTTAATACCAGGGAAGTTTCAGATAATCTCAAAAGGTCTGGAGCATATATTGCAGGTATAAGACCAGGTGAACAAACAGCCCAATATATTGATAGTGTTTTAGCTCGATTAACAGTATTTGGAGCTATTTATTTAACATTAATTTGTTTATTACCATTGGCATTGATAAATTTTGCAGGCGTCTCTTTTTATTTTGGAGGAACCTCTGTTCTAATTATTGTTGTTGTTTTAATGGATTTTATTGCTCAAGTTCAATCACATATGATGTCGAGTCAATATTCATCCTTAATGAAAAAAGCTAATTTAAAAAACTATAAAAGATAATATGAAAGTAAGAGCATCTGTAAAAAAAATATGTAGAAACTGCAAAACAGTTAGGCGCAATGGCGTTTTATTTGTTATTTGTAAAACTGACCCTAAACACAAACAAAGGCAAGGATAGATTATGGCAAGAATCGCGGGTGTTAATATCCCAGAAAATAAGCACGTTGAAATATCTCTAACTCATGTTTTTGGTATTGGTAGAAAAACAGCTCAAGATATATGCACTGGTCTTAAAATAGACTATACAAGAAGAGTTTCTGACCTAACTGAAGATGAAGTAGAAAAAATAAGAACGGCTGTAGCAACTTATGCTGTAGAGGGTGATTTAAGAAGAAACATTAGTACAAACATTAAAAGGTTGATGGATTTAGGTAGTTATAGAGGAATTAGGCATAGAAGAAAGCTTCCTACAAGAGGGCAAAGAACTAAAACTAATGCAAGAACACGCAAAGGTGCAAAAAAACCAATGAGAGGTTAATTGAATGGCAGTAAAAGGTAAAAAATCAAAAAAAGTTGTTACGGAAGGCGTTGCGCATATTCAGTCTTCTTTTAACAATACTATTGTTACTATTACAGACAAGCAGGGTAATACTGTTTGTTGGGCAACTTCTGGCGGCTCTGGTTTTAAAGGGTCAAGAAAAAGCACTCCTTTTGCAGCACAGATAGCTGCTGAAAAAGCAGGAAGTGCAGCAAAAGAATTTGGCATGATTAATTTAGATGTAAAAGTAAAGGGACCAGGTGGTGGAAGAGAGTCTGCAATAAGATCTCTAAACGCATGTGGATTAAAAATAAAGAGCATAACTGATGTTACGCCTCTTCCTCATAATGGATGCAGACCATCCAAGAAAAGAAGGGTTTAAGGAGATTTAAATGGCAAGATATAGAGGACCATCTTTAAGATTATCGAGAAGAGAAGGCACTGACCTATTTCTCAAAAGTGGCGTAAGAGCTATTGAATCAAAATGCAATATGGAATCACCTCCAGGTGCTGCTCAAGGCGCTAGAAGAGGAAGATTATCTGATTACGGATTGCAGTTAAGAGAAAAGCAGAAAGTTAGAAGAATGTATGGAGTTCTAGAAAAGCAATTTAGAAATTACTATAAAAAAGCTGCATCAACCAAAGGAAATACAGGTGAAAACTTATTATCACTATTAGAACAGAGACTTGATAATGTTGTGTATAGACTTGGTTTTGGATGTACTCGAGCAGAGGCAAGGCAAATGGTTTCTCATAAAGCATTTACTGTTAATGGAACAACTGTAAATATTCCATCTTATCAAGTTCAAGCAGGAGACGAAATAGCGGTAAGAGAATCAAAAAAAGGCCATTTAAGAATACATGCTGCTCTTAAATTAGCGGCATCTAGAGAAGTATGTGACTGGGTAGAAGTTGATGATAAGAATTTAAAGGGTGTATTTAGAAATGTTCCAGATAGAACTGAGCTAAGTACAGAAATTAATGAAAACTTAATTGTTGAGCTTTATTCTAAATAACAATATTTTTTAAAAGAAAAGAGGGAAATTATGCAAACATCAGTAATCGATTTATTAGTACCATCAGATATTCAAGTAGATGATGAGGGAATTAATGTATCCAAGGTAACACTAGAACCGCTAGAAAGAGGTTTTGGACACACCCTAGGTAATGCATTAAGAAGAATTTTACTATCATCAATGCCAGGAGCAGCTGTTACGGATGCAACCATAGATGGTGTTGCTCATGAATACAGTACTATAGAAGGTGTAAGAGAGGATGTTATCGATATTCTCTTAAACCTCAAAGATCTTCCAGTGAAGATAATTGAAGGAACATCAGCAACTTTGGAATTAGATATAGCTGGACCTTGTGAAGTATCAGCAGCATCTTTTCAGGTTCCAGGTAATGTTGAGCTTGTAGATGCAGATCATCACATAGCTACCATTGTTGATAAAGTATCTTTGAAGATGTCTGTTACTGTAAAAACAGGAAGAGGCTATGAACCAGCAGACGCAAGGGATGAGGAAGATACATCAATTGGCGCTTTAAAAGTAGATGCTTCTTTTAGTCCTGTTAGAAGAGTTGCATATTCAATAGATAATGCAAGATTTGAAAAAAGAACAGACTTAGATAAGCTGATTATAGAGCTAGAAACGGATGGAACTATTGACCCTAAGATGGCAATTGAACATTGTGCGACTATTCTTCAACAGCAATTAGCTTCATTTGTAGATTTAGATGCTATTGCCGAACAAGAAGCTAAGAAAGATCAAAATGATTTTGATCCTTTACTTTTAAGATCGATTGAAGAGCTTGAATTAACAGTAAGATCAACAAACTGTCTAAAAGCTGAAAGCATTTTCCTTATTGGAGATTTAATTCATAGATCAGAATTTGATTTATTAAAAACCCCAAATCTTGGAAAAAAATCATTAAATGAAATAAAAGATGTTCTTGCATCTAAAGGCTTATCACTAGGAATGGTGGTAGAGAACTGGCCTCCATTAGGTTAAATAAATATGCGACATAGAAAAGCAGGTAGAAAATTAAATAGAAATTCTTCTCACAGAAAGGCTTTGCTTAAAAACCTTTCCATTGCATTGATTGAAAGAGAAATTATTAGGACAACTCTTGCAAAAGCAAAAGAGTTAAGGATGACAATTGAACCACTAATAACTCTTGCTAAAGAAGATACTGTTGCAAACAGAAGACTTGCCTTTAATAGATTGAGATCAGATGAAGCAGTAGGTAAGCTTTTTACTTCTGTTGCTGTTAATGCAAAAGATAGAAAAGGTGGTTATACAAGAATTATCAAAGCTGGATTTAGACCTGGGGATAAAGCTGATATGGCTTATATAGAGTTAGTCGATAGAGTTGAAGATTCTGCTAACGATGAATCGTCAACACCAGAACTAAAAGAAGATAGCGCAGCTTAATTATTTTAAAATTTCTTTCAGGTACGTTCCTGTATAGGACTCTTTAACCTTTGATACTTCTTCTGGGGTTCCTTCAGCAACGATGGTACCTCCCTCGCTCCCACCTTCTGGTCCAAGATCAATAACCCAGTCCGCTGTCTTAATGACATCAAGATTATGCTCAATAACTGCAATTGTATTACCTTGAGATTTTAATCTTTCGAGAACCTTTAATAGTAACTCTATATCTGCAAAATGAAGGCCAGTAGTGGGCTCATCTAATACAAATAGAGTCTTACCTGTACTTCTTTTTGATAACTCTTTAGCAAGTTTAATTCTTTGAGCTTCACCTCCGGAGAGTGTTATAGCTGACTGCCCTAATGTTATGTAGCCCAAGCCTACATCAGATAATGTTGATAATTTTTTCTTAATTGTTGGAATTGCATCAAAAAACTCTAAACCCTCCTCAACTGTCATATTTAAGACTTGGCTAATATTCTTATTTTTAAATTTGATATCTAAAGTTTGCTCATTATATCTCTGACCATTGCAGACATCACAGAGCACATATACATCTGCAAGAAAATGCATCTCTACTTTAGTAACGCCATCTCCTTGGCAAGCTTCACACCTTCCGCCTTTAACATTAAAACTAAATCTACCTGGTTTATATCCTCGTGATTTAGCTTCAACTGACTCAGAGAAAAGATCTCTAATATAAGAAAATAGTCCAGTATAGGTTGCTGGATTTGATCTAGGAGTTCTTCCTATGGGTGACTGGTCGATACTGATTACCTTATCTAAGTAGTCTAAACCTTCTATTTTTTCACAGTTAATCTCTTTTGTTAGCTTTGCTTTATTTAACATAAAGGAAGTTATAGGGAGTAGTGTTTGATTGATTAAGGACGATTTTCCAGATCCTGATACACCAGTTATACATGTAAATAAACCAATAGGAATATCAACTGTTACATTCTTTAAATTATTTTCAGAAGCATTTATTATAGAGACAAATTCTTTACCTGGTTTAGTCCGTTTTTTTGGAACAGTTATACCTTTTTTGCCAGATAAGTATTGTCCCGTTATAGATTTTTTATTATTTAATATATCGTCTATAGTGCCAGATGCACATATCTCTCCTCCATGCTTTCCAGCACCAGGTCCAATATCAATTATATGATCTGCACTTCTTATAGCTTCTTCATCATGCTCAACAACTATAACCGTATTACCAAGATTTTTTAGATGATTTAGCGTTTTTATCAGCTTAGAATTGTCCCTTTGATGAAGGCCAATAGACGGCTCATCAAGAACATAGGTAACCCCAACTAATCCAGATCCTATTTGACTAGCAAGCCTTATTCTTTGAGCTTCACCGCCTGATAATGTTTCAGCGCTTCTTTCGAGAGTTAGATAATTTAACCCAACATCAGATAAAAAAGACAATCTTTGAACTATTTCCTTTAAAACTCTTTCAGCAATTTTTGCTTTCGAACCAGTTAACTTCATGTTTTTCATAAATGCTAATGCATCTGATATTCTTAGATTTGTTATTTCATAAATAGGGGTTTTATTGATATAGACATTTCTTGATTCTTTATTTAATCTAGAACCATTACATTCATCACAAGAACTTTTAGACATCAATTTAGCAAGATCATCTCTCATATATTCTGAGTCTGTCTCTTTAAATCTTCTTTCAGTATTAGGGATAATTCCTTCAAATCTATGCCTTCTAACTATTTTACTTCCACTTCTGAATCTATGAGAAAAATCAATTTGCTCTTTAGATCCCCATAATAAAATTCTTTTTAATTCTTCAGGATACTCTTTCCAAGAAGTATCAAGACTAAATTTATAATGTTTAGCTAAACATTTAAGTTGATGATAATAAAATCTATTTCTTCTATTCCATTTTTTAATTGCACCATTACTAATGGAAACATCTTCATCGGGTATCAACATTTTTTCGTTAAAGTATTGAATAACTCCAAGACCATCACATTTACCACATGCACCAAAAGGATTATTAAATGAAAACATTCTTGGCTCTAATTCTGCAATAGAATAGCCACACTGAGAGCATGAAAAATTTGATGAGTGTAACTGATCAACTTTCGCTGAATCAATAGATTCAATTTTTACTAAGCCATTTGAAAGCCTTAATGCATTTTCAATCGATTCAGAAAGTCTAATTCTATTTTCATCTGATAGTTTTATTGCAATTCTGTCTACGACTGCCGATATGTCATGCTTTTTATTTTTTTCAAGGTTAGGAAACTCTTCCATTGGGTACACAACTCCATCAACTTTAACTCTTACATAACCCTCTTTTCTAAGTTCTTCATATACTCCTAGATGCTCACCCTTTTTTCCTCTTACCAAGGGAGCAAGTATCATGATTTTAGTATTCTCTTCTATGCGATAAACTTCATCACAGATTTCTGAGACAGTTTTTGCTCTCAGTTCTTCGTTATGATCAGGGCATTTTGGAGTTCCAATTCTTGCATAAAGCAATCTCAAGTAATCATATATTTCAGTAACGGTACCAACTGTGGATCTTGGATTATGAGATGTTGCTTTTTGTTCAATAGAAATAGCAGGTGATAAGCCATCAATTTGGTCAACATCTGGTTTTTCCATCAATGATAAAAATTGCCTAGCATAAGTTGAAAGAGATTCTACGTATCTTCTTTGCCCCTCTGCATAAAGAGTATCAAAAGCTAAAGAGGATTTACCAGAACCTGAGAGACCAGTAATAACAATAATTTTATTCCTTGGAATCTCAAGACTAATGTTCTTTAGATTATGCGTTCTCGCGCCTTTAATAAAAATACTTTCCATAAGTAATAAAATACCGGTGATGATTAAATAAATTTAGGTTAAACTTTACTGATTATTATAAGAGGTAATTATGAGCAATGGCGTAAATAAAGTGATATTGATAGGCAATCTGGGTCAAAAACCTGAAATGCGATATACAGCAACCAATTCAGCTGTAGCTAATCTTTCAATAGCAACTACAGAATCATGGAAAGATAGAGAGTCTGGTGAAATGAGAGACAAAACAGAATGGCACAAAGTCGTTTTTTTTGGCAAGCCTGCTGAAACAATAGAAAAATATCTAGACAAAGGTTCTAAAATTTATGTAGAAGGAAAACTTCAAACAAGAAAATGGCAAGATAAAGATGGTAATGATAGATGGACGACTGAAATTGTTGGCAATCAATTTAATTTCCTAGACTCTCGCCCAAGCCAAGGTGAATCTTCTATGAACCAGTCTAACCCCAGCTCATTATCACAAGGTGACAACACCGGAATTTCAGAAGAAGATATACCTTTTTAAAAAATTTACCTAGTGGAAGATCTTAAGACAATTCATTTTAAAGAAGAAGACTCTATAGGATATATAACTCTAAATCGACCTGAAAAATTAAACGCATTTAATTTCAGAATGATGTCTGAAATGCTTAGTGTTTTTGATCATATAGATTCTCAAGATTCAATTAAGGCTGTAATTATTACAGGCAAAGGAAGAGCTTTTTGTGCTGGTGCAGATTTATCTGCAGGAGCAGATACTTTCAATTCAGAGTTTGATACCTCTGCTAAATATGAAGCAGAATTTAGGAGAGATTCTGGAGGAATACTCACCCTTAGAATGTACAACTGTTTGAAGCCTATTCTTATTGCTTGCAATGGAGATGCGGTAGGTATTGGAGCATCACTTCAACTCGCTGCTGATATAAGAGTTGCCTCTTCTTCTTGTAGATTTGGTTTTGTTTTTGCAAAAAGAGGTATTGTTCCTGATGCATGTTCAAGCTGGTTTTTACCAAGAATTGTAGGAATATCAAAAGCATTAGAGCTATGTTTTTCTGGAGAATTATTTAGCGCTAAAGATGCCTTAAAATTTGGACTCGTTAACTATTTGTTTGAGCCATCAGAGTTATTAGATGAAACTAAAAAGATCGCTGAGAAACTCATTTCGAATACTGCACCTGTCTCTGTTGCTCTAACCAGACATATGATTTGGGATATGTCTTCTGCACCTAGTCCAGAAGACGCTCATGTTATAGATAGTAAAGCAATTGATTCTAGGGGAGCATCTGAGGATGCAGCAGAGGGAGTAATGTCATTTCTAGAGAAACGTGAAGCAGAGTATGTCAATAAAATCTCTAGTGATATGCCTTCTTTTTTTCCTTGGAGAAGAAGTAAATTCAATAAACTAAAATAAACTCATATTTGAAAGATGCTCTTTAATCCATATAAATTAAATAATACTTTATTGAGAAATAGAGTTGTAATGGCACCTATGACGCGCAATCAGTCCCCAGGAGGCATTCCCACCGCTGATGTTGTTAGCTACTATGAAAGGCGATCTAAGGCCAAGGTGGGCCTAATTATCACTGAAGGCGTAGAAGTTAGTCATAAAGCTTCAAGCGCATATCCTAACGTTCCCAGGCTAGATACGCTTGCTGCTAGAGATGGGTGGAAAAAAGTTGTTGAAGGAATTAAAAATCATAATGGTGCTGTCGTAGCTCAGCTATGGCATTGTGGAGGCTTTAGAAAAGCTGGAATGGGTCCTGATCCCAAAGTTCCTGGGCATACAGCATCTGGTCTTGTTAGACCTGGTAAAAGAGTTGCTCATGCAATGACTCCACAAGATATCAATGAAACTATTGAAGCATTTGCATCTGATGCGAAATATTGTGAAGAAATAGGTTTTGATGGAGTTGAAATTCATGGTGCTCATGGTTATTTAATTGATAATTTTTTTTGGAGAGGCACTAACGAAAGAGAGGATTTATACGGCGGTTCAATTAATAATCGGTCTCAGTTAGCAACCGATATTGTAAAAGCAATTAGATCAAATGTTAGTGATAACTTTATTGTTGGTTTAAGATTTTCACAATGGAAACAACAAGATTATGAAGCTAAATTAGCATTGTCTCCAGAAAGTCTTAAAAAGGTCATTGGTCCTCCAACTGAAGCGGGTCTAGATTATCTGCATTCAAGCATGAGAAGATTTTGGGAGAGCGAGTTTGAGGGTTCAAAAGAAAATCTTGCCTATTGGACCAAGAAACTCACTGGTCTTCCTACAATTAGTGTAGGCAGTGTCGGCCTTGATTCAGACTTTATAGACATGAGTGCTCCAGCATCACCTACAAATATAGATATGGCTATTAGAGATATATCTAATAAAAAATACGATATGGTAGCAGTGGGTAGAGCACTTTTGGCTGATCATGAATGGGTTATTAAGATGCAAGAAGGAAGAGTTAAAGATGTTATCCCATATACTCAAGAAGCTTTATATAAGCTTTATTAATTAATATTTACTAAAAATTAAGCTGGCATTAGTTCCACCAAATCCAAAAGAGTTACTCATTACCGAATGGAGCTCTTTTTGAATGGTTTCTTGATTAATATGTAATCCACTTGCCTCATCAACAATATCATCAATATTGATTGAAGGAGCTATAAAATTATCTTGCATCATCATTATTGAATAAATTGCTTCTTGAGCACCAGTAGCACCCAAGGAATGTCCTGTCATTGATTTTGTAGAACTTATAATTGGAGCATCATTACCAAATACACTTTTAATAGCATTTAATTCTGCAATATCACCAACAGGAGTGCTTGTGCCATGAGTATTAATATAATCTACCTTTCCCCCGAAAATTTTTAATGCTTCTTGCATACATCTTTTTGCACCTTCTCCTGAAGGAGCTACCATGTCATATCCATCAGAATTCGCAAAATAACCTGTTAATTCCGCAAGAATATTAGCATTTCTCTTTTTTGCATGCTCTTCACTTTCAAGAATAACAATTCCCGCACCACCTGAAATTACAAAGCCATCTCTTTCTTTATCAAATGGCCTTGAAGCAGTTGCTGGCAAATCATTTCTTGAGGATGAAAGTGCTCCCATAGCATCAAACATAGAAGAGGATGTCCAATGTTCGTCTTCTGCTCCACCTGCAATGACAATATCTTGTTTTCCGCTTTGAATCAGCTCAGCTGCATGCCCTATACAATGGGCGCTTGTTGAACAAGCTGAAGATATAGAATAGTTGACTCCCTTAATTTTTAAAGCTGTTCCTAATATTGCTGCAACAGTACTACCCATAGTTTTTGTAACAGCATAAGGGCCTATTCTCTTAGGACTTTTTGCTCTAGCAATATCGGAAGCAATAATCTGACTCTGAGACGAGGCCCCTCCAGATCCAGCAACTATTCCTGTTTTTGGAGAATCTAAATCATCAGCATTTAAACCTGACATTGATATCGCTTCAAGAGCTGCTAGATACCCATAAGCTGCAGCATTGCTCATGAACCTTAATAATTTCCTATCTATAAAATTTTCAAGCTCTAGATTAATTGATCCAGATACATGACTGCGAAATCCCATATCAGCATAAGTCGCATTAGTAGAAATGCCAGAGTTTCCCTGTTGTAAAGATTGAATAACTTCAGATTTTGAATTACCTATGCACGAGATAATTCCATAACCAGTGATGACTACCTTTTTCATCTTAAAAATTACTTGTGTCCTTAAAAAGGCCAACTTTTAGATTTTCTGCAGAATAAACATGCCTTTCATCAACAAACATTTTTCCGTTTGCAAGACCAACTACAGCACCTCTATTAACTACTCTTTTTATATCTAATTCATACCTAACTTTTTTTGAAGTGGGAAGAACTTGGCCAAAAAATTTAACTTTTTCAGCGCCTAGCGCTCTTCCTACGCCAGGTAATCCGCTCCAAAGCAAGTAAAAGCCCAGCAACTGCCACATAGCATCAAGCCCTAAGCAACCTGGCATTACAGGATCGCCTTTAAAATGGACATCAAAAAACCACAAATCAGGATCTATATCAAGATGAGCAATAATCAAACCTTTGCTAAATTCTCCACTTGAATTATCAATAAGAGAAATATTATCAAACATTAGCATTTCTCTTGAGGGCAACTTTCCATCATCAGGACCAAATAAATCTCCTTCTGAGCATAGAATTAATTCTTCTTTAGAATATTTACTTTGAGGTTTAAACATTATTTTGTTCTCTCGTATGAAAACTTGCTTAAGTTTAACATCTCTTCTCTTACTTGTTTATTTTCTATTTTATTTGCTAACTTTTTAGATTTTTGAATGTAATTTAATAATAGTTCTTCTGTTTTATGATTTCCTCCAAGAGCTTCAATTTTTTCAAGAACTATAGATGTATTATATTTAGTTTGAACCCCTAAAAAACTTTGTAAAAATCTCTTATCATTCGTGTCAGCAGCCTTCATCGCAAAATAAAGAGGATATGTTATTTTACCTTCTCTTAAATCTTGCAAAGTTGGTTTGCCTATATGTTTAGAGCTTTGAGAATAATCCAACATATCATCTTTAATTTGAAATGCTATTCCTAAATTTTTAGCAAAACTACTTACATTAGAAATATATTTTTTATCATTCTCATTAACTAAAATGGCTCCACACTTAGCAGAAGCCTCAAAAAGTCTGCCAGTTTTAAAGTAACTTATTTGCAAGAGCTCATCTAAAGTTACTTCTTTCTTACCAACTAAATCTAACTGTATAAGTTCACCTTTTGAAATATCATTCGTTGCTTTAGATAATTCGTTAAGTATTTTTAGGTTCGATAAATCAACCATCAGCATAAATGCTTTTGAATAAATAAAATCTCCCATCAGAACTCCATGAGAATTAGTCCAAAAATTATTGATTGTTTTAGCTCCTCTTCTAAGAGGAGATTCATCAACCACATCATCATGCACAAGAGTTGCTGTATGCAAGAGCTCTATAATTGCAGCAATTTGAACTCTTTTTGAAGTCTTTCTTTTATCTGGAGATGAAGCAATTAGACTTAAAAGTGGTCTCAGCTGCTTTCCATTTTTCTTAAAGATATAATCATATAATTCTTGTATAACGGTCTCGTTAATAATCTCACTCTTAATAAGTCTATTTACAAGTTGCAGTTCTTTTTTATATGAGTTATTTATTAATTTCATTAGTGCTCCTAATTGCATCAAAATTATACATAACTATTGATAAATTCCTCATTAAAGCGTATATTTTGCCACCTTTAGGAATATAAACATGTATGCAGTAATAGAATCAGGCGGAAAACAACACAAAATTGAGGAAGGAGAGTATCTTTCAGTTGATTTATTAAGTGATGAGCCTGGAAAAAAAGTTACCTTTGACAATGTTTTGCTCTATGTTGATGATAAAAACGTTGAGATTGGTCAACCATATTTATCAAATGTTAAAGTTACAGCTGAAATTAAAGATGTTGTTAAGGCTGAAAAGCTTTCCATTTTAAGATTTAGAAGAAGAAAGCATAGTATGAGAAAGGTCGGGCACAGAGCCAGATATTCTCAAGTAGAAATTAAATCAATTAAATTAGAGAGTAAATAATGGCACATAAGAAAGCAGGTGGTTCAAGTAAGAACGGAAGAGATTCCAATGCCAAAAGACTTGGCGTTAAAAGATACGGCGGCCAGCTTGTAAAAGCAGGAGAAATTCTTATACGTCAAAGAGGAACGAATACTCATCCAGGAATTAATGTAGGCATTGGTAAAGATGATACTTTATTTGCTAAAGCAGCAGGCGTTGTTCAATTTACTTATAAAGGACCTAAAAGCAGAAAGACTGCTAACGTTATTACTCAATAACAGTTTCTTTTTATCATGAATTTTATTGACGAGGCCTTTCTCGAAGTTAGGGCCGGGAATGGTGGTGCAGGTTCAGTAAGTTTTAGGCGTGAGAAATTTATACCTTTTGGTGGGCCTGATGGAGGAGATGGAGGAAAAGGTGCTGATATAATTTTCAAAGTTAATCTCAATAAAAATACTCTTATAGACTTCAGAAATACTAGAGTCTTCTCTGCCAAAAATGGTAAGCAAGGATCTGGAAAAAATATGTCTGGTGCTGCTGCTGATAATCTTATTCTTGATATTCCTCAGGGAACTGTAATTTATGATGATGCTTCAAATGAAATCATACTAGATTGTTGTGAAGTAGATCAGTTATATACAGTAGTTAAGGGTGGTGATGGGGGTTTAGGTAATGCTCGATTTAAATCAAGCAGGAACCAAGCTCCCAGAAAAGCAACTCCGGGTAACGAAGGAGAAGTGAGATTAATTAGATTAGAATTAAAGTCATTAGCCGATGTTGGCCTTGTAGGAATGCCTAATGCAGGTAAGTCAACGTTTCTAAATACGGTATCCTCAGCAAAACCCAAGATAGGCAGTTATCCATTTACTACACTTCGACCTCATTTAGGAACTATTCAAACTTCTGATTCAAGTTATGTTATTGCAGATATACCTGGACTAATTGAAGGCGCGTCAGAGGGAGCAGGATTAGGCACAAAATTCCTTAAACATATATCAAGAACCGGACTACTCCTGTTATTTATTGACCTCTATCCCGATGAAAATAATTCAACAATAGATCAAATTAGTGCTTTAAGAGGAGAACTAAAGTCATATAAAGAAGATTTAACTCAGAAAGAAGCTTGGGTTGTATGCAACAAAATTGATTTATTACCCAAAGAAAAATTAAGTGCATTAAAGATGTCTATTCCTAAAGCAGTAAGTAAGCTTGAAATAAAAAATGTTTTCTTTATCTCTGCAGCTACAGGAGAGGGAACAAAAGAGCTTTTAAATGCTCTTACAGAGGAAGTTGCTAATATTAAATATGATTTAGCCTAATGCTTTAACAGCTTTATTCAATCTACTCTTATAACGAGCTGCAGCATTTTTATGAATAACTTTTTTTGAAGCAGTGGAGTCAAGGATTTTTTCAGCTTTTAAAAGGGCTTCCTTTGCTTTAACTGGATCATTAGCATCAATCGAAGCTCTCACAGCTTTGACAGCTGTTCTAGCCATAGATCTTTGCGCATGTTTAAGCTTATATGTTGCAACATTTTGCTTAGCTCTTTTAATAGTTTGTTTCGAATTTGCCATAAGTGGAGCGTAGTTTAATGATGTAGACCATATATGTCCATATTTTTTTAATTATAAATTCCAAGAAATGGTGGAGGCGGCGGGAATTGAACCCGCGTCCGCTAATCCTTCAGCCTAACTTCTACATGCATAGCTCACCCAATTAGCTTTTTAACTTTTGTGACCCGAGGAGCAGGGTACTAAAGCGAGCTTGATTAAGTTTAACCAAACTGTGTCCAAGCAACACAACTTGGCTAGACTATGTAATTTGCCGATGCTTCAAACCATAGTCAATTTTTGCATCGGTTAGCATTAAGCTGCTAAAGCGTAGTTGTCGTTATTTGCAACTAAATTTTTTGTAGTATGTTTTACAAGAATTACCACAATCTTGGCATGCGCTTCGGAGTCCAGTAGAAACGTCGAACCCTGTTCGCCCCCATTACAGGGAGCAGAATTATACCTTATTAAGACCTAAGCTTAGAATTTTTTAAAATTCTTCCCTGATCTCTTTCCCAATCCCTTTTTTTAATATCTTGCCTTTGATCTCTATGTTTCTTACCTTTTCCAATAGAAATATCACATTTAATATGATTTTCTTTCCAATATAATGATGTTAAAACACAGGTAAGACTTTTTTGCTCAATAGTTTCACTGAGTTTCTTAATCTCTTTTTTATGTAGAAGAAGTTTTCTTGATCTTGTAGGGTCAATAACCTCATGTTTAAGTGATGCTGGAGGATCTATTTTCATCCCAATTAACCAAGCCTCTCCTTTTTTTAGAGTCACATAGCAATCTTTTACATCTACTTTATTATTCCTAAGTGATTTAACTTCCCAGCCCTCTAATACAATTCCTGCTTGAAAAGAATCACTTAAAATGAAGTTTCTTGAAGCTGTTTTATTCTTTACAATAACTGGATCTTTTTGCTTTGACATAACATTATTATGAATGCACTAAAAACAACTGCAACTCTTAATAGGAATTAATTAATTTTGAATATTATAGAATTAAAAAAAACACTTGGTTACATGGGGTTTATACCATTTTGTTTTTTTTCAATAATGCCTTGGATAATTGGTGGCGAACTAGCAAATTATTCAATCTTAGCTCTTGCGCTATACAGCGCTATTATTCTTTCATTTCTTGGTGGTATACCATGGGGATGGAGCGATAATAATTTTTCCCAAACAATAAACCTAATAGTGGGAATATCTTTTTCTTTATTAGGATGCCTTATCCTCGCTATAGCATTTATAAATCTGATGGTAGCTTTATTTTTATGCCTTATAGGTTTTAATGGGTTTTATTATTTTGAAAGCAAAAGAGATATACTTTTTGATCAAAAAATAGAGTACAAAGAGTTAAGAAAAATGCTCACAGTTTTAGTATCAATCTGTTTTTTAGTAACTATTGCTTATATAGTTAACCCTTATAGTTAGATTATTTTTAGGAAATAAATATGGATAAGCTCTCAAAACTTAAAAGTCATGGTTCATGGGTAGGAAGATGGACTTTTATTTTAGCAGCTACAGGTTCTGCAGTTGGACTAGGTAATATATGGGGCTTCCCTTATAAAGCTGGAACAAATGGAGGAGGAGCTTTTGTAATAATTTATTTATTATGTATTTTAGCAATAGGCATTCCAATAATGATAAGTGAAATAATTATTGGAAGAAGATCTGGAAATAGTCCAATCAATGCTATGCGATTAGTTGCAAGAGATTCTAATACCACTTCAGCTTGGCAAATTGTTGGCTGGAGTGGAATAGCGGCAGGAATCTTAATATTATCCTTTTACAGTGTTATAGCTGGAATCTGTTTAAATTATATATTTATTGCTGCCACATCAACTGGTGTAATTAACTCAGCTGAACAATTTGGAAATATTATTTCTTCTCCTCTAAACCTATTAGCCTGGCATACGTTATTCATGTTTCTAACGGCAACAATAGTCTCTGCTGGTATAAACAGAGGCATTGGAAGAATGGTAAAAATATTAATGCCAATGCTAGGAGTCTTGTTAATTTTTATGGTTATAAATGGAATTCTTAGCGGCGGCTTTGCCAGAGCATTCTCATTTCTTTTTGCTCCTGATTTTTCGCAAGTAAATTCAAATACTTTTCTAAGTGCAATGGGGCAAGCATTTTTTAGTTTAAGTTTAGGTATGGGTTCAATCATGGCTTATGGCGCATATATGCCAAAAGAACAAAAAATAATACCAACTTCTTTCACAGTTGCTTCACTAGATACATTGGTTGCAATATTTGCAGGCTTAGCAATTTTTCCAATCATATTTGCATTTGGATTAGAGCCGAATAGTGGACCAGGACTTGTTTTTGAGTCACTTCAAACCGCTTTTAATCAAATGTCTTATGGCCAAATTGTAGGACCGTTATTTTTTATACTTTTATCAGTTGCCGCATTAAGCTCATCTATATCATTACTTGAACCTGGAGTTGCATTTATTTCTGAAGAAGGATCTATGAGCAGAAAGTCAGCTGCAATATCAATTTCCCTTGTTACTTGGATATTGGGCATAGGAACAGTACTCAGTTTTAATTTATGGAGTGATTTTAATCTAACCCCCGGAAGAAACTTTTTAGATTCTATGGATTTTATTGCTAATCAGATACTTCTTCCCTTAGGAGGAATGTTGATAGCAATCTTTGTTGGTTGGTTTATGGATAAAAATCTTATAAACGAAGAAATTGGTGACGTTAATCCGATCCTATATAGCACATGGAGATTTTTTGTTAAGTTTATTGCCCCAATATCAGTTGCAATAATTTTCTACAATGCAATTTTTGGTTAAATGCCAAGCAAGTTTAATTATGAAGAATTTGTAGCCAAAGACTCTAAAGAAGTTTTTGAATTAATTTCAAACTTTTCAGAGTATAAAAACTTTTTACCCGGATGCACGAATTCTGAAATTTTATCAAGCTCGGAAGAATATGAGATTGGAAAACTAGATTTTAATTTTTTCAATAAAGACTACACCATTGAATCTAAGAATATAAAGTCTTCGTCTGAACTAACTATAAAACAACTAAAGGGCCCTTTTAATTCTTTTGATGCCTCATGGAAAGTTACAAAAAAAGATGCAGGATGTTTAGTAAATTTCTCTGCAGAGTTTAAAGCTCCATTTTTTATGCAACCTTTTATGCAAAAGAGTCTGATAGATATATTTGCTGGTAAATTTATTAATGCATTTATAGGCAGATTGCTATGAAGATATTTTTTACTTATCAAGGAGAGCAAAAGAAATTCTTTTTTTCATTAGAGGTTTCAGAAAGCTCAACAGTGAGTGAAATATTAGAAATTCCTAGAGTTAAAAGGATCATAGAATCTTTATCTCATGAAATAGTCATTGGAGTTAATGGTGAGATTTTAGACGGCAACTTTAAACCTATTCCTGAAAGGTTTAGATTATCTGAGGGGCAGAGAGTTGAGCTATATCGGCCCTTAAATCAAGATCCAAAAGAAAGGAGAAGGCAAAAAGCTTAATTAATATCCTCTAGAATCCAGCTATCAAGAAGTTCATTTGAATCAAAATAGAGTGTAAGTTTTTTATCAGAAATAACTAAATCACCAACTGTAACTTTATTAACATAGTCCCACCTATTTTTATGGAATGGGCTTTGAATCATGGCAGTACCAAGAATGAACTTAACCTGATCTTTTGATAGGCCTTTAGCAAGATTATTAAGATCTTTTTCTTCATATAAATTGCCCTGAACAATAGGGACATTATAAAAACTAAATGTACTGCAGGCACCTAGAAAAGATAATGTAAGAATTACTGCGAAGATCTTTTTTTGATTTAGTTTCATTAATTAGCGATTTAAAAGTTATCTTTATATTTTGACAATATGGATTATACTTCGTTCTATAACAGATACGAAAATAAATTTAAAAAATGTCAGAACAGAATTTTGAATTAAAAAAAACAGGTCTTAAGGCAACACTACCAAGAATACGTATTCTTGAAGTCCTTGATGCTACAAAAGGTGAGGAAGCTCACCTAAGTGCAGAAGATATATACAAAGAACTTTTAGCAGCTGGTGAAGATGTTGGCCTTGCAACTGTATATCGAGTCCTTACTCAATTTGAATCAGCTGGGATTGTTAAAAAGCATAATTTTGAAGAAGGTCATGCTGTTTATGAAGTAATTTCTGATGAACATCATGACCATATGGTTTCTATAGAAGATGGAACTATATATGAGTTTCATGACGAGATTATAGAAGAAAGACAAAAAGAGATTGCTGCAGCTAGAGGATTTGAGCTCGTCGAACATAGTATGGTGTTATACGTAAAGAAAATTAACTCATAATTTCCTAAAACCCACTTGAACTAAGCATATAAACCCCAATATATTTTTTATTGGGAATAAATATGTCAAAAAAAATTAAAAAAGAAGATAAATCCTTAAGTGAGGATGAATTAATGAATTCTAATGAGTTAGAGGATGAAGTCTTGCCTAAAGAAGAAGAGCAAGAAAATTTATCAGATGAAGATGGAGCTCTTCTAAGAGTAGCTGAGCTTGAATCAGCTCTACTAAGGTCAGCAGCTGACTTAGATAATGCTATGAAAAGATCTATTTTAGAGGTTGATAGAGCCCATAAATATGGAGTTGAAAAGCTGCTCAATGAACTACTTCCTGTTCTAGATAATTTAGAACAAGCATTATTAAACCTTTCTGAAAATTCATCTTTAGAAGATAAAGAAGGTATCGAGTTAACTTTAAAGTCTTTTGAGTCTGCACTTGATAAATTTGGAATGAGACCCATCTATCCTGTTAACGAGGATTTTAATCCTGAAAAACATGAAGCAGTAACAATGACAAAAGACGAGAATAAAAGTGATAACGAGGTTGGCGAAGTTTTCCAGAGAGGATGGGAGCTTCATAATAGGGTTATAAGACCCGCAAGAGTTACAGTTATAAAAAATTAAAGAGGGAATGATATGTCAAAAATAATAGGTATTGATTTAGGAACAACTAATAGTTGCGTTGCTGTCATTGAAGGCAAGCAACAAAAAGTTATTGAAAATTCTGAAGGTGGAAGAACAACACCTTCGGTTATAGCTTATACAGATAACGACGAGGTGCTTGTAGGTTTGCCAGCAAAGAGACAAGCTGTTACAAATCCTGAAAATACCCTGTATGCAATCAAGAGACTAATAGGTAGGACTTTCGAGGATAAAGTTGTAAAACAAGATGCTGACATGGTTCCTTATAAAATTATTAAAGCAGATAATGGTGATGCTTGGGTTGAAGCAAATAAGAAAAAATTAGCACCCCCACAGGTAGCTGCAGAAATTCTCAAAAAAATGAAAAAAACTGCAGAAGACTATCTTGGTCAGGAAGTAAAAGAGGCTGTCATTACTGTACCAGCATATTTTAATGATGCACAAAGACAAGCAACTAAGGATGCAGGAAAAATTGCTGGACTCGAAGTAAAAAGAATTATCAATGAACCAACTGCAGCAGCTTTAGCGTATGGACTAGATAAACATCAAGGCGATTCTACAATTGCTGTTTATGATCTTGGTGGAGGCACATTTGATATCTCAATAATTGAAATCTCTGATGTGGATGGAGAACACCAATTTGAAGTGCTTTCAACAAATGGTGATACTTTTCTGGGTGGGGAAGATTTTGATTTAAGATTAATAGACTATTTTGTTGATCAGTTTAAAGAAGAATCAGGCTTTGACTTAAAAAGTGATCCTTTAGCACTGCAAAGATTAAAAGAAGCTGCCGAGAAAGCTAAAATTGAGCTTTCATCATCAGAGCAAACAGAAGTTAATCTCCCCTACATTACAGCTGATAGCACTGGACCGAAACATTTTGTTCACAAAATAACTAGAGCTAAACTTGAATCTTTAGTTGAAGATTTAGTTGATAGAAGCCTAGAGCCTCTAAAACTAGCTTTATCTGATGCTAAACTTTCTAAATCTGAAATATCTGAAATACTTCTAGTCGGCGGGCAGACAAGAATGCCTTTAGTGCAGAAGAAAGTTAAAGAATTTTTTGGTAAAGAAGCAAGAAAAGACTTAAATCCAGATGAAGCTGTTGCTGTTGGTGCTGCCATTCAAGGTTCTGTCTTATCAGGAGATACCAAAGATATCTTGTTATTAGATGTGACCCCATTAACTTTAGGTATAGAAACGTTAGGTGGCGTATCTACTCCATTGATCGAAAAAAATACCACAATTCCTACACAAAAGTCGCAAGTTTTTTCAACAGCTGAAGATAATCAAACTGCTGTGACAGTTCATGTTATTCAAGGCGAAAGAACTCAAGCTGCTCAAAATAAATCATTGGGACAGTTTAATTTAGCTGATATTCCTCCAGCTGCAAGAGGAATGCCGCAAATTGAAGTCTCTTTTGATCTTGATGCTAATGGGATACTTAATGTTTCAGCGAAAGATAAAAATTCTGGTAAAGAGCAGTCTATTATTATTAAGGCCTCAAGCGGTTTGAGCGATGAAGATATTGAGAAGATGGTAAAGGATGCTGAGGCTAATGCTGAAGATGATAAGAAATTTGAAGAATTGGTTAAAACCAAAAACAATGCTGACATGCTAGTTCATGCAACTAGAAAGACAGTTCAAGAATCTGATGAAAAGCTATCTGATGATGAAAAAGAACAAATTGAAAAGGTTGTTATTGTTTTAGAAGAAGCAATTGCTTCTGAAGATATAGAAAGCATCGAAAGCGCAACTAAATCTTTAAATGATGTCTTAACACCTCTTACCGATAAATTGTATTCTCAAGAACAAGCTCAACCTCAAGACGAGCAAGATACCGATGTGAATGATGACGCTGAAAATACTGTAGATGCTGAATACGAAGAAGTTAAAGAAGACGATAAGTAATTGAGTCATAAATAATGTCAAAGAGAGATTATTATGAAACTCTTGAGGTCTCTCGATCAGCTTCTAGTGCAGAGTTAAAAAAAGCTTTTAAAAAGAAAGCCATGAAATATCATCCAGATAGAAATCCGGATGATCCTGAGGCAGATAAGAAGTTTAAAGAATGTGCAGAAGCCTACGACGTATTATCTGATCAGCAAAAAAAAAGTGCTTATGATCAGTATGGCCATGCAGGTGTAGATGGAATGGGCGGCGGTCCAAATTTTAATGATGTAAATGTTGGTGATATTTTTGGAGATATTTTTGGAGATGTTTTTGGTACAAGATCTTCTTCTAGAGGAAGATCAAGAAGAGGGCAAGATCTTCAATATAATCTTGACCTGTCTTTAAAAGAAGCCGTTTTAGGAACTCAAACTAAAATAAAGATACCCTCTCATACTCCATGTAATGTTTGTAATTCCTCAGGTGCAGCTCCTGGTTCTAACCCATCAGTTTGTGGAAGATGTAATGGAGCAGGACAGGTAAGAGTTCAACAAGGCTTCTTCTCATTGCAACAAACGTGCTCTTCATGCGAAGGTACTGGCCAAGTCATTAAAGATAAGTGCAAGCCATGCAATGGCATTGGAGCTACCAAAGAAGAAAAGACTTTATCTGTGAATATTCCATCTGGTGTTGATAATGGTGATAAAGTAAGGCTTACAGGTGAGGGTGAATGGGAAAAAAATGGTCAATCTGGTGACCTTTATGTTGCAATAAGAGTTATGTCAAATCCTATTTTTGAAAGAGAAGGTAGAGACTTGTATATAGAAGCACCCTTAGATCTTATGACTTCAATAACTGGAGGCTCTATAAAAATACCAACTATTGAAAACTTCATTTCACTCAAAATACCTGCACAAACGCAAACTGGTAAAATATTTAGAATTAAAGGAAAAGGAGCATCTTCGGTTAGGGACAACAGAAGAGGTGACCTTTTATGTAGAGTAATTGTTGAAACTCCATCTAATTTAGATAAATCTCAACTAAAAGCTTTAAAAGGTTTCACTGAATCTCTAAGAGCTTCAAAAAATTATCCTATTCAGGAATCATTTATTAAATCTTCAGGCGATATTCACAAGAATGATTAATTTGATATGACCGGTATCTACATAAATGGTGTTTCAGGAAAAATGGGCACTAATTTATTAAAGCTTTGTGCTAACGATAAAAATATAAAGATTTGTGATGATCTTAATGATGATTCATTAGAGGTAATAATTGATTTTTCACACCCAGACTCCACTTTAAAACTTTTAAAATCTTTACCTACACAAAAAATATCACTAATTATAGGAACTACTGGCTTAAAAGAAGAACATTTTCAATATATTGAAGAAATCTCTAAAGATAAAAGAGTTCTTATAGCTCCAAATCTAAGCAAGGGCATTTCTGTATTTAAAAATACTATTGTGGAATTTATAAAGGCAAATGATAAAGAATTGCACTGCCTCATAAAAGAAACTCATCATGATCAAAAAATTGATTCTCCCTCTGGAACAGCTATTGAATTAAAAAAAATTATTGAATCAAATAATACAAAAAATCTTATTGCTGATATTGAAATAATTTCAAAAAGAACTGGTAAAATTTTTGGAATTCATGAAATTATTTTTTATAAAGATACTAAAAAAATACAATTTAAGCATGAATCTAAGTCAAGAAACATATATTCAGATGGAGCCTTACAGGCAGCACATTGGATTAAAGATAAGGAAGAAGGCTTATACTCATTTGAAGATTTTCTGAAATCTTAAAATAACCTTTAATATTGAAGATTTTTTCTATAAAATAGCCAAACTTTTAACACGAAGGTCCCGAACCTGCAAAGTTGGGGTGCTCTTTAGAGAGTTAACTTTGCTTAGGGCTGGAGAATAAACCCTGGAGAAATAAAATGAGTATCGTTTCAGTAAAAGATCTGCTTCATGCAGGCGTTCACTTTGGTCATCAACAAAGATTTTGGAATCCTAAAATGGACCAATATATCTTTGATACAAGAAAAAAAATTAGCATTATTAACCTTGAACTAACTCAAGAGCATCTAAGTGCAGCTGCTTCAAAAGTTGAAGACATATGTTCGAAGGGAAATAAAGTTTTGTTTGTTGGGACCAAAAGGTCTGCTAGCAAAACTATTAAAGAAGAGGCTTCAGCGCTAGGCCTACCATACGTAAATAAAAGATGGCTTGGCGGAACACTTACTAATTGGAAGACTATTAGAGGCTCAATTAGAAGATTGCATGATATAGAAGAAATGGTTTCCTCAGGAAGAATAGAAAAACTTATAAAAAAAGAGGCTGTTGAAATACAAAAAGAGCATACAAAACTTGAAGCAAGTGTTGGCGGAATTAAAGATATGAAAGGACTTCCTGATGCATTATTTATTATTGATATTAAGCATGAAAAGATCGCAGTTCTAGAAGCCCAAAAAATGGGAATCCCAGTAATCGCATTAGTTGATACAAATTCAGATCCAGATGGCATTGATACTGTAATACCTGGCAATGACGATGCGATTAGGTCTGTAAGACTTGTAACAAGAGTTATTGCTGAAGCGTGTGCAAGAGGAATTGAATCATCAACAGGTTATGCTCCTGTCTCAGATGTTAAATCACCTAAAATAGAAACAATAAAAAAAGAAGAACCTGAAGCTCCTGTAGAAGAAGTCGAAGCTCCTGCGGAAGAAGTTGTGGCTGAAGCTCCTGCGGAAGAAATTGAAACTCCTGCGGAAGAAGTTGTGGCTGAAGCTCCTGTAGAAGAATCTGAGGAATCTGAAAAAGATTCAAAGTAAATCATTAATAATAAAGGATTAGAAAAATGGAAATTAAAGCATCACAAGTCAAAGAATTAAGAGATATGTCTGGTGTCGCCATGATGGAATGTAAGAGAGCTTTGGTTGAGTGCGAAGGAGATCTAGAAAAAGCTTTGGATCTTTTAAGATCTAATAGTTCACTTAAAGCAGAAAAAAAATCTTCTAGAGTGGCTGCTGATGGAGTAATTAGAATAGTCTCATCAGATAGTTACGCAACAATTATTGAAATAAATTCTGAAACTGATTTTGCTGCAAAAGATCCTGGATTTATAGCTTTTGCCGATGATGTTGTAAATTATGTCTCTAATAATAAAGTAGATGATATATCTATGTTTGCATCAACTGAAATAGAAGAAAAGAGGTTAGCTCTAATTCAAAAAATTGGTGAAAACATACAATTGAGAAGAATGGAAACAATCGAATTTGATAATTCAATGTCTGTAGGGTCTTATATGCATTCAGATGGAAAACTAGCAACACTAGTTGTTACCAGTAATTCTGATGATAATCTTGCGAAAGATGTTGCTATGCACGTAGCGGCATCTAACCCTTTATGCAAAACTCCTGATGATATTGATAGCGAAGTTCTTGAAAGAGAAAAAGCTATTTTTGAGGTTCAAGCTAAAGAGTCAGGAAAAGATGACGAAATTATGAGCAAGATGGTAGAAGGAAAGGTTAGAAAGTTTCTTGCAGAGGTATCTTTAACCTCTCAAGCTTTTATTAAAGATCCTGACATGACTGTTGGAAAACTTCTTTCAGACAATGGAGCAGATGTTACCGGGTATGTTAGATTTAAAGTTGGTGAAGGAATTGAAGTTGAAACTAAAAGTTTTGCAGATGAGGTTGCTGATCAATTAAAATAATTCAATGTCCAATCTAAAACATAAACGCCTTCTTGTTAAATTCAGTGGCGAATCTGTTGCTGGTGATGATGAGCATGGAATCGACCCCAAGATTCTTGATGCAATGGCTAAATCTATAAAAGAGTGTAAAGAAATAGATGCTGAAATAGGTATTGTTATTGGTGGAGGCAACTTATTTCGAGGAGAGAAGCTAAATCAAGCTGGAATGGATAGAGTTGCAGGTGATCATATGGGTATGTTAGCAACAGTAATGAATGGTATTGCTTTTAGAGATGCTCTCGAAAGAGCAGGCATTAAAACAAGAGTAATGTCCGCTATTCCTATAGCAGGATTAGTAGAGCATTATGACAGAAGGTTAGCAATTCAACTTCTAAGCGATGGATATGTTGTAATATTTACTGCTGGGACTGGAAATCCATTTTTTACCACAGATACAGCTGGTTGCTTGAGAGCAGTTGAGATACAAGCTGATTTAATGTTAAAAGCAACACGAGTTGATGGAGTATATTCAGATGACCCTGAAATTAATCCAGAAGCGAAATTCCATCCAGTTCTGTCTTTTGACGAAGCTATTTCTAAAAATTTAAAAGTTATGGACGCAACAGCTCTAACTTTAGCTCGAGATCACAAACTACCTATTAATGTTTTTAATGTTTCAAAAGAACATGCTCTTAAAGATATTATTTGTGGAGAACATATTGGTACAATAATATCTTAATATGAACACAATACTTGAATCACTTAAAGAAAGAATGGAGAAATCCATAGAATCTCTTAGATCAGCATTTAATAAAATTAGAACCGGCCGAGCAAATCCTGCAATACTTGATGATGTTAAAATTGATTATTATGGAAATTTAACTCCTTTAAATCAAACATCTAATATTTCTGTTGAAGAAAATAGAACCTTAGTTATCTCTCCATGGGATAAAAATTTAATGCCTGAAATTGAAAAAGCCATAACTTCATCTGACTTGGGCTTAAATCCAAGCTCATCTGGTGATCTGATAAGAGTCACTATGCCAACTCTTACTGAAGAAACAAGACAGGGCTATATCAAACAAGCAAGAAGTGAGGCTGAAAATTCACGAATATCAATTAGAAATATCCGAAGAGATGCAAATAATCAAGTTAAAGATATGCAGTCAGCAGGTGAAATATCTGAGGATGATATGAGACGTTCAGAAGACCTAATTCAAAAAGAAACTGATACTTATATATCAATTGTAGATTCAGAATTAAAAAATAAAGAATCTGATCTCCTAGAAATATAAGTCGACCATCATGGGTCTACCCAAATCAGACAAAAATCAAAACTCTATAAAGAATGTTGCCATTATTATGGATGGAAATGGAAGATGGG
Organism: uncultured SAR86 cluster bacterium; assembly: GCA_902509965.1. GTDB lineage: Bacteria > Pseudomonadota > Gammaproteobacteria > Magnimaribacterales > D2472 > MED-G78. Next base: position 40,997 of record CABWZP010000003.1, read on the forward strand.
CTAAAAGCAATAAATTAAAAATAACTCAAGGGCATGAAAAAGGTGTTGGCGTTGTTAAAGATATCGTAGAGGAATGTGTTACACAAAATATAAATACGCTAACAATCTATGCATTTAGCTCTGAAAATTGGTCTAGGCCTAAAAATGAAATTGATGGCATTAAAGCTTTAATTGTTAAAGCTATCTCTGATCAAGTACCAGAACTAATTGATCAAAGAGTTAAGTTAAATTTTTTTGGAAATATAGAAGATTTTGGTTCAAAAATAATTGACAAGATTAATAAAGCCCAAAATGATACTTCTTTAAGTAATCCATCTTTAGAGCTAAATGTTGCATTAGGTTATGGGGGTAGGAATGACATTGTAAATACCACCAAGTTATTAGCAAAAAAAGTTCATAATAAAGAAATAAATATAAAAGACATTAATGAAGATATTTTTTCACAACTCTCATTAGTTCCTGTCGATAATATAGATCTTGTTATTAGGACAGGTGGAGATAAAAGACTTAGTAATTTTTTATTATTCCAAATAGCATATGCTGAAATAATGTTTATTGAAAAATTATGGCCAGATTTTACTAAAGAAGATTTTATTTCTTGCCTAGAGTCTTTTAAAAATGTGGAGAGAAGATTTGGAAAAAGAATTTAATACAACATTTATGAACCGATCTATTACCGGTTTAATGATGGTTATACCTTTTTTTAGTTTAATTTATTTTGCTAATAGCTTTCTTACAAATATAGTAATTACAGTAATTTCAATATTAATTTTTTTAGAGTGGAGAGGGTTAGCCAAAGAAAGAAATCTAACAGTTGATTTACTATTTATTATTTTCTTTATATTGGGGTATATAGTTTTTCAAGAATATTTTTTATTCTTTTTTGTATCTCTTTTAGCTGTTTTTTGGTTTATTTTTTCAATATTTTTATTTAGAAATAAGTTAGAACTTATTAGTTCCATACATTTTGACAATAATGCCCTTAGACTTATAGTAATAGCGGGGTTTTATTCTAGCTTATTGCTACTTGTCCAAACCATTGAAATAAATCACCTTTTAGTTTTTATAATTATAGTAAATACTTCATTGGCTGACATTTGTGCATATTTAGTAGGCTCTCGCTTTGGTAAAACTCCTTTATTAAAAAATATTAGTCCTAATAAAACTTTTGAGGGCTTTGTGGGAGGCATAGCTGCATCATTATCATTTGGATTACTAATGTATTATGTATATCAACTGCCAATATCTATGGTCCCTATAATAATTTTTTCATCTCTCTATGCATTTGTTGGAGATTATTTTATGAGTTACTTAAAGAGGAAAAGTAACCTGAAAGATACTGGTTCAATTCTTCCTGGGCATGGCGGCATTTTAGACAGGATTGATTCACATTTGTCTGCTACAACAATATTTACTTTCTTATTTTTATTAATCCAAACCATAGGCATTTAAATGAAAAATATTCTTTTGTTGGGTGCAACTGGAAGTATTGGCGATAGCGTTCTTAATGTTATAAGACAAAATAAAAGCACGCTAAATTTATTTGGAATCGCAGTTGGAAAGAATATTAAGAAAACAGAAAGCATTATCAAAACATTTTTACCCAAACATATTTTTGTAGATGATGTTAAAGCTTATGATGAAATTTCTTCTTTTCATCCAGATAAAAATATCTTAAATTCAGATCAAGAATTATTGAATTTAATTTCTGATGATAAAGTTGATATTGTCATATCTGCAATAGTTGGATTTGCTGGTCTCAAAGCAAGCTTAATGGCGGTTAATGCAGGTAAAACAGTATTGATTGCTAATAAAGAAAGCATTGTTGCAGCAGGGGATATACTTATGCCTTTAGCAAGATCTAAAGGTTCAATAATTATCCCGATTGATAGCGAACATAATGCAATATTTCAATGCCTCCCAGAAGATAAAACTACCAAAGATGTTGATAAAATTACAATAACTGCTTCTGGAGGTCCTTTTATAAATATACCTCTTTCAAAACTATCTGACATATCTCCTAAAGATGCTCTTAAGCATCCAAATTGGGAAATGGGTTTTAAGGTATCTATTGATTCTGCAACTTTAGTAAATAAATGCTTGGAATTAATAGAAGCTAGATACCTTTTTGATTTAAATGAAAAGTTTTTTGATTTAGTTATTCATCCTCAAAGCATTGTTCATTCAATAGTTACATATAAAGATGGTTCAAGTATCTCACAGATGAGCAATCCAAATATGGAAGTTCCAATTGCTAATGCATTAGGTGATTCTAGTAAAGTACCAATTGAATATTCAAAATTAGATTTCAATAATCTTAATCTTTCATTTCAAGAATTCCCTTCAGATAGATCCAAACTCCAAAATCTAGCTAGAGAGATTTGCAATACTGGTGGCTCTTCTGGTCTGATTTTCAATGCAGCAAATGAGATAGCTGTTGAATATTTCCTAAAAAAAGAGCTTAAATTCTCTCAAATTTATGATGTTATTTATAGAACTTTTGATTTAATGCCCTTGTCTAATCCTCAAGATATAGAAACTTTAAATGAATTAAACAATGAAGCACGCATCAAGGCTAAGAAGGTGATAAAATCGATAACTTAAAATTAGCAATATGAATTATTTAATAGATACATTAGTCTACGCAGGAGCATTTATAGCTTTGCTATTTGTATTGGTGGTTATTCATGAATGTGGTCATTACTTTGTAGCTAGATATTTTGGTGTTCATTGTCCTAGGTTCTCATTTGGTATGGGACCTGTTATTTATAAAAAAATAGATAAACATGGAACTGAATTTGCTTTGTCTGCTTTTCCTTTAGGTGGATATGTTTCAATGATTACTAAGAAAATGTTTGAAGTAGATCCCGAGCTAAAAAAAGAATTTACAGAAGTTCAGCTTGATAAAACGTTTGATACTAAACCTAAACTTCAAAGAGCTGCAATAATGCTAGCTGGACCAGTTGCTAACTTTCTTTTATCTATTCTTATATTTTCTTTTATTTTTTCGAGCACACCAGACCCTCAATCAACTCTTGTAGTGAATGAGATTGATGATTCTTCAATGTTTCAAATTGGCGATCAAATTATTTCAATAGACGGAGTAAAAGTTTCAGAAAGAAAAGACATAAGTTTGGAATTGCTTTCAAAGGCAGGAATGACAGGTGAGCTATTTATAGAGGTTCTCTCAAAAGATTCAAGTTCAACAAAAGAGATATCATTGAATGTCGATAACTTTTTAACAGATAGTGAACAACAACAAAATCCAGTAAATGCATTAAATATATCAGTGCAAACAAGAATGCTCCCTATAATTGGAAGTTTGATTGATAAAGGTGCTGCAGATAAAGGCGGGTTAAAAGAAAATGATAGGATATTAGCCATTAATAACTCAAGCATATCTTATGCATCCGAAATAGTAGCTGTTTTAAATAATTTAACTGGTAATTCAGCTGATATCCAAGTATTAAGAAACAATAAAACTATAATTTTTCCTGTAGAACTTACTTCAGTTGTTGATAGTTTAGGTAATGAATCAAAATTATTAGGAATTGGATTTGGTCTCCAAAGAACTTTTATTGAATCCATAATTAAGGGAGCAAAAGAGACTTACAATTTAAGTATAAAGACGCTTCAATTTATTGGAAAGATGTTTACAGGAAACATGGGTACTGAGAATCTTTCTGGTCCAATTGGTATTGCTAAAATGGCAGGAGATACGGCTCAAGCAGGGATACTGCCCTTTATGTATTTAATGGCATTATTAAGCATCAGTTTAGGAGTATTGAATTTATTACCCATACCAGCTCTTGATGGAGGTCAATTAACCCTTCTTGGAGTTGAAGCAATTAGAGGCTCACCTCTACCTGATAAAGTAGAAAATTTTGTATATGCTACAGGCACCGTGATGATACTATTCTTAATGGTATTTGCTGTATTTAATGATGTAGCAAGATTTTAATAAGGAATGACATTGAAAAAATTACTTTTACTTATCATATCTCTCAGTTTTATAAATGTAGTAACAGCATTTGATGATTTCGTTATTAATGATATAAGAATAGTAGGTCTACAAAGAGTATCTACAGGCAGTATATTTAATGTAATACCAGTTAGCGTAGGTGACAGAGTTGACAAGAGAAAAGTTGGAGATATTACAAGAGCCCTATTCGCTACAGAGCAATTCGATGATATTCAAATCGGCAAGGAATTAAGCACTCTTATAATTACGGTCCAAGAGAGACCCTCTATATCTGCGATCAATATTTCAGGAAACAAAGCTCTTAAAACAGAACAATTACTTGAAAGTTTGAATGGTGTCGAAATTGCTGAGGGTAAAGTTTACAAAAGATCTACTTTAGAAAAAATGAAATCTGAATTGGTTAGGTCTTATGCTTCTCAAGGAAGATATGGAGCTAGTGTTGAAGTTGATGAAATCAACAAACCAAGAAATAGAGTAGAAGTTGGAATAGTTGTTGATGAGGGTGAAAGCGCAACTATTGAGAGTATTAATATTTTAGGTAACAAATTATTTACCGATGACGAACTTTTACGAAGTTTTGAACTAGGAGAAGGAAGCATATTATCTTTTTTAACGAGTGATAATCAGTATTCTAGAGAAAAACTACAAGGGGACATTGAAAACCTCGAGTCATATTATCTAGATAGAGGTTATTTAAAGTTTTCATTAGAATCTACTCAGGTTAGCTTAACAAGAGACAGAAAAGGAATACATATTACTTTTGGCTTGATAGAAGGAGATCAATATACTGTAAGTGAAGTCAGTGTTATTGGAAATATCCCTATAAAAGCAGAAGCCTATGAAACTGTTATTCAATCTCAAAAAAATAAGGTTTATTCTCAAGCAGCTATAACTGCTATTGAAGAATTTTTTACTACGGTTCTAGGAAATGAAGGTTATGCATTTGCTGAAGTAAAAGGAAGTCCTGAAATAAATGAAGATACCCAAGAGGTAGATTTAGTTTTTGCCGTAAATGCAGGTAAGCGAACATATACAAGAAAAATAATTTTTGCTGGTAATCAAATAACCCAAGATGAAGTTTTAAGAAGAGAGATGAGACAATTTGAAGGCGCTCCAACATCAGACGAAAGAATCCAAAACTCTAAAGTTCGACTAGAGAGATTGGGTTATTTCAAAGATGTGACCGTTGAAACTATTCCAGTTCCTGGAACTGATGATCAGGTAGATGCGGTATATCAAGTTGAAGAGGAAACAACTGGTCAAATAGGTGGAAATGTTGGTTATAGTGATTTTGGTTTGATGCTTGGCTTTAATCTTAATGAAAGGAACTTTCTTGGAAGCGGAAATACTGTAGGAGTTTCAATAAACAAGAGCGTTTATCAAGAGTCATATAATCTTTCATTTTTTGATCCTTATTACACCATGGATGGTGTTAGCAGAGGCTATAACGCATATTTTAGAGAAACTGATTACGGCGAATTTAATATAGCAAATTACTTAACTAATTCAGCTGGAGTCGGTTTACAATTTGGTTACCCCATATCAGATACACAAAGAGTAGGCTTAAACTTAACCTATGATAAAACAGATATTGATTCTGGAACTCTTCCAGCTAGAGAGATATCTGATTTCTTAACCTCAGAAGGTAATATCTTTGAAACATTAAGCGTTCAAGCTGTATGGTCAAGAGTTACTCTTAATCGTGGAATGTTTCCCACGCAAGGATCATCAACAGATTTAATGCTAATGGCAGCACTACCTTTTAGTGATATTCAATACGCTAGATTTAATGTTCGACAAAAGTATTACAAACCGTTAGGCATATATGACCTTGTCTTTGGATTTAATGGTGAGCTTGGTTATATGGATGTTTATGGCGATACAAAAAGTACACCATTTTTTCAAAATTTTTATGCTGGAGGACCTAGATCACTTAGAGGTTTTGAATCAAATACACTTGGGCCAAGAAGCACACAAGCGCCATGTTATGAATATGATCCTGTAAATGACTTATGTCCAGCTTTAAGGGATACAGACTTTGATGGAGAGCCTGATTCACCAGCATATAATCCATATCTATTTAGCAATAGAGATCAACCTATTGGAGGAAATGTTAAAGTTGAAGGAAGTTTCCAATTAATATTTAAACTTCCGATGATTGAAGATCAAAGGTCTATGCGATCTGCTTTTTTCTTTGATTTTGGTAATGTTTTTTCAACTGACTGCAAAGATTATCAAATTAATTGTTATGAACCAGATCTTGAAGAATTAAGATATTCTTATGGTGTGGGAGTTACATGGATAACAGGATTTGGACCAATGAGTTTTGCAATTGCAAAACCTTCTAATGCTGGACCATTTGAAAGAACTGAGCAATTCCAGTTTACAATTGGAAATGTTTTTTAAATGATAATTTCATGCTTTTTGCATAAATTAGTATAAAATACATCAACTTATTAAGGGGTAATTATGAAAAATTTAAATAAACTATTTTTAGCTGCATTCTTATTAATATCTGTGCCTTCATATGCTAGTGATGGTATGGCAGTTATTGATATGAGAGTTGCTGTTTTATCAACACAACAAGCGCAAGATACTTTCAAGGCATTAGAAGAGGACGCTGATTATGCTGCTAAAGTAGAGCAAGCTCAGACGCTTCAGGCAGATAGGCAAGCTTTAGCAGAAACCCTTCAAAAAGATGGAGAGACCATGTCTCAAGAAGAGGTAGCTAGCGCTCAAAAATCTATTCAAGATAAATCTCAGGAGCTTGAGTTTATTGTTGGTCAAATTCAAGCAAAGCAAAACGAAACAGCTGAAAAGATTTTTAGAGACATGAATCCTTCATTACAAAAAATTCTTTCAGAGCTTCTTGCTGCTAAGCAATTAAAAGTTTTATTAGCTAGAGATACTGCTATTTTTGCAGATCCAGCACTAGATATAACAGATGATGTTACTTCTATGCTTGATGTTGCAGCTTCTGGGGCGAATGAATAAACTCACTTGTGAGCCAGAAAAAAAAATCTTTTACTCTTAAAGAACTTTCAAAAATAATTGATGCTTCAGTTACTGGTGATGAGAATATCATCATCAGTAATATTGCTACTATTGAAGAAGCAAACACTAAGTCAATTACATTTCTATCAAATAAAAAATATACCAAGTTTTTAAACACCACTCAGGCTGCTGCAGTAATAGTGAATTCTAATATTGAGACCAATTCATCTATAAATCTTCTAAAATGTTCTGATCCTTATTTAGCCTATGCTAAGATTTCATCACTATTTATAAATAAAGAGAATAAATTGGAGACACCGTCTATACATAAAAGTGCCAACATATCTTCTTCTGCAGAAGTTTCTAAGTTAGCTACTATTTCCGCAAATGTTATTCTCGAAGAGAATGTTGTTATTGAAGAGGGTGTTTATGTAGGCCCAAACTCTTTTATAGGCGCTAATTGTCATTTAAAGAAGGGAAGTAGCATAAGTGCAAATTGTTCATTAGTCCAAGATGTTATTTTAGGTGAGCATTCAAGCGTTCACTTTGGATCAGTTTTAGGAAGTGATGGCTTTGGTTATGCCCCATCAAAAAACGGATATCAAAAGATAGAACAATTAGGTAATTTAATTATCGGAGATAATGTAGAGATTGGTTCAAGTTGCACTATTGACAGGGGTGCTTTAGGGGATACTAAAATCGGCAATGGTGTGAAGTTAGATAATCAAATTCATATTGCTCACAATGTCTCTATTGGAGAAAACTCTGCAATAGCAGCTTGCTGCGCCATTGCTGGGTCAACATCAATAGGAAAAAATTTACAAATGGGCGGGCTTTCAGGAATACTCGGGCATCTATCTATTTGTGATGATGTTTTAATAGGTGCACATACACTTGTGACTAAAAATATAGATAATCCTGGAAATTATGTAGGTATAATGCCGACACAAGAACAAAATGATTGGGCTAAATCATCAATTTTTATTAAAAAAAGAGGATAGTTATATGTCAGGCATACATGATGATATTTTAAAATATCTTCCTCACAGAGATCCCTTTTTATTTGTAGATGAGGTATTAGATATCAATACAGGATCTGACATTCATGCCATTAAGAGGCTTTCAGGAGAGGAAGATTACTTTCGAGGACATTTCCCAAATAATCCAGTAATGCCTGGTGTAATTATTATTGAAGCCTTAGCACAAGCATCCGGAATATTAGGCTTTCAAACTATGAATAAAACGCCTGAAGAGGGCTCTATATATGTCTTTGCTGGAGTAGATAAAGTTAGATTTAGAAGAAGAGTTGGTCCAGGAGATGACATACACCTATATAGTAAAATTCTAAATGAAAAAAGAGGAATTTGGAAATTTGAATGTAGAGCAGAAGTAGATAATGAAACAGTATGTTCTGCAACCATACTATGCGCAGATAGAGCCAACTAAATGGCAATTCATCCTACATCAATCATTCATGAATCTGCTAAGGTTCATGATTCTGTAGAAATAGGACCCTTTTGTTTTATTGGTGAAGATGTAGTAATTGACGAAGGCAATATGCTTCTAAGTCATGTAGTAATTAAAGGACCAACAACAATAGGTAAAAATAATAGTTTTTATCAATTTTCTGTAATTGGCGAAGGCACACCTGATAAAAAATACAAAGGTGAAAAAACAACTTTATCAATTGGCGACAATAATATATTTCGAGAAGGGGTGACTATTCACAGAGGAACAATCCAAGACAAATCAACAACAATTATTGGTAGTAATAATTTGTTAATGGCATATTCTCATGTAGCCCATGATTCCGTTTTAGGCAATAATAATGTTTTTGCTAACCATGCTGGTATTGCAGGTCATGTTAGCGTTGGCAACTTCGTAACAATAGGCGCTTTAACTACCATTCATCAATTTTGTAAAATAGGAGATTATTCATTCATAGGCATGAATACATCTATTACCATGGACATACCTGCATATATAAAAGTTGCTGCTGATCCTGCGAGAGTAATTGGCCTTAATACAGTTGGAATGTCTAGAAATAATTTTTCTGATGATTCAATCACAATAATTAAAAAAGCCTATAAATTAATTTATAGGAAAGGTTTTAAGCTTGAAGATGCATTAAAAAAAATAGATAGACTAGAAAAACCAGCTAGACCCGAGCTTCAAGCATTTATTGATTCCATCAAATCCTCAGAAAGAGGCCTCTTAAGGTAAGTGTCCACTAAGCAAGATATAAAAATAGGCATCGTAATTGGAGAACATTCAGGCGATATACTAGGTTCAAAAATTATTGAATCTCTTAAAAAAGAATTTAATGTTAGCCTCGTAGGTGTTGGAGGCCCTTTAACTGAAAACCATGGCTTAGAGTCTATTTTTAATTTTAAGGATCTTCATATAATGGGTCTTATAGAACCTATTTTAAATATACGAAAACTCTTAAAACATAGAAAATTAATTATAAAAACCTTTAAAAAAGAAAAAATTGATTTTTTTATTGGGGTAGATTCTCCAGATTTCAATATACCAATCCATAAAGCTTGCAAAAAAGAGGGTTCTATAAAAACTATTCAACTTGTTAGTCCATCTGTTTGGGGTTGGAGGCAAGGAAGATTAAAGAATATTAAAAAGTATATTGATTTAACCTTGTGCCTTTTTAGGTTTGAACATGATTTCTACATTGATCAAAAAATTTCTAGTTTTCTTCTGGGGCATCCATTATCTGAAATAGACATCAAAGATAATAATTATGTCCGATCAAAATATAATCTTGATAACAATAAACAGTATCTAGCTATTCTTCCAGGAAGCAGAGCATCTGAGATATCAAATATGATGCCAACATATATCGCTTTTATGGAAAAGCTTTATACCAATAAATCAGACTTTCATTTTTTAATACCAGCTGCAGATAATTTAATAAAAGAAAAGATTGAAAGCTTTACTAAAAATAGAGACCTTCCTATCACTATATCAATAGGAGCTGCTAGAGATTTTTTGAGTGTATCTAAATGTTCTATTGTTACATCAGGAACAGCAACACTAGAGGCCGCCGTTTTAGGTGCGCCGCCAATTATTTGTTATAAAACTAATAACTTCAATTATTTTATTATTTCCAGAATGTTGAAAACTAAATTAATAGGATTACCCAATCTATTGCTATCTAAAAAAATATTCCCAGAATTGATCCAGTCTGATTGCACGCCTGAAAATATTTATAATTCATTCCAATCAATAATTTATTCTAATAAAATTCAGGATGAAATTGTAAAGGTCAAGAATCATCTTGAAGGAAAAGGTTTTGATGCTGCAGCAAAAGCAATCCACCAGACTTCCTAGCAATGCTAGTTGCAGGTGTTGATGAGGTAGGTCGAGGTTGTTTAGCAGGCCCAGTTATGGCTGCTGCTGTAATTTTAAAAGAACCAATTAGAGGTTTATGCGATTCTAAAAATCTATCTGCTAAAAAAAGAGAAATTCTTGCAGAAGAAATAAAACTAAAATCTTACTATGCATATGGCATAGCAACCCCTCAAGAAATTGATAGAATTAATATTCTTCAGGCATCTTTGCTAGCTATGAAAAGAGCCATCATCAAGTTATCAGTTAAACCTCAGAGAATTTTAATAGATGGCTTGCATAAACCAGACATTAATTTTGATATGGAGGCTATAATTAAAGGAGACTCATTTGTTGATGAGATTAGTGCCGCTTCTATAATAGCTAAAGTTAAGAGAGATAAATATATGACAAAAATTGATGCAAAATATCCAGGCTATTGCTTCAAAGAACATAAAGGATATGGAACTAAATTGCATTTTAAAATGCTAAAAGAAATTGGTGCTTCTGACATACACAGAATCACATTTAAAGGGGTCATTTCTTGATAGAATCTTTTTCACATCTAAGGATTGCCTCTGAATATAGTATTTCACATGGCTTAATAACAATTGATCAAATTGTTGATCAGGCTGCAAAAAATAATATGCCCTCGGTAGCATTAACAGATCATCTTAATATGTTTGGGCTCGTGAAGTTTTTTCTCAAAGCAGAAAAGAAAGGTATTAAACCAATTTCTGGTTCATCTATTAAAGTTTTATTTGAAGGAGAAGACTTTGCTCATGAATTACTGTGTCTTGCCAAGAACAACAATGGACATAAAAACCTAATGAAGGCTTTATCTCAATCACACAGTAATACTAATTTCTCAACTCCAATAATAACTTTTGAGGAGCTATGTTCTTTTAAAAAAGATATTAAAGTTATTTCAGGGGGAAAATCTAGCCATATCTTTGATTTATTAAAAAGAGGAAAAGTTGAAGATACAAATTCTAAACTTAAATTATTTCAGAGTGTTTTCGATGAAGATTTTATTCTAGAAGTTCAAAAAACTAACAGACCAGATGAATTGGATTATATTGAAAAAGTTTTACCATTAGCGTCATCAAATGGCATCCCTGTTATAGCAACAAATGATGTAATTTTTTCAAATAAAGAGGATTATGATATCCATGAGACTAAAGTTTGTATTAATACTGGAAAAACATTAAATGATCCAAATAGAGAAAAGAATTTTTCTGATGAACAGTTTTTTAAGTCTCAGCAACAAATGTTTGACTTGTTTAAAGATAATGAAGAATTTTTGTCAAATACTACAGAAATTGCAAAGCAGTGCAATGTTTCATTTGAATCAAAAGGATATTTCTTACCTGAATATCCAGTACCAAAAAATCATGATTTTAATAGTTACCTAAAAGATCTTTCTTTTAAAAATTTAGACAAAATAACTACTATTTTTTCTGAAGCTAAGAAAAATCTTTACAAAGAAAGACTTGATTATGAGCTCACCCAAATTAGTTCAATGGGCTTCTCAAGCTATTTCCTAATAGTTTATGATTTTATAGAGTGGTCAAAAAATAACGAAGTTCCAGTAGGCCCCGGAAGAGGTTCAGGGGCTGGCTCTTTAGTTGCATATGCTTTAGGAATAACAGCACTTGATCCAATAGAACATGGCCTACTTTTTGAACGCTTTCTGAATCCAGAAAGAATCTCTATGCCAGATTTTGATATAGACTTTTGTACAGAAAAAAGAGATTCAGTAATTGAGTATGTTAGCTCTAAATATGGCTCTGAGGCTGTATCTCAAATAGTAACATTTGGCACTATGGCAGCAAGAGCTGTAGTTAAAGATGTTACAAGAGCACTTGGTAAGCCATACGGTTTAGGTGAAAGAATTTCAAAAATGATACCTTTTGTTCCTGGCATGACATTAGATAGAGCTATCAAAGAACAACCTATATTTAAACAAGCCATTAAAGATGATCCTGAAGTCTCTGAAGTTTTAGATCTAGCATTTAAGCTTGAGGGTATTGCAAGGAATGTTGGAAAGCATGCTGGTGGTATTGTAATTGCACCAGGGGCTTTATCTGATTTTTGCCCTACATACCTTGATAGGCAGTCTTCAGCATTAATGACTCAATATGATAAAGATGACGTAGAAAAGATAGGCCTAGTGAAATTTGATTTTCTAGGTTTACGAACTCTGACAGTAATTGATTGGGCAACTAAATCAATAAATAATTTTTTAGATCATCAAAACAAACAACCGTTAGATTTAAATTCAATTAAATTAGATGATCCTAAAGTTTTTGAACTGTTATCATCTGGAAAAACGATGGCTGTATTTCAACTAGAGTCCTCTGGAATGAGGGACTTAATTAAAAGACTTAAACCGACAAAATTTGAAGAAATTACAGCATTACTTGCTTTATATAGACCTGGCCCTTTAGATTCTGGAATGCATGATCAATTTGTTGATAGAAAGCATGGGAAATTGCCAGTTACTTACCCGCATGAAATGCTTGAACCAGTATTGTCAGAGACTTATGGAGTTATTTTATACCAGGAACAAGTTATGCAAGCTGCTCAAGTTTTAGCAGGATTTTCTTTAGGCCAAGCTGATATCTTAAGAAGAGCAATGGGAAAAAAAGATGTTGCTGAAATGGAAAAACAAAGAGAAATATTTGTAGAAGGTTGTAACAAAAAAGATATTAAAAAAGCAACAGCTGAAAAAATATTTGATCTAATTGAAAAATTTGCTGGTTACGGATTCAATAAATCACATTCTGCAGCATATGCACTTCTTTCATACCAAACTGCTTATCTTAAAACTTATTTTCCTGAACATTTTATGGCAGCTGTTCTTTCAACTGAATTAGGAAATACTGATAAGATCTACGCTCTCACAGAAGAATGCAAAAAACTAGGCATCACAGTCCTGAAACCAAATATCCTAACTAGCCAAAGGAAGTTTGTTGTTAATAAAAATAATGAAATTGAGTATGGCTTAGGTGGAATAAAAGGAGTTGCCGATTCTTTCATAACACATGTAAGTAAAGTAAGAAAATCTCATAAATTTAAAGATTTGTGGGACTTCACAAGGAACATAGACATAAAACTAGGAGGAAAAAAATCCCTTGAAGCTTTATCTTTTGCAGGCGCTTTCGACTCAATTGCACCTACAAGAAGTATAGCAATTGCATGTATCAGCGACATGTTACAAGATGGCGGAAAAGCTATTACATCTTCAGCAAATTCAGGAGACTTATTTTCAGAAATTGATATTGATTTTAATCCTTATGAAAAATACACAAACACTGAAGATTTAAATTTAGTTGATAAGTTGAACCTAGAAAAAAAATCTCTTGGATATTATTTATCTGGACATCCTGTTAGAGCAATAAAAGAAAATATCACCCCATTAAGATCACATGAAATAAGCTCTTTAAAAATAGATACAAAAAAAGCTCGTTTAGTTTGCTTGATTAATTCTGTAAGGCAAATAAAAGATAATAGAAATAAACCCCTAACTTTTATTAACTTTGATGATGGAACAGGCGCAATGGATGGAATAATAACCAGTGATGTTTTGGAGAATTGTCACTCTATTTTAAAAGAAAGTTCAATCTTGGTTTTAAAAGGAGCTATTGAGATTGATGATTATAGATCTAAAGAGTTTGGTGAAACTATGTTTAGAATGAGGCTTAAAGAAGTTAGCATGATTGAGGATGAGCTATTATTACGAATTAACTCAATAATTATTAGTGCTGACAATAGCTCTAAAGAGTCTCTAGAAAAACTAACAAAGAATCTTTCAAGTGTTCCAAAAGAAGTTTGGGGCAGTGGTAATTGTTCTATTAAGTTAAAAGTGTTTAATCAAGAGTCTGAAGCCATAATAGAACTTGGAGAAGACTATCTTCTAAAACCTTCACAAGAAAACTTAAATATATTAAGAGGAATATTTGGAAGTAATTCTATTAAAATATAATCTATGAATAATTCATTTCTTGATTTCGAAAAACCTATTGCAGATATACACGATAAGATTCAAGCCTTGAGAGAAATTGTTAATGAAAGCCCGGAATTACTTCCTCAGATTGCTAAATTAGAAGAAGAGGAAAAGTTAATTACCAAAAAAATCTATTCCAAGCTTTCGATATGGCAAACTGTTCAGGTTGCTAGGCACCCAAAAAGACCACATACAAGTGATTACATTCATCGAATATTTTCAGATTTTGATGAATTGCATGGAGATAGAATGTTTGGGGATGATTCATCTCTTATAGGAGGAATTGGATACCTTGATAAAAAACCAGTTGTTATTATTGGTCATGAAAAGGGAAGAGATACTGAAGAAAAAGTTAAAAGGAATTTTGGAATGCCTCAGCCAGAGGGCTACAGAAAAGCAAAAAGATTAATGGAATTAGCTGAACACTTCTCTTTGCCATTAGTAACATTTATTGATACATCTGGTGCATATCCTGGTATAGAGGGAGAAGAAAGAGGTCAAAGTGAGGCTATAGCTAAAAATCTTGCTTTAATGTCTGAATTAAAAACACCAATCATTGTAGTTGTTACTGGTGAAGGTGGTTCTGGAGGAGCTCTGGCATTAGGCGTAGGAGATCACGTCTCCATGCTTGAGTATGCAACTTATTCAGTTGCTTCACCTGAGGCATGTTCATCTATAGTATGGCGAACTTCAGAGCATGCTGCTGAGGCTGCCGAGGCTATGAAAGTAAATGCAAAAGAATTAATAAAAATCAGAGTAATTGATGAAATTATAAATGAACCATCTGGAGGAGCGCACAGAAACTATGACGCAATGGCTGCTTCTATAAAATCATCATTAATTAGTAATCTTCAAAAATATAGTTCTTTGAATATAGATGATCTTTTGGATAAACGTTATCAAAGATTATTAAATATTGGAAAATAAATTGGTTGATTTAGAAGTAATTTCCAATTTTATAAATAAAAAAAATTGTGTTTATGTAGCTTTCAGTGGAGGAGTAGATTCAACAGCATTATTGTATGCATGCTCGTTACTTAAAAAAAATGGAGAGCTAGATAATCTTAAAGCAATTCATATAAATCATAATTTATCTGTAAATGCACAAATATGGGAAAACCATTGTAAAAAAATTTGTAAAAAATTAGATATTGAATTGATCATAGAAAATATAATCATCAAGACTAATAAAGATGGTCTCGAGGCTGCTGCAAGAAAGGGCAGGTATGATGTATTTTCTAAGATTATTAAAAGAGATGAGCAATTATTGCTTGCACATCATGCTGATGATGTAGCTGAAACAATATTATTCAGGTTATTTAGAGGTACTGGATTTGACGGTTTACAAGGCCCAAAACCAAAACGAAAGATTGGAGAGGGTAATTTAATTAGACCTTTACTAAAATTTTCAAAAATAGATCTCCTGGATTTTATTAAAAAAAATAAAGTGAGTTATATTGAGGATGAATCAAACAAAGAGTCAAATCAGGATAGAAACTACATTAGAAATACTATCATGCCCTTAGTAAACAAAAGATGGAAAGACTCTGAAAAAAGAATTCAACTTACTTCAGAGATTGTTCAAGAAAAACAAGAAATATTTAATAATTTATTTGTGGAAAAATTTTCTAAAATTATCATTAATAACCTTATTCCAATAAAAGAATTAAAGGGTTTAAAAGAAAATGAAGCTAAAGAACTTCTAAGATACTTAATTAAAATCAATAATATTGCTATGCCTAGTAAAAAGGTCTTAGATGAAATTATGAAGACTTTTTATAAATCAAATCCATCTAAATTGGCTATAGTAAAGTGGTCAAGGTCAGATAAAGAGCAAAAAGGTGGAGTCATAAGTTTTGAGCAAGATTTTATTGAAATAGATGGCATCGAATATTCTGGTGTAATTAGAATTTACCAGAGATAAACATTTACATATAATAATTTGTAAAAATTAGGAAAGAGTATGGACTTTGAAACAATTAAATTAAAAAAAATTAATCGAATAGGCACTATTACCTTAAACAGACCCAAGGTATTAAATGCTTTCAATGAACAGCTTGTATGGGATTTGCAAGAAGCCACCAGGAATCTTAGAGAGGATGATGATGTTAGAGTTGTAATTATAACTGGAGCTGGCAAAGGCTTTACTGCCGGAGCAGACTTAACTGAAAGAACATCAACATGGACTAGCACTAAAGATTCTCTAAATAGAGGATTCTTACCAACTTTTAAAAACATAATTGAGATGCCAAAACCAGTAATAGGATCAATTAATGGCCCTGCAGCAGGTATTGGCGCTGCAATTGCAATGGCATGTGACTTAAGAATTATGTCTGATGATGCATATATTTTATCTGTCTTTAGCAATATTGCCATCGTTCCGGATGGAGGTCTTTCATGGCTATTAACCCGATATTTGGGATATACAAAAGCTTTTGAATATGCAATTGAAGCTAAAAAAATAATGGCAGAAGAATGCATTCATTTTGGAATTGCAAATAAAAAAGTTCCACTAGAAGATTTAGAATCAGAAACAATTATTTGGGCGGAAAGACTCGCTAAAAGATCTCCTCAATCTTTATCAAATACTAAGAAAATTATGAGAAATGCTCTAGAAAAATCATATTTAGAAACTTATGCAGAAGAGGCTGAGATCCAGAATGAGATTTTTGGTAATGAGCAAAATAGAGAAGCTATAAAAGCTTTCTTTGAAAAAAGAGAGCCAAACTTTGATTAATCTTCTAGTAATTTACTTAAACCAACAATAATAGCTTCAAAAGATGCTCTAGTGGTGTTTGGATTAATTCCAACTCCCCAGCTAGTTATGCCATCTTTTTCTAGTTCAATATAAGCAGCAGCTCTTGCATCTGATCCAGATGATATTGCAGACTGGTGGTAATCGGAAACTTTCACAATAATATTTAGCTCTTTACAAAGCCCGTTAATAAAAGCATCTATTGGGCCATTTCCTAATCCTGAAATAACAAATTCCTTTGAGTTCATCAACATTTTTAGCTCTAGTTGATTCACATCATTTTGAGTTGAGGATAGATGACTTAAGTATGAAAAATCATTTTTAGCTACTAAGAAATGATTTTGAAAAATATCCCATATCTCGGAGCTGCTTATTTCTTTGCCTGACTCATCAGCTAATTTTTGTATTTTCTGACTCATGCTAATCTGAAGCCTTCTTGGCAATGAGACTCCATGATCTTTTTCTAACAAGAAAGCAACCCCCCCTTTACCTGATTGAGAGTTTATTCTTACAACTGCCTCATAACTTCTTCCTAAGTCTGCAGGATCTATGGGTAAATAAGGAACTGCCCAAATTGGATCATTTGAATCCTTCATTGCTTGGAATCCTTTTTTTATAGCATCTTGATGAGACCCAGAAAAGGCTGTGAATACAAGATCTCCAGCATAAGGATGTCTAGGATGAACAGGTAATTGATTACAATACTCAACTTCCCTCATAACAGAATTAATATTAGAGAAATCTAATTTCGGATCTATACCTTGCGTTAGCATATTAAGAGCAATGGTAACGATATCTACATTCCCCGTTCTTTCACCATTCCCAAATAATGTACCTTCAACCCTATCAGCACCAGCCATTAATCCAAATTCAGATGCAGCAACAGCAGTTCCTCTATCATTATGAGGATGAAGACTTAAACAAATATTTTCTCTATACTTTAAGTTATCGTTCATCCACTCAATTTGATCTCCATATATATTTGGAGTTGACATCTCAACAGTTGCAGGAAGATTAATTATAATTTTATGATTAGAAACTTCTTTTAAAATTTCAGTAACAGCATCACATACTTCTGCTGCATATTTTAATTCAGTGCCTGTAAAGCTTTCTGGAGAATACTCAAAGCTCCAATCAGTATTTGGATTTTTTATAGCAAGCTCTTTAATTTTAAGTGCTCCCTGAAGAGCAATTTTCTTTATTCCCTCTTGATCTTGCTTAAATACAACTTTCCTTTGGAGTGTTGATGTTGAGTTATAGAAATGAACAATTGCTCTAGGAACACCATTAAGAGATTCGAAAGTTTTTTCAATTAACTCTTCTCTTGCTTGTGTTAAAACTTGTATATTTACATCTGTGGGGATTTTTTTGGATTCTATGAGATCTCTTACAAAATCAAAATCAGTTTGTGATGCAGAAGGAAAACCCACTTCAATTTCCTTGAAACCTAATTTGCATAAAAGTGAAAACATTCGATTCTTTCTTTCAGCACCCATAGGTTCTATAAGAGCTTGATTACCATCTCTTAGATCAACTGAACACCAAACTGGTGAAACATTAATGATCTTAGAAGGCCACTTTCTTTCCTTAATATCAATAGATTTAAATGGCTTATATTTATTGATTGGATTGTCCATTAAGCAATTGTAAATGTTAAAATTTTTTTATGACAATTATTTCTTCTAAATCACAAACAATTTTACTAAACATCGGTATTCCTACTTTTATAAAGAGAGAGAATTTAGGACAAAAATCTTCAAAATCAATTATCTTCCATAAAAGAGATAAGGTTCTAGCACTTCTTCTAAAACCACTTGAGAAGTATTCAAAGGAAGAGCAGAGTCTATTTATTTCCATTATGAATACTATGTCATCTCGAAACTCTAAAAATGAAGAATTATCTGAATCATTTGATCTTAAAAGTGATAAACAATTAAACGAAATAATTCAAAAGAAATACAACAAATCAGAAATTATTATTTCATTTGGGCTTAAAGCAAAATTAGATATAGATGTTATTCAGGCACCAAGCCTTTCTTCAATTATTTCTAATCCAAATCTTAAAAGACCTTTGTGGGAAAAAATTAAAAAAACATTAACTAACTAAAATATTGATGCCTATTTCACTGATGAGTATTGAACATCTTGATAAAATCCACAAAATAGACCAAGAAACCAATCCATCACCATGGTCTTTTGAAAATCTTAAATCTTCTCTTGAAGTTGGTCATCATGGGCTTGTTTCTTTAAAAAACGATAAAGTAATAGGTTTTGCAATGTTTTCGGCCCTGCCTCCAGAATGTCATATATTAAACATAGCTGTTGATAAAGAATATCAGGGTATGGGTGAAGGATCTCTCCTTCTAAAATATGTTCTCAAACAATCAAAAGCTATGAGGATTAAAAAAATATCTTTAGAGGTAAGAATCAATAATCTCAAGGCAATTAATTTTTATAAAAGTTTTGGATTTACTGAAGATGCTATAAGAGATAAATACTACCCAGGCAATCCAAGAGAAGATGCGCTTTTAATGTCTACTGCAATATAATTAAAGCAATTCTTTTATGGCTGACTCTATCATTTCTGGAGTAGTTGTAGAGGCGAACCTATCCACAACCTGCCCATCCTTACTAATTAAGAATTTTGTGAAATTCCATTTAACATTTTTGGTTCCAAGAATTCCAGGGTAAGCTTTAGTTAATATTTTAAATAAAGGAGAAGCATTTTCGCCGTTAACATCTACCTTGTTAAAAAGCTTAAATGTAACATCAAAATTATTGTCACAAAACTCTGCTATTTCATTATTTGTTCCACTTTCTTGAGCTCCAAACTGATTACAGGGGAATGCAAGAATCTCAAAACCTTTATCTTTGTATTTATCATAAATTTCTTGAAGCCCTTTGTATTGCGGCGTAAAGCCACATGCACTTGCTACATTTACAATTAACAAAATCTTACCCCTATATAAGTCCATATTAATAGTCTCGAGGTTAATATCTTTAACTTCTACATCATAAATTGTTATCATTTTTGTATTTGAATTATTTTTTTTACATATTTTATTTGATAAATATTACAAATAATAGAGATAAACAAAAATGCCACATCTATTATTCAATATTTTA
This sequence comes from uncultured SAR86 cluster bacterium, assembly GCA_902509965.1. GTDB lineage: Bacteria > Pseudomonadota > Gammaproteobacteria > Magnimaribacterales > D2472 > MED-G78. The sequence continues at coordinate 61,205 of CABWZP010000003.1, forward strand.
TTTTTATGTAAGTTAGAATAGAAATAAAAATACAAAAATTAATGCATATTGAATTTAAGTGGAAGACTTTTGATGAGCTTACGACTGATGAATTATATAAAATTATTCATCTTAGACAGAAAGTTTTTATTGTTGAGCAAAACTGCCCCTATATTGATGCAGATTATGCAGATCAACAAGCAAATCATCTACTAGTTCTTGAAGGTAAAAATCTCATAGGCTACCTAAGAGCTTTTGAGCCAGGGTATAAATATTCAGAATCTTCCATTGGAAGAATCATTATAGATCTTGATTATAGAAAAAAGGGTTTAGGTGAAAGGATAACAAGAGCAGGCATTTCTTATCTATTAGAAAAATTTCCTAATGATAATATTACTATTTCAGCACAATATAGATTACTAAGTTTTTATAATAAACTTGGTTTTCTTGAGAGAGGCAGTGTATATCTCGAAGATGATATTGATCATATAGAAATGTGTCTAGAATGCTTCAAGAAATGATAGAATTACATCTTTATATTTGAACTTATTAATAAAATTAGAATCTAAATACTATGATACGAAAATATCTTTTAATCTTCTCCCTTAGTTTCATAATTGTTGGATGCGGCGGTGGATCTGAGACAAATCCTATCACTGTTGAAGTAACTATGGAATCAAGCGCCGAAGTTGTTCAATATAATGAGACTTATACAATTTCATGGACTTCTACTGGAAGCCAATGCTATGCAAGTGGCTCATGGAGTGGGGAGAGACCTGTTTCTGGGAGCGAGACATTTACTGCAAAAACTAACGGTCAGGTTGGTTATGGTATGGAGTGTAGAAAAAATAATATTTTTGCACAAGCTCAAGCAGTTGTAACTTTAGAGAAAGATTTTATTAATAGCTTTGATTTTAAAGATGAGGATATTATAGAAGTACTTTCCATAGATCATTCTGATGGGAGTAGGCACAAAATATCGAGTCATCAAGTAGGTGATTTTAATAATGATGGCTCTCAGGATATGTTGATTGCATATAGAGTAGACGATCCAAGAGACAATGCTGAAGATCTGCATCCAAGATTTTTTCAAATTCTTGGAGGAGATGAACTTACTACATCAGAGTTAATTTTAGATGGATGTTCTTCAGGAGAAATGATGACTACCCTTGATTTTAATCTGGATGGAGTAGTTGATCTTGCAGTTTTGCCTACAAAATCAGTTAAAACTATATCAGGTGAAGCAGTTGATTCTAATATCTGCTTTTTTCAAGGCTCAGAATCTGGACTAGATGTAACATCTTGGAACTCATTGGATTATATTGATAATTCATCCACTATAGATCTTAATAACTTTGCAGTAACTTCTATAGATCCTGTTGATATTAGTGGAGATGGCTATCTAGATTTACTAATGTGGGCTAAAGAAGGCAATAATTCAACAGCAGGACTTCCATTCTATATAGTCGCAAATACAGCCTCGAATGCATTTGTTCAATTAAGTACAGATTTTATTAATCTTGATCCATATCTTCCAAGCAAAGGATGTTCACAAGATATTTTATTTCTCTGTAGTTGGCAGGATTTTTATGGTACCTCTCAAATTTATTTTGATGAAGGCATCTCAATTGATTTAATTGGATCAGCCTGTAATGAAGATTTATCTATATGTTCTTATACAAGTTTTAAAGAAAGATATGATGAAGGGAACGATTATAATTGGTCAGCTGCTTCACCAGATGCATTAACACCGTCTGTAAACTCTGGACAGTCATATTCAAATAAAATCTCAATTGTTGATAATAATGAGGATGGTTTCTACGATATTTTCTTACTTGAGAATAATACAAAATTCTCAGTATTTGAAAGAGTCATTTCTGGAATGAACACTCAAGATACAGGAGACTTCCTTTCATTATTGTCTTCATCAGTTAAATTTACTGATGATTGGATTTTATTAGACTTAGATTTAGATAATGACTTTGATTTACTTGCTCCCATTGATTGTTATGAACAACCATGTAACAACAAAAAGTTTCATACATATAACAAATCTTTTTATGAATCAGATGTATCTACATCTGCAGGTGATATTACTTTTACAGCATCACAAGGTTCAACAATAATAACTGTTAATGACATTGAGCATGGTGCAAACTATGGCCAGCTGGTTACTTTTAGTGGAGCAGAGGGTTTAGGCGGAGCCATTACAGCTGAAATTTTAAATGGACAATTCTCTATAACTTCAACTCCTTCAGTTGATACCTATACCGTTGAAGTATCTACTGGGGCTACAGCAGAGGATACAGGAAATGGCGGTTCTGTCGTAGTTGGAACTTATGTAGAAACTACATATATTTGGTCAGAAGAGGACGTATCAGCAACAATTAATTTTCCTGGTAAAACTATTAATACCCTTTGGCTTGATTCAGATGGCGACAATGATATAGATGTAATTTCTATTTCAGAATCAAGAAGTGTTGTTGCAGGTACAAACATCCCTATAAGCTCTACTTATACAATATATCATCACAAAAATGATTCTCTAAGATAGCTTATGCAGGTTGTAAGACTCGTAAAAACCTCTGATCTTCAACAGGTTTCAGAGCTTATAAAGAAAACTGGAATTGGCATGACTACTATGCCAAAAAATAGAAAGGAAGTTCAAGAAAGAATTGCATGGTCTGTAAATTCTGCAAATAAAAAAAGCGCAAATCCAAATAAAGATACTTATCTATTTGTCCTAGAAAATGAAAAAAAAATTATAGGAATTTCAGCAATTTACACTTCTGTCTCAAAAGAAAAACCATCTGTATTTTTCAAACTTAAGAAAATTAAGCTATCTTCAGATACCTATAAATTTGAAAAAACATCGGATATATTACAGTTGCATCTATTGCATAAACCCTATTCAGAATTAGGAACTATTTTTATAGATCCTTCTTCTAGGGGAAGAGGGCGTGGATCATTATTATCATTTGCTAGACTTCAACTTATAGCAGCTCATAAGACTAGATTTGATAAAAAAATTCTTGTAGAGATTAGAGGCTGGAAAGATAAAAATAATAAATCATACTTTTGGGAGTCATTCAGCAAAGCCTTTTTTAATTTAGATTTTTTTAGCATTGATAGACTAAGCTATATAGATAATCATTTTATAACTGAATCTGTTCCCAAATTTCCTTTTATAGTTGAACTCCTTCCTAAAAGAGTTCAAAAAGTTCTTGCAAAGCCTCACCCTAATGCAATGCCTGCTTTAAGTATGCTTGCCAAACAAGGCTTTAAAACAAATGGCTTGGTTGATATCTTAGATGGCGGTCCTTGTATGGAAGTTTTGGCTACAAAGATACCTATAGTGAAATCCTCTTTTAAAGTTAAAGTTGAAGTAAAAAGATCACTCAATTTTAGTAATTATGGATTTATAACAAACTATTCATTAAATAATTTTAGAGTTGTTAGAGAAAATTATAATTTAATAAAAAATAATACCATTGAGATATCACAAAAGACTGCAAAAGCTTTGCAAATCTCCACAGGTGACAAAGTTAGAATAAATATTGAGAGCATTTAATGATTTACATAAATGGAAAATGGACTGAAGGTGATGGAAGTACCTTTAGCAGTATTTCCCCTTTAGATAACCAGCCAATTTGGAATGGAAACTATGCTTCTAACTCGCAAATTTCAAGAGCTATTAATTCAGCATATGATGCTTTTCCAGATTGGAATAAAAGAGGCTTGGATTCAAGACTAAAGATTATTAAAAGATTTTATTCTCTTCTCGAAGTCAATAAAGATAAAATTAAAGACTTAATTAGACTTGAAACTGGAAAAGAAAATTCAGATAGTCTTTCTGAAGTTAACGCATCAATAGCCAAGTACCAAAACTCTTTAAATGCATTTCACTCAAGAACTGGTATGTCTTCAAGCTCATTAGGAGAGAATATTCAAATTACAAATCATAAACCTCATGGTATTTTAAACGTTATTGGTCCATTTAATTTTCCATTTCACCTTCCAAATGGTCACATAACACCAGCTCTCATTGCTGGAAATGTTGTTATCTTTAAACCTAGCGAACATACTCCTCTTGTTAGCGAACTTATGATCAAATTGTGGGACGAAGCTGGAATACCAAATGGTGTTATGACTCTTCTTCATGGTTCTAAAGATGTAGTAAGGAGACTTGCTAAGCACCCTAAAACAAATGGACTTTTATTCACTGGAGGGCATGTTGCAGGCATATCATTAAATAAACTAATGGCTAATTATCCTCATAAAATATTAGCTCTAGAGCTTGGTGGCAATAATCCGTTAGTAGTGTGGAATACAAGAAAATTAAAAAAAGCATCTAGTCTAATTTTTGAATCTGCATTTATTTCATCTGGACAAAGATGTACTTGCGCAAGAAGATTAATACTTCAGGATTCTAAATCTTCAAAAAAAATTATTGAATTAATTAAAAATAAATCAAAATCATTATCCTATATAGAATCATCTAAAGAGTATTTTTATGGTCCTTTAATATCAAAAGCTGCAGTTAAAAGTTTTATTGATTTTCAAGATTTACTTATAAAAGCAGGCGGCAAAGTAATTTTAAAAGGCAAACATGTTAAATCTAAAGGTAATTATGTAACTCCTTCAATAATAGATATGACAGGAGTTACAAAACTTATTGATAAAGAAATATTTGGACCGATGATTCAAATAAAATTTGTTACTTCATTCCCACAAGCTATTTCTGAGGCAAACAATACTTCATTTGGTCTTTCAGCAGGGCTTATTTCTGATAAAAAATCGTTTTTTGATAGTTTTGTTAATGAAGTTTCAGCAGGAATAATCAACTTTAATACAACCACAACAGGGGCATCTGGCAGTGCGCCATTTGGAGGTTCTGGAATGAGTGGTAACTTAAGACCAGCAGGATTCTATGCAGCTGATTATTGCGCATGGCCTGTAGCAAGCGTCATTAATCAAAATCTTTAGTTATGTATCAAGGTGAATTAAATTTTGATGGTCTTATAGGCCCTACTCATAATTATTCTGGTCTCTCTGAAGGAAATATAGCCTCTTCTAAGAATAGTAAAAAAACCTCTAATCCTAAAAAAGCTGCCCTTCAAGGGCTTAAAAAAATGAAATTATTAATTGAGATGGGTATTCCTCAGGGTATATTTTTACCTCATGAAAGACCTAGCTTAAGTTTTCTGCGTACTCAGGGTTTTTCAGGAAGTGATGCAGATATTGTCGGATCAGCTGCAAAGATCTCTAGCTTATTACTTAATCAATCTTATTCTGCATCCTCAATGTGGGCAGCTAATGCAGCAACATTCTCTCCAAGTGTTGATTGCCAAGATGCAATTGCTCATATAACACCCGCTAATTTATTTTCAATGCAGCACAGGAGAATTGAGGCTAATTTTACATATCAGCAACTAAACCTTATTTTTAAAAGTTCACACTTTAAAATTCATAAACCTATTGAATCAACTGATCTAATGAGTGATGAGGGTGCTGCTAATCATTTAAGAATTACGAACTCTCATCTTAAAAGAGGTATTCATGTATTTGTATATGGAAGAGATACCTCTAAAGAGAGTTTAAACTTTGTAGCTAGACAGTCTAGAGCAGCATCTGAATATATTGCTAACTCTCATAAACTGGATATGAAGCAAACTTTCTTTTTAAAACAAAATATGAAAGCAATCAATAGGGGAAGTTTTCACAATGACATTGTTAGTTTAGCAACTGAGAATGTATTTATTTTTCATGAAGAAGCATTTGAAGACTCCAAGCATAAAATTCAAAAAATTAAAAATTCTTTAAAAGTTCAAGAGAACAATTTCTTTATAGAAATTTCAAAAAATGATATCCCGCTTGATATTTTAGTTAATTCGTATTTGCTCAATTCACAATTAGTTCGGAACTCATCAGGGGACATGACTTTTATTATGCCAACTGAGGTGAATAATTATTCAGAGTGCAAAGAATGGCTTAAATGGGTTAAAGAAAATACCCCTATAAAGGATTTTAAGTATGTTGATATCAAACAGAGCATGATGAATGGAGGAGGCCCCGCATGCCTAAGATTTAAAATAGTTGTTAATAAAGATGAATTTAATAATATAAATCCTAATTTTCTTTTAAATCCAGATTTAATCAAAAAGTTAGAGGCGCTCATCAATAATTCATATAGAGATAACTTAGAAATTAAAGATTTATCAGATCCTGAATTAATAAATGAAAGTTATACAATTCTTGATAACTTAACCCAGATATTTAAAACGGGTAGTATTTACAGTTTCCAAAAAGAATAAAGCTATTACTCAATAATTTGCTTTTGAAACAGCAATGTATGAATTTCTTCTGTAATAAATGGAGCAAAAGGATGCATCATGACTAGAATCTTTTGAAGCATTGGCCTTAGGTTTTCGGTATTGCCTGTTTTTTTACACTCTTCAATATAAACATCACAGAATTTACTCCAAAAGAATTCATATACTTCATTTACAGCAAAATCTAATCGATATTCTTCGATATTCTTTTTAATCAGTTGAGAAGATTTATTGAATTCTTCTTTAATCCAATTATCAATATCATTAGAGGATTCAAATATTTTATTTCCATCTGGATAACCATTAATGAATCTGGCAGCATTCCAAATTTTTGTACAAAAATTTCTATATCCTTTAAGTCTACCTAATTCAAAACTAATATCTTTAGTGTGAGTTGCTAAAGAGTAGAAGGTCATCCTCAAAGCATCAGTTCCGTATGACTCAATTCCATTTGGAAATTGATTTCTAGTTTTTCTTTCAATTTTCTCTGCTTTGCCTTCTTGCATAAGATTAGAGGTTCTTTTTTTCACTAGATCATCTAAAGAAATGCCATAAACTAAATCAAGAGGATCAATAACATTACCTTTAGATTTTGACATTTTTTGACCATTTTCATCTCTTATTAGCCCTGTAACATATACATCTTTAAATGGGATTTGATTTGTAAATTCAAGACTCATCATCATCATTCTTGCAACCCAAAAGAAGATAATATCAAAACCAGTTACAAGCAGTGATGTTGGAAAATGTTTTTTAAAATCATTAGTATCATTTGGCCATCCCATAGATGCAAAAGGCCATAAACTTGAAGAAAACCAAGTATCTAGGACATCATCATCTTGAGATAGCTCTCTATCATCTAATTCATAATGGTCTCTTGTTTCTACTTCATCATAACCAACATAAACATTTCCTTCAGTATCATACCAAGCTGGTATTCTATGACCCCACCAAATTTGTCTACTTATACACCAATCTTCAATATTGTTCATCCAATTAAAATATGTCTTAATCCAGTTTTCAGGATGAAATTTAATCTCACCCTTATTGACTGCATCATTTGCTTTTGCAGCCATTTCAGCTGTTTTAACATACCATTGATAACTCAGTTTTGGCTCTATAACAATATTTGATCTTTCTCCTCTAGGAACGCTAATATGATGTTTTTCTTCTTTTACTAATAACTCTAGTTCAATTAATTTTTCAATAACAAGTTTACGAACTTTAAAACGATCTAGCCCATTAAATGGTTCAGGCACATTACTATTTGACCAAGCGTCGTCATTAAAAATATTAATTGGTTTGAAATCACTTGGTTCATCTGAAGTTTTTACTTCACCGTCTATTTCATGCAAAGCATATTTCTTACCAATTTCGTAGTCATTAAAATCATGACCGGGTGTTATTTTTAAGCAACCAGTACCAAATTCTTTATCTACATATTCATCACCAATGATAGGTAGTTTTCTTCCTACAAATGGCAGTTCAACTCTCTTTCCAATTAGTGATTTATATCTTTTATCTTTAGGATTTACGGCAATTGCCATATCGCCAAACATAGTCTCGGGTCTTGTTGTTGCAACAGTAATAAAATCATTAGAGTTTTCTATTGGATATTGTATATGCCAAAGTAAGCCATCTTTTTCTTGCCTTACAACTTCAAGGTCTGATACAGCGGTCTTCAAAGCAGGATCCCAATTAACCAGCCTATAACCTCTATAAATCTTGTTTTTTCTATGCAGTTCAACAAAAGCCTTAATTACGGCTTCATTAAAACCCTCATCTAATGTAAACCGATATTTATCCCAGTCAACTGTTGAACCAAGTCTCTTTATTTGAGATGTAATTTTTTCTTCTGAATAATTTTTCCACGACCAAACCTCTTCTAAGAATTTTTCTCTTCCTAGATCATTTCTAGTGATTTCTTTCTTTGCTAAATTATTTTCAACAACCATTTGAGTTGCAATTCCAGCATGATCACTTCCCACTTGCCAATGAGCATCTTTACCAGACATATGATTATATCTAGTATAAAAGTCCATAATAGCGTATTGAAAACTATGACCCATATGCAGGGTGCCTGTAACATTTGGAGGCGGGATGACCTGTGAGAAAGATTCTTGAGAATCTTCATTCTTAACCTTTCTCTCAGACCAAATCTTTACCCATTTTTCTTCAATCTCAGTAGGGTAATATGTCTTATCCATAGTTTCTAAAAGATATTTATATTACTTCAATCTTTTACTTAATAGTAATTCACTCAAAAGAGGAACAGGTCTTCCGGTCCCAGCCTTAACAGGAGAGCTATAAGATGCAGTTGCAGCAATATCTAAATGAGCCCATTTATAGTCATTAGTAAATTTAGATAAAAAAGCAGCAGCATGGATAGTTCCAGCCTCTCTTCCACCACCAATATTAGCTAAATCGGCATAATCTGTTTTTGTGCAAGATTGATGCTCATCCCATAAAGGAAGTTCCCATGCTCTGTCTCCAGATTCTTCTCCAGCATCAACGATCATATCTGCAAGATATTGATCATTACCCATGACGCCACTTGCATGTCTTCCTAATGCAATGACTACAGCGCCAGTTAATGTGGCCATATCAATTACATAGGAGGGCTTATACTTTCCAACGAATGTAAGTGCATCACATAAGACTAATCGACCTTCAGCATCAGTATTTAATATTTCTATAGTTTGACCAGACATCGAGGTTACAACATCACCAGGCTTGGTTGCTTTTGCAGAACACATATTTTCAGCACACGCCATGACGCCAACAACATTAACCTTTGCATTAAGTCTTGCAAGCGTAGACATTACTCCAAATACGGTAGCAGCTCCACACATATCCCACTTCATTTCATCCATAGCTTGTGGTGGCTTAAGTGATACGCCTCCAGTATCAAATGTAATACCTTTCCCAACCAAGGCAACAGGCTTTTCTGATGAATTACCACCGTTATACTCAATAACCATCATTCTTGACGGCTCATCACTACCTCTTCCAACTGATAAAAAAGAACCCATTTTTAACTTTGCTAAATCATTTTCATTAAAAGACTTAATTTTTAATTTAGGAAAATCTTTTTTCATTGCCTTAACTTTTTTCTCAATAATTCTTGGGGTGCAGTGATTTGCTGGCAAGTCTCCTAAATGTTTAGCGGTATTAACTCCCTCACCAATAGCAAAGCCTTTTTTGGCAGCCTGTTTAGCTTTTGATAAATCAGAACCTGATAAACCAGTTGTTAAGATAACCAAATTTTTTAGTGATGGACTTTTAGCTGTTTTATTTTTTGTTTGTGAAAAAACATATACATTTGATTCAATAGTCTTAGCTACCATTTCAATCAACCAATTCTCATCCTTGCCGGCAGGGTAAACATTGCCGCACATAATAGATAGATCTTTTGCTTTTAATTTATTTGCTGACTTAGCGATAGCCGCATATGCAGACAACCATTTATGGGTAGGTGAGTCTTTTGTAAGACCCTTAACCAACATAATGCTTTGTGCTTTAGTGCCATTAACCTGCGGCAACAAAACCGAGCTACCAGCATCTTTAAGATGAGTTGAAATTGATTTTGAAATATAGCCTTTAGCAGCTTTATCTAACTCTTTAAAAGCAGCATTGTTTTTTGTATCTTTATTAACTGTTATGACAAGCAATGCTGAATTTAGTGTTACTAAACTTGTTGATGTTGTATCTTTTACTAAAATATTACTTAGAACTTTATAAGCCATTTATGAATCTCCTTTATACTAATTACTGATAAGATAAATATTGTAATGCATCATACTTCTCAAGGCATGTATAAAAAAGATATTCTTGCTAAAAGTATCAATCTCGAGGTCTTTAAGACGACTTTAGGATGCTTATTGATATTTTTTTTACTTGTTATCGCATCTAGGCTAGTTGGTTATTATGAACAAGCTGCAGAAGGGTCAATTGATCCAAGTATTATCATTCCAGTAATTGCTCTAAGAATGCCAGATTTTATAACTCTGCTTATTCCTTTATCTTTTTTTCTTGGTGTACTAATTACTACTAGCAGGCTTTATGGAGATAATGAAATTTATGCAATTTTTTCTGGGGGAAAATCTTTAATAGATATTATTAAATATTTATTACCACAAGCATTTCTTTTTTTAGTACTTACTGCTTCTTTAAGTTTAAACATAGCTCCATATACAAAAGCTATGTCAAAAGAATTAATGGCATCTAAAAGTTTTTCAGAAAAAATTCTATCTATTAGACCTAATGAGCTTACTAAGATAGGCAATGGCAATTATATAGAAGCAAAAACTATTCAAGACGGGGTTCTGCAAGACGTTATGTTTATGTCAGGAGATATCGGGTCCGCAGCTTTGGTTTTCTCAAAAAAATTATTAATCTCAGATTCAAACAATACGTCAAACATTATTTTTAAAGACGGAATAATTTATGCTGATGTTATAAATCCAGATAAGCAAGTCATAACAAGATTTGGTGAATTTGATTATGACTTAGACACTAGTTCAGATTCATCTAAAAAGGCTAGATTAAATAAAGTTTATGACTTTGAAGAAAAATCTAATGATGCCAATTTTCAATGGAATCTTTCCATTCCATTAACCATCATAAATTTATTATTTTTAGGAATATTTGTTGGCAAGGCAAAACCTCGCCAAGGTCGTTTTGGTGGAATTATTCCAGGACTATTTATTTACATGCTCTATATTAGTTTACTTGTAGCTAGCAGAGAATCTATGATGACTGGAGGATTTTTATCTAGTTTTGGTTTGTGGTGGGTTCACGCATTATTCTTATTATTATCGTTACTTTATTTATCTAAATATTATTTAAATTTTGAATTTAATATCTTGTCATCTAACAGCATTTCAAAAAGAGCTATTATTACAGTTTCTATCTTTATTTTATTAATGTGGCTAGTAGCATGATTTCAAATTTTGGTATATTTTCAAGATACTTGATTCAGAGAACTTTTATTATTTCTTGCTTAGTCCTTTTGATATTTATAGCACTGGATTGTATTTTTCTAGTTATAGCAGAAATGGAAGATATCTCTTCTGAATATAATTTTAATCAGTTGCTAAGGTATGTGCTGGGAACATCACCTCATAGTGCATTAACTTATTTAGAAGGATCATGTCTCTTGGGAATGCTTATTTCAATGAGCATTTCTCAGCAGGAAGGAAATCTTGGAATTATGAGATCAGGAGGGTTCTCTCCATTAAGAATTTCCATAGTATCCTCGATTGGTGCTATTGGGATGATTTTAATCTTTCTTGTAAGCGATGAAATTTATTTTAAAGATATGTCCATGAATGCCGAGGTTCAAAAAAATCTGGTCACCTCTAACTCTCAAAGTAAAAAAAATGTAAGAGCAAATTGGATTAAAGATGACGGAACTTATTTACAATATTTTGTTAAAGACGGAGAAACTCTTTACGACATTTCAATTGTTAAAGTTAAAAATGATAAAGTCTTGTATTCAACAAGTTCCAATAAGGCCTTTATTTTAGAAAATAGTATTAAACTTTCCCAACCATATATTTTTAAAAATTTTGAAAGTAGCGAGGTCTCATATCAAGAAATCCCATTTGAATTTCCAAAAGTATTGCAGTTATCATCTCCTAATATAAAAAATATAAAACTTACAGAACAATTAGGTTACTTAAGAATGCTTAATGAAGCTAAAAGTAGTAAATTTAAATCTGATTTAGAAAAAAATATATATAGAACAATCTTATTGCCAATTTCTGCATTAGCGATAATGCTTTTAGCTGGGTCCTTAATGTTTGGTTCGCTAAGAGAATCAGCAATGGGAACTAAAATTATTTTTGGGGTTATTTCTGGGTTTGTTTATGGAATTATTCAGGATTTAACAGTCAGTATTTTTATAACATACTCACTGAGTATTTTATTAGCTGTAATACTCCCAATACTTTTAATATCAATATTAAGTTTTATCTTTTACAGAAAGATTTAATTAATTCTTAGTCTTGTTCCTGAGACCATATCATTGAAAGCAATTTTCTCTTTCGTAAAGTATATTTGCAGAAGGGGGATTCCCAGAGCCATTACAATAATAATATTACAACAAAATCTTTTAAAAGCTTGGAGCGGAGTAACTTTATTTCCAGTAATACTATATATCTCTATATTCCACACTGCCATTCCAAGGGTCTTATTTCCCCGAATCCAAAAGAAGCTAAAAAATCCCCAACTTGAAAAACTAATTAAAAATACAGCATACCACCCAGGTAAAATAGGTTGACTAGGATCGTCTGGAAGCTCCCAATTAAAACCATTTAAAATAAAAACAGATAGATATGCTAAGACGAAAATAACAGATAGGAGAAGCAAGCTATCATAAATTGATGCAACAATTCTCTTAAAAGGGTAAACATTTTTATATTGTGTATTCATAATAGTTATAGTATTTTAATCTTCGACCAACATAAAAGGAAATATGATTATGGATAAAGGATTTTTTGGACACCCTATTGGCTTAAGAACTTTATTTCTTACAGAAATGTGGGAGAGAATGTCATATTATGGTATGCGAGCTTTGCTAGTCCTTTACATGACTGGTGCTATGACAGGTTTTAATCCAGGGCTTGGTTGGTCAGCTATTGAAGCTAATGCAATATATGGGATATATGTTGGATTTGTTTATTTCATGGTTGTCCCAGGTGGGTGGATTGCTGACAATATATTGGGTCATCAAAAGGCAGTATTGATTGGAGCAATTATTATTGCTTTAGGCCACTTCACATTAGCCATTCCTTTAGAGCAAACATTCTTCCTTGGTCTTATTCTTATCGTCTTAGGAACAGGATTATTAAAAGGTAATATTTCTACAATTGTTGGAAGTCTTTATAAAGACAATGATGATAGACGTGAATCTGGCTACACGATTTTCTACATGTCTATAAACATTGGATCTACCTTAGGATTCCTTATTTGTTCTTACTTGGGCGAAAAAATTGGATGGCATTATGGATTTGGTGCCGCTGGTATAGGAATGTCTTTTGGTGTTTATCAATATATTAAATTTAGACATTTACTTGGTTCTGCTGGCGCCGAACCTAATAATATGCCAGATGATAAGCGAGCCAATCTTATTAAATGGACAAAACTTAGCTTAGTTGGAATGTTTATTGTTATTGGCATGGGTCTCTTAGGCTTAGTAAGTTTTGATCCAAGAGCTTTTGCTGAAAATTTTGCATATTTTTTAACTACTGTTGCTGGACTTTATTTTTTGTATTTATTTATTTTTGCTGGATTAAACTCAGCTGAAAGAAAAAATCTTTTACTTTTATTTGTACTTTTTATTGGTGCTGCTGCTTTTTGGTCAGGTTTTGATCAGTCTGCAAGCTCCTTAAGTATTTTTGCTAGAGATTACACAGACTTAACAATTGGAAATTTTGCTATGCCTATTGGATGGCTTCAATTTGCTAATCCAATTTTAGTTGTAACATTTGCTCCAATATTTGCTGGAATGTGGGCTTATCTTGGCAGGATCAATATGAACCCATCTCTGCCTTTAAAATTTGCAATAGGGCTCCTATTTATGGCTCTTAGTTTTATTGTAATGATTTATGCTGTAAATCTTGCAATGGTGTCTGCTCCTGTTGGCATGCAATGGCTCTTGATAACATATGCAATACAAACGTGGGGTGAGCTAGCTCTTTCACCTATAGGCTTGGCTGCTTTTTCTAAATATTCTCCAAAGAGATATATGGGTCAAATGTTTGGATTGTGGTTCCTTGCATCAGCTATTGGTGGAGTTTTGGCTGGATTGCTCGGTGGAGATGCCATGTCTGAAGGTCTTTTATCCATTGAGCCTATATTTGCATTTATGATTCAGTATTACTTAATTATTGCTGTGATTTTAATAGCACTTTCTTTTGTAATAAAAGCTGAGGACGTTCAGAAAGCAGAGTAAAAAAAGCTTATGAAGAAAAAGGATCCTGTAAAAAAAAATATGGACAAGCTTCATAAGCCAAAAACTCATCAAGATAAGACTAAATATAAAAGAAAAGAAAAAAAAGTTTCTAAGATTGATTTAGATTAATAAGGATTTTTTTATAAATATTTTTTAAATTATCTAAATCATGGATATTAACCTTTTCATTAATCTGATGAATAGTTTCATTAATTGGACCTAACTCAACTACCTCGGTTCCCATAGGCGCAATCCATCTGCCATCTGATGTTCCTCCACCATTATTAATTTGAGGTTTGTAACCTACAACATCATTTATAGATTTTATAATTACATCTTTAAAGAAAGTTTTTTTTGTAATAAATGGAATGGCATTTAAGGCCCATTCGATATCATAATCAATATTATTTCTATCTAGAATTTGAAGTATTTTTTCTTTTAATGATTCTTCAGATGATTCAGATGAAAATCTTATATTAAATTTCATCTCTAAGTCTCCCGGTACCACATTAGTTGCACCAGTTCCTGAGCTAATATTGGATATTTGAAAACTAGTAGGTTGAAAGAATTCATTTCCTTTATCCCACTCAGTTTGTTTTAAGATATCTATTAGTGTTCCAGCAATATGAATCGGATTCTTAACTTTTTCTGGATAAGCAACATGACCTTGTTTGCCATTTATTTTTAAAATTCCACTTAAAGAACCTCTTCGTCCCAATCTAATAGTATCTGCCAGTTTTGCTGATGAGCTAGCCTCACCAACTAAGCAGTAATCAATAAACTCACCATCATCTTGAAGGTCTTTTATCACTCTATCAATTTTTCCATTTTCACGCTCGCCTTCTTCATTGCTGTTAAGAAATACACAAATTCTATAACTAGGATTAGGATTTTCATTTAAAAATTCTTTGACTGCTAATAGAAAGGTCGCTACAGCGCCCTTCATATCAGCTGCACCTCTGCCGATTAAATAATCATCAATTACCTCGGGTTTAAAGGGATCAATATCCCATAACTCTTCTGGGCCAGAAGGCACAACATCTGTGTGACCTAGAAAGCAAAATAAAGGCCCTTTAGAGCCTATAGAAGAATATAAATTCTCAATATTTAAGTAATTAATTCTTTTAGTCTCAAAACCAAGAGGTTCCAGATAACTTTCTACAACATCAAAACAGCCGTTATCATTCGGACTAAGTGATTTTATTTCTAATAGTGACTTTGCTAGATCAATAAGATTGTTATTCATGATTAATTATTTTTGTGCAGTTTAGGGTTTAATTCAAGTAGCGATTTATTGATTTTAGCTTCAACTATTCCCGAAGTAGAGTTTCTTATAAACAAAAGGTTATCTTTATTTGCCAATTCTAAAGCTTTAACAATAGAATTATCTGAAAGAGTAACTTTTGTTCCTGCCGTTAAGTATAAGCCAGCTTCAATAATACAATTATTTCCTAATGGAATTCCTAAGCCTGAGTTAGCCCCTAACAAACAGTTCTCACCAATTGATATCTTTGTAGTATTTCCGCCTGAAAGTGTTCCCATGGTGCTAGAACCGCCACCTAGATCAGAATTAGATCCAACCAAAACTCCTGCAGAAATTCTTCCCTCAATCATGGCTTTGCCCAGCGTCCCAGCATTAAAATTTACAAAACCTTCATGCATAATTGTAGTGCCTTCACTTAAATATGCTCCTAATCTAACTCTAGATGCATCTGCAATCCGAACTCCTTTTGGAACAATAAAGTCGGTTAGACGTGGGAATTTATCAATAGATTTGATGCTCAAACTTTTATTTTGAAGCTTTGAATTTAAAAGCTTTTTGTCTATCTCCTTTGGTGAGACCGCACCATAATTTGTCCAAACCACATTTGGTAAAATTTCAAAAAGTCCTTCCAGACTAATTGAATTAGGTAAAACAAATTTATATGAAAGGAGATGAAGCCTAAGATAAGCATCGGCAAGATCTTTTATTGGCTTTTCAAGATCCTTTAAATCGCAGTTTACCTCGATTAAATTTTTATTTTGACTAGCTGTAACAAAGTTTTTTTCTCCAACATACTGATCTTCACCAAATTTAATAAATGGAAAAAAGACATCCAAGATATCTCCATAAGAAGATACTGTAGTTAATCCTAAGGCATTAATTTTCATGAAATTATTATAATCCTCATGTTTTGATTTATATAATTTCTGAAAGAGCTTTTTTAATGCTTTGCATTTTATTTTTAGAAATTAAGTTAATTCTAAGATCTTCAATAAAAAAGGTATCTTCGACTTTCTCTCCAAGAGTGGTGATTTTTGCAGAGTGAATAGATGCCTCATAATTCTTAAAAATTTCTGCTATTTTAACAAGAAGGCCTGAGCTATTAATTGTTTCAATGGTTACAATATTTCTTCTATTCTCTTTATCAACAGATTCAGTAATTTTAGTTGGATTTTTAAAATGACTATTACTATTTTTATCATGAACCATCCTTTTAATAATTTTTGTACCATCAAAGATTGCATGAATTTTAGATAACAAATCTTTTACATCATTTTGTGTTAATTTTTTGGATTTATATTTATAGGAGGCTATAAAAGTATTTAATGCTATTTTTTGGTCTTTGGTTGTTGCAATATCAGCATCAATAATTTCAACACCTAGTGAATCAAAAATCTCTACTAATCGAAGGAATAAACCATTCATATTTTTTACTTTAATAAAAATTTCTAAAAGGCTTTCAAAATTTTGCCTTAATTCAATCACATCGTCATCAGCTTTAACTTTAATAATTGATTGAGCCTGCCATTCCAGTTGTGATGAGCTGAATCTACCAAAGTAATTTTCATTTATATTTTTCCACAAGTCACTAATAATATTCTTATCACCATGACCTAAATCTTTCACAATGCTTTTAATTCTATCTTGAGCTATCTTTTTAAAACTTAATTCAGGTTCTTTATTTAATCTACTTCTAGTGTTAAAAAATAACGATCTTAGTAGTTCATGTTTCCATCCATTCCAAATAGTTGGGTTAGTGGCTCTTATGTCATTTATTGTTAAAAGGTATAAATAATTTAATCTTTCGATATTCCCACATAAGCTTGCGAAATCTTTAATTGTTGAAGGGTCATAAATATCTTTTCTTTGAGAAATAGATGACATTTCTAAGTGATTTAAAACTAGCCAAGAAACTAACTCTGAATCATGCATAGACATTCCAATCTTTTTTGCAAACTTATAGCTTGTTTTTGCACCAATTTCTGAATGATTACCCCCTTTGCCTTTGCCCAAATCATGAAAAAGTCCAGCTAAATAGAGAATTTCTATTTTTGGCAATCTATTAATCAATTCAGTTTCTATTTCAAAGCCTTCATCAATATGGTTTATTTTCATTTGTCGCATATTTCTTACAACCTTGAAAGTATGCTCATCAACTGTGTAGACATGAAATAAATCAAATTGCATTTGCCCAATAACTTCTTTAAATTCTTTAATATAAGCTTGAATTATTCCAAGCCTTTTCATTTTTTTTAGAATTGATGAGAGGTTATATGGAGATCTAAGTATTTCTAAAAATTGCTTTGAAAAATTTATGTCATTTTTAAAATCTTTATCAATTAACAAAATATTTTCCCTCAATATCTTCGATGTTCTAGTATCAATATTAGTTATATCTTTTCTTTGACCAAGCTTAATAAAAATTTTAAATATGAGATGTTTGTTGTTTTTGAGATCTTCATTTTTCAATCCTATCCTGTTATTTTTTATAAAAAACTCTCCATAATCTCTTTTAACTCTTAAAGGGTTTTTTTCCTCATATAGATCAAATATAGTTTCATTAAAAATAGATAGCTTTTCGGCATTGGAATAATACAGCTGCATAAGTTTTTCAACCGGCTGCTTAGCTTTAGATATTTTAATATTTGCTTTTTTTGCTAATTCAATTTGTGAGTTAAAGCTAAGTCTATTTCTAGAATTCGTTTGAATTAAATTAATTGCATAGCGAAGTAACTTAATAAAATTGTGTGCATCTACTAATTGCTTAAATTCATTTGTATTAAAAATATTAGAATTCGTAATATCAGCATGTGATTTTATTTTAAAACAATGATCTAGAATCCAAGCTGCGGTTTGAAAGTCTCTTAGGCTGCCTGGAGACTCCTTAAGATCAGGCTCAAGATTAAATTCTGTTGAGTCGAATGAGAGATATCTATTTTCCTGTTCAATTTTTTTCTTTATAAAGAATTTATTATTTGGAAATAATTTTTCTTTTTTTTCAAAAATTTTATGTATTATTTCAAGCGATTTTTTATTTGCTGATAGAGGTCTCAAGCTTAAATAGGATGTAAATTCTTTTATATCCGAAGTAACTATTTTTTTTATATCTTGTTCTGTTCTTACAGAATGCCCAACCTTAAGACCAAAATCCCACAAAGAGGCTACAAATTTTTCTAAATTTGAATAGTCTTTAATTTTTGAGTTAATTTGTAGGATTGAAATATCAATATCAGAAGAGGGAAATATTTCTTTATTTCCATATCCTCCAATAGCAAATAAACTAAAATCTGCTTGCAGATTAAAATCTTCGAATTTTTTTATAATTTCTCGGTCTAGTAATTTAGATCTTTGATTTAAAAAATAATTAATTCTTTTTGGATCTTTTATTCCCGAAGGAAACCATGACCAGAACTTAAAATCTAGATTTTCTAGATCTTTTTTCATATATTTTCTTCAGATCTTTTTGTAAGAACCTCAACACCATCTCTTGTGACAGCCAAGGTATGTTCCCATTGAGCAGAGTTTCTTCCATCTTTAGTTTCAACAGTCCAGCCATCTGATAGAACTTTATTAAATTTACTTCCCTGATTAATCATGGGTTCTATTGTGAAGCACATACCTTCTTGAACTTGAATGCCTGTCTTAGGTTTTCCATAGTGAAGGATTTGAGGCTCCTCATGATAAACATCTCCAATGCCATGGCCGCAATAATCTTCAACAACTGAGTAATAATTTTTTTCCGCATGTTGTTGAATAGCATTCCCTATATCACCAAGATAAACCCCCGGCCTCACGACTTCGATTGCTTTGTATAAGCATTCTTGAGTTACCCTTACAAGTCTTTCATTATGAGCCTGACACTTACCAACTAGAAACATCTTAGAGGTATCTCCATGCCAACCATCTTTAATAACAGTCACATCAATATTTAAAATATCTCCATTTCTTAAGATTTTATTATTATCAGGAATTCCATGACAAATAACATTGTTTAGACTTGAGCATATTGTGTTCTTAAAGCCGTTGTAACCAATATTTGCAGGAATTGCTTCTTGTTCCTCAGTTATATATTTAAAACACATTGCATCAAGCTCTCCAGTAGAAATACCTGGCTGCACAAAAGGTGTAATCATCTCTAAAACTTCTGCAGCTAACTTGCCTGCAATTCGCATTTTTTTGATCTCATCATTAGATTTAATTGAAATTTTCATATTTTTTTTATTAATTAGTAGACGTCATAGACTTTAATCTGTAAAGTACAATTTTAATGCTTGCTCAATATTTTAGCCCATTAAAATCCGAAAAATTTTCTTATTTTTCCCTCACTATTCTTCCTACAAACTTATATCAAAGAGGTAAGTTTTAATGTCTTTTCCAGCGATATTAGTTCTTGAAGATGGAAGTATATTTGATGGAGTAGGGTTTGGTATAGAAAAAGTTGAAATTGGTGAAATTGTATTTAATACATCCATGACAGGTTATCAAGAAATAATTACTGATCCATCATACAAAAAACAAATAATCACTTTTACTCATCCACATATTGGTAATACTGGTATCAATGAAGATGATATGGAATCACCTAAAATTCATGCATCTGGAATAGTAGTGAAAGAGTTTTCTAAAAATCCCAGTAACTGGAGATCCTCCTCTAGCTTAGAAGATTTTTTAATTGAACAAAATGTAATTGCTATCTCAGGAATAGACACTCGAAAACTTACAAACCATCTTCGAGAAAATGGATCTATGAGTTGTTGTATTGCAGCTTCTTCTAAATGCACAATTGATCAGGCTCATAGGAATGCTGTAGATTTTGATGGGCTAGAAGGTTTGGATCTTGCTAAAGAAGTAAGCACTTCAAAACAATATGTTTGGGAAGAGGGAATTTGGCCAGATTATAAAAAATCTTCAAGCAATTTAAAGATAGTCGCATACGATTTTGGTATTAAAAGAAATATTCTTAGACTTCTAGCCGAACATGTAGGGAAAGTCACTGTAGTTAATGCTCAGACATCATTTGATGATGTAATGGCTTTATCTCCAGATGGAATATTTTTATCAAATGGACCTGGCGATCCTGAACCATGCGATTACGCAATTGATAATATTCAGAAATTTTTACAAATTAATATGCCCATATTTGGAATTTGTTTAGGTCATCAGCTATTGGCTTTAGGGGGAGGGGCTAAAACCAATAAAATGAAATTTGGACACCATGGAGCTAATCATCCAGTCCAAGATATTGACTCTAAAGAGGTTTTTATTACATCTCAAAACCATGGTTTTGCAGTTGATGCTTCAACTTTAGGTAAAAATATTAAACCTAAACATATATCTTTATTTGATAAGTCACTTCAGGGTATAGAGTTTATCAATAAACCAGCGTTTAGCTTTCAAGGACATCCCGAGGCAAGCCCAGGACCTCAAGACATCCAATGTCTTTTTAAACAATTTAACCTCTTAATAGAAAACAATGCCAAAAAGAACTGATATCTCGTCAATTTTAATTATTGGAGCAGGCCCAATAATTATTGGTCAGGCATGTGAATTTGATTATTCTGGAGCGCAGGCCTGTAAAGCATTAAAAGATGCTGGATATAGAGTAATTTTAGTTAATTCAAATCCAGCAACCATCATGACAGACCCTCTTCTTGCAGATGCTACCTATATTGAACCAATTCACTGGGAAAATATTGAAAAAATAATTGAAATAGAAAAGCCTGATGCAATTCTTCCCACAATGGGCGGGCAAACAGCTCTCAATAGTGCTTTATCGCTCGCAAAAGAAGGCGTTCTAAAAAAGCATGGAGTAATTTTGATAGGGGCATCCAGAGAAGCCATTGATAAAGCAGAAGATAGACAATTATTTGACCAAACAATGCAAGCTATTGGTATAGAAACACCAAAATCAGGAATTGCACACAATTTAGATGATGCCTTAAGAGTTCAAAAGGAAGTGGGTTTCCCTGCAATTATAAGGCCGTCATTCACTATGGGGGGAACAGGTGGAGGAATTGCATATAACATTGAAGAATTTAAAGCAATTTGTGAAAAAGGCTTAGAGCTCTCTCCTACAAGTGAACTTTTAATAGATGAATCATTAATAGGTTGGAAAGAATTTGAAATGGAGGTTGTTAGGGATAAAAAAGACAACTGTATTATTATTTGCTCAATAGAAAATTTCGATCCTATGGGTGTCCATACAGGCGACTCTATAACCATAGCTCCCGCTCAAACTCTAACTGATAAAGAATATCAAAGAATGAGAAATGCCTCTTTTGCAATTTTGCGTGAAATTGGCGTAGAAACTGGTGGTTCCAATGTTCAATTTGCAGTCAATCCTGAAGATGGAAGAATGATAGTAATTGAAATGAACCCGAGAGTTAGCAGATCATCTGCTTTAGCATCTAAAGCGACTGGATTTCCAATTGCAAAGGTCGCGGCGCTTTTATCTGTTGGATATACACTTGATGAGCTTCAGAATGATATTACAGGAGGACTCACTCCAGCATCTTTTGAGCCTTCAATTGATTACATAGTTACTAAAATTCCAAAATTTGCTTTTGAGAAGTTTACTCAGGCAAATGATCGACTTACTACACAAATGAAATCAGTTGGTGAAGTAATGGCTATTGGAACTAATTTTCAAGAATCTCTTCAAAAAGCACTATGCAGTATGGAGGAAGGCTTAGATGGGTTAAATTCTGTTTTATCTAAAAAAGATAATGCTGAAGAAAAACTAAGATATGAATTATCATTTCCTGGTCCCCAAAGGATTTTTTTCGTTGCAGATGCTATTAGACATGGCTGGAGTATCGAAAAAATCAATCATCTTTGTGGTATTGATTTTTGGTTCTTAAGTGAAATTCAAAATATTATAAATCAAGAAAAAATACTCATAGAAAAAAATCTTCTAGATATTAAATCTGAAGAGTTATTTAGCTTAAAAAAAATCGGCTATTCTGATTCAAGGCTTGCTAACTTGCTTAGAATTCCTGAGGCAGATGTAAGGTGTTACAGAATTAAAAATGATATTAAGCCAGTATTTAAAAGAGTTGATACTTGCGCGGCAGAGTTTTTAACTTCAACTTGTTATATGTATTCAACCTATGGTGGAGAGTGTGAAAGCAATGTAACAAATAATAGAAAAGTAATGGTATTAGGGAGTGGTCCAAATAGAATAGGACAAGGAATAGAATTTGATTATTGTTGCGTTCATGCATCTCTTGCAATGCAAGAGGAGGGCTATGAATCGATAATGGTCAATTGCAATCCCGAAACTGTTTCAACGGATTATGATGTTTCAAATAGGCTCTACTTTGAACCAGTAACATCTGAAAAAATCATGGATATTATTGAGATTGAAAATCCTAATGGAGCAATTATTCAATTTGGCGGACAAACACCACTCAAGCTTGCTTCAACTCTTGAAGATGCGGGAGTCAATATTCTTGGTACCAATGTAGATGCTATTGATAGATCTGAAGATAGAGAAAGATTTCAAGAATTAGTAGAAAAACTAGATTTAAAACAACCGATGAATACAACAGTTAGAAATACAGAAGAAGCCCTTATTTCTGCATCTAAGATTGGCTATCCAATTGTTGTGAGACCATCTTATGTGCTAGGCGGAAGAGCCATGCAGCTTGTTCATAATGATAATGAATTAGAACTTTATCTTAAAGAGGCTGTAGAAGTGTCTAATAAAAAACCAATCCTTCTAGATAGTTATCTAACTGATGCCATAGAAATTGATGTCGATGTCATATCTGATGGAGTCAATATTTTGATTGGTGGCATATTGCAACATATTGAACAAGCAGGCATTCACTCTGGAGACTCTGCATGTTCTTTACCACCATACAATCTAAAAATTGAAATCATAAATGAATTAGAGCGCCAATCAATTAATATTGCCAAAGAGTTAAATATTATTGGTCTTATGAATATTCAATTCGCTGTAAAAGATAACGAAATATATATAATAGAAGTTAATCCTAGAGCCTCTCGTACAGTTCCATTCATTTCTAAAGCTATAAGTAGTTCACTGGTAATGGCTGCTTCAAAAGCCATGATAGGAAAGTCTTTACTAGAACAAAATTTTTCAAATAAACTTCCAGAGAATCTTTATTTTGTTAAAGAAGCAGTTTTACCATTTGATAAATTTCCTTTAGTTGATCCCATTTTAGGCCCTGAAATGAAATCAACTGGTGAAGTTATGGGAATAGGTAAGAATTTTGGAGAAGCATATGCAAAAGCTCAAAAAGCAGCTAGCAAAACTCTTTCTAGAAAAGGCACAGCTTTTATAAGTGTGAAAGATTCAGATAAGAAATACCTAGATGAGTTGGTTCCTCAAATTATTAACAAAGGATTCAATATAGTAGCAACTCTTCATACAGCTAAATATATTAAAAAAATTGGCTACCCTGTAAGAAAAGTTAATAAAGTTATGGAGGGTAGACCTCATATAGTCGACGAAATGGTTAATGGCAATATTAATCTGGTAATAAATACCACTGAAGGCAAGCAATCAATTAATGACTCAGCTTCAATAAGACAAACTGCTCTTCAGAATAAGATATTTTGTACAACAACCATGTTTGGAGCTTTGGCGATTGTTGAAGCTCTGAGCAGTTTGGAGTCTGATTGGTCATATCTATCACTTCAGGAAATTAATAAAAAGTAACATCCTCTTGTTATAATAATCTTATGAGTAAATCTGCTATTACAAAAGATGGCGAAGCTGCCATTAAAGAGAGGCTAGCAAAGTTGAAGTTTGAAGAAAGACCAAAAATTTCTGAATCTATAGCTGAAGCTAGAGCGCATGGCGACTTAAAAGAAAATGCTGAATATCATGCAGCCAAAGAATTGCAAGGCTTAGTAGAAGCTAAAATAGCTGAAATAGAATCATCTCTTGCAAATGCTCAGGTTATAGATGTTAAAGAAATACCTGAAACTGGTAGAGTGGTTTTCGGCTCGACAATCGAATTGTTTGATTTTGAAAATGATGTGTCTGTTACTTATAAAATAGTCGGTAATTTAGAATCTGATCCTGAGATAGGACTAATTTCCATTGATACCCCAATTGCACGAGGATTACTTGGAAAATATGTAGGCGATGAGGTCACTATTTCAACTCCTGCTGGCTCAATTTCATATGAGGTTGAAAAAGTTAGTCATATATAGTCTTATTATAAAATTTTATGCATCTTGATAATTGGGGACTAAAAGCTAAAAAACTTGGATATAGATCAAGAGCAGTATTCAAGCTAGAAGAGATTGTCGAAAAAACAAAAGCCCTAAAGGGATGTAAAAATGTTCTTGATATAGGCGCTGCGCCTGGTGGATGGTCTCAATTTATAAGGCATAGAATAAAAGAAGCTAACGTTTATGCTCTTGATATATTAGATATCGATCCTATTGATGGGGTTAAATTTCATAAAATAAGAATTGAAGATATAGACAGTACCAAAGAAATTTTTGAACTAAAGGGCACATTTCATCTTGTTATTTCAGATTTAGCCCCCAATTTAACTGGTATAAGCGTAATTGATGAATCAAATATTTATGAGCTAAATGACATTACTTTAAATGTTGCTGTAGAATATTTAGATAAGTCCAAAGGTGTTTTCATAATTAAGACTTTTCAAAATAGTATGCTTAAGAAGTTGAAAACTAAAATGAAGGGTTTATTTGATGATGTGCAGATATTTAAACCTGCTGCATCAAAGAAACAATCTGCTGAAATTTATTTATACGGAGCTTTTAAGGAATGAATAGTAATTTTTTAAGAAATATAATGGTTTGGGTTATCCTCGGTTCATTATTAATGTACGTTTTTAATAACATAGAGTCTGCAAATGTTAGAGAGCAGATCAGTTATTCTCAATTTAGACAAGAAGTTCTATCCGATAGAGTTGCTAAGGTTGTATATAAAGGCGATCAAATGACCATAACTGGTGACAGACTAGATGGTTCAAAGTTTGAAACAAACTATCCAATTTTTAAACGAGATGACATGCTAGATAAAGCCATTCAAGAAAATGGAATTATTGCTGTGTATGAGAAAGTTGAACAGCCTTCAATTTTGTCACAATTACTTGTCGGAGCATTTCCAATATTACTTTTACTTGGAATTTTCTTTTTCTTCATGAGACAAATGCAAGGCGGCATGTCCGGAAAAGGTGGCCCTATGTCATTTGGTAAAAGTAAAGCCAAGTTAATGGAAGGTGGCAAGGTAAAGACAAATTTCAAGGATGTTGCCGGTTGTGAAGAAGCAAAGCAGGATGTGCAAGAGCTTGTAGACTTTTTAAGAGATCCAACAAAGTTTCAGAAATTAGGTGGAAAAATTCCTAGAGGTGTTCTTATGGTAGGTCCTCCAGGTACTGGTAAGACTCTCCTTGCTAGAGCTGTTGCAGGAGAAGCTAAGGTTCCATTCTTTACTATTTCTGGATCTGATTTTGTTGAAATGTTTGTAGGGGTTGGTGCTTCAAGAGTAAGAGATATGTTTGAGCAAGCTAAAAAACAATCACCTTGCATTGTATTTATTGATGAAATTGATGCTGTCGGTAGGCATAGAGGTGCTGGATTGGGCGGCGGACATGATGAAAGAGAGCAAACTCTTAATCAACTATTGGTAGAAATGGATGGATTTGAAGGAAACGATGGCGTCATTGTAATCGCAGCAACAAATAGACCCGATGTTCTTGATCCCGCCCTATTAAGACCGGGAAGGTTTGATAGACAAGTTGTAGTTGATCTTCCCGACATAAGGGGAAGAGAGCAGATTCTTAAAGTTCACATGAGAAAAGTCCCGCTTGCTGCTGATGTTGATGCTTCAGTTATAGCAAGAGGAACACCTGGTTTCTCTGGTGCAGATTTAGCTAATTTGATAAATGAAGCCGCTTTATTTGCTGCTCGTTATGAAGATAAAAAAATTGAACAATCTCATCTTGATTTAGCTAAAGATAAAATCATGATGGGAGCAGAAAGGAAATCAATGATTCTAAGTGAAGAGCAAAAAAGAATAACTGCTTATCATGAAGCAGGGCATGCAATCATTGGTAGATTAGTTCCTCTCCATGATCCTGTTTATAAAGTTACAATAATCCCAAGAGGTAGAGCTTTAGGCGTCACAATGTTCCTTCCAGAAGAAGATACTTACATGCAAAGTAAAGAATACCTCCTATCTAGAATATGTGCTTTATATGGAGGAAGAATCGCTGAAGAAATTATTAATGGCCCAAAAGGAATTACAACAGGAGCTTCCAATGATATTGAAGTTGCAACAAACATTGCCACAAATATGGTTACCAAATGGGGCCTTTCAGATGTGCTTGGTCCTTTAAAGTTTGGTGAAGATGAAGGCAGTCCATTCTTAGGACGTTCTGCAACAGCACCTGCAAGTATAAGAAGTGATGAAACTTCAAAAATAATTGATTCAGAAGTGAAGATGATCATTGATACTTGTTACTCAAGATCACAAAAACTCTTAAATGATAATTTAGATAAGTTGCATGAAATGGCTTCAGCATTATTAATGTATGAAACTATTAATGCAGATCAAATTGATGACATTATGGCTGGTGCTAAACCAAGAGCACCAAAAGATTGGTCTGATGATAATGATTCTTCCACTAAAACTAAATCTACTAAAACTTCAATAAAAGGTCCTGCAGAAGAGCTATAATTCCTGATTATGGATTTAAAATTTGGAACAGATGGGATAAGAGGGCCTGTTCAAACAGAGATCACTCCTGAGGTCTGTCTTAAGATTGGTCATGCAGCAGGCATTGTACTTAAAGAAGAAGGTCTCGAAAGCGTCATGATTGGCAAAGACACTCGAGTATCTGGGTATATGCTGGAGGCAGCTTTAGAGGCAGGATTTATTGCAGCCGGAATTAATGTACGACTTCTTGGACCAATTCCAACTCCTGGAGTTGCTTATCTTACAAAAACTTCTAGAAAACAATTCGGCCTTGTTATAAGCGCTTCCCATAACAATTTTCTTGATAACGGTATAAAGATTTTTGATGCTAATGGTGTAAAAATCTCAAGAGATATTGAGCTAAAGATAGAAAAAGTTCTTAAATCAGATTTAAATCTAGTTGCAACTTCAAGCCTTGGAAAGGCAGAAGCTTTTCATGAATCTACTGCTAGATATATTGAATTCTGTAAGTCGACTGTTCCATCAGATATATCCTTTAATAACTTGAGAATAGTAATAGATTGTGCAAATGGCGCTTGTTACAAAGTTAGTCCAGAAATATTTAAAGAGCTTGGAGCAGAGGTTATTCCTTTCGGAGTAGAACCTGATGGTTTTAACATTAATCATGAATGTGGCTCTACCCATCCTGAACTTGCTCAAGAAATGGTTTTAAAGCATAGAGCAGATTATGGTGTAACTTTGGATGGTGATGGTGACAGAGTCATTCTTATTGACAAAGAAGGTAATATTTTAGATGGTGATGATCTTTTATATATTCTAGCCTTTGCAAATCCAAATAGAACTGGATCATGGTCAGGAGTTGTAGGAACTCTAATGTCAAATTTTGGACTTGAAAAAGCTATCCAGCAATTAGGTTATAAATTTATACGAGCTGACGTCGGAGATAAATATGTCAGTAAAATGCTTACTGAGAAAGGGTGGATGCTTGGGGGTGAAAGTTCAGGTCATATTATATGTAGAGATCTTGTAAGTACTGGTGACGGCACAATTGCTGCGTTAAAAGTAATTAGTTCATTGCTTATGTTAGAAAAAGATCCTAAAGAGGTCTTAATAAACTATAAAAAATTTCCGCAAATTAATATCAATATACCAGTAAAGAATAAAGATATTATTAATGACTCAGAAATAACATCATTTGTAAAAGGTATAGAATCAGATATTACGGTTGGAAGAGTTTTAGTTCGTCCCTCCGGAACCGAAAGTATCATTAGGGTTATGGTTGAAGCTTCTGAAGAAGCCGTAGCTAAGAAGTTTGCTAAAGATATTGCAAAACTCATCTCGTCAAAATCTTAAATTATGAGTTTATCTATTATTGGAAATTGGAAGTCAAATGGATCTTTAGAATCAAATAAATCGTGGATTCACGATTTTAAATATTCCATTAATGATCCAGAAATTTCTAATGTAGCAATCTGCCCACCTTTTACCTATTTAGACCAAATGATCAGTCTTACATCTAATTTAGGTCTCAGTATAGGATCACAAGACATAGATTCATCGAGTGGAGCAAGAACAGGGTCTATATCAATTAATGCTTGTAAAGATATAGGATGTTGTTTTTCAATAGTTGGACATTCAGAAAGAAGAGAAATCTTTGGTGAAAGTAATATGTATTTAAGGCAAAAATTAATTACAGCTCAAGAAAGTGGATTCCAAGTTATTTTTTGTATTGGAGAACCTAAAGAGCAACAATTAGCAGGCACGACAAATAACTTTTTAGAAAAGCAAATAATTGAATCCCTTAGTGATCTTGAGCTTTTAGATGGTTTTACAATTGCTTATGAGCCAATATGGGCAATTGGCACTGGCAAGATCCCAGATATTAAGGATATAAATGCCACTCATAAATTTATAAAAGATATAGTACAATCGTCATCTAAAAATAACTTCACCCCAAATGTTTTATACGGTGGAAGCGTTACAAGCAAGAATGCAGAAGTTTTATTTAAAGAAAAATATATAGATGGAGCTCTTATTGGAGGAGCTTCTCTTAACGGAAAAGAGTTTGCAGAGATTGCAAACATATTTAAGAATAGAGGATTTTAAGCATGGTAACTTTTATAACTGTTTTAAGTATTTTATTAGCAGTCGCAATTATAATTCTTGTGATGCTTCAACAAGGCAAAGGTTCTGATATGGGAGCTGCTTTTGGAGGCGGATCTTCTAATTCAGTTTTTGGTGCTACAGGACCAGCAGGTTTTCTAGGAAAGCTTACTTATATGTTAGTTGCAGTATGGATGATTTTAGTTCTTTCATTAGCGTTTATATTAAAATCACAAAATGCTGAAGAGACTTTTGAAATACTTCCTGAAGAAAACTTGATTGACGAAGTTCAAGAAAACGAAATTCCAACCAGCTAATATTCTAAATTGAATTAATTTACAGACGAAATTTCTATTTCCTCTGAATTTAATGGTAACACCAACATAGTCCCATCATGTGAAGCAGTCCATTCATCTCTGATTTCATCAACGCCTCTATACATAATATCTTCCATTAGTTGGTTTCTAGGTGCAGGAAGATGATGATAAAAAACTAAATGCTTTACATTTGCTTCATTTGCAGCTTTTACAACATCTAAAATAGGGGTGTGATAGTCAAGAATATCAACAGTAACAGTATCTACAACAAAATTATTTGTCTTTTTAGCAATATTATTTATTCTATCTAGTAACTCAACAGACATAGATTCATGAAACAGCACATCAACGTCTTGAGAGTATGTAATTAAATTTTTATCATATATCGTATCTCCACTAATACTGATCGACCTACCTTTATAATCAATTCTAAATCCCAGCGCAGGGTCAACAGGATCGTGAGATACACTATATGCAGTAATTTTAAGATCGCCGTCGTCAACTAGAACTGGATTTTCTAGATCAATTGTATGTGTCTCGAATCCAACAACATCAAGTGGTGCCAAAATATCTCCATGATGCTCATTTCTAAAAGAATAGTCTTTTGTGTAAGCTAACTCTATTCCATCAGTAAGCAGCTGTACTCCTTCTGGCCCAAAAACTTTTTGTTTAGAATTTCTTTGTCCAGCAATCCATGTTGCTATATGAAGATCTGCTATATCAGCTATATGGTCAGAATGAAGGTGTGTATAAAAAACAGCTTCAACTCTATTCCATGGAGTATTCCAGTTATTTAGATTTTGTATACTTCCATTACCTGTATCAAATATGAATATTTTTGTACCAGCTTGAACCAATATGCAAGCTTCTGCTCTGTTTGGATCATTAATAGGAGATCTTGAACCACAAACAACAGCAGTTAATGCATCTTCTTTAGGTAAAAATGATTCAGGATTAGCAATATTTGCCATACCTACTTCTAACAACCTATCCTGAAATGTAGGCTGCCTTAGTAATATTAAACTTAGCACAGTTAGTAAAATTATTAGTAACAGTAAATATTTAAATATTTTAATCATTTAGTAATTATATATTTTTTGTTTATTTTAACAATTGACATAATATATGCCATTATTTATCTTTAAACTAAGATAATTTTTCGAGGGTATTATCTTTATTTGTATGGTGCCGAAAGCGGGACTTGAACCCGCACGAGCTTTCGCTCACTAACCCCTCAAGCTAGCGTGTCTACCAATTCCACCACTTCGGCTAAAGAGGTTGGATTATAAACAAGTTATTTTTTTGAGTCTAAAAAAGTTTTAATTAACTTGACCTAAGTACCCTCATTTCATTACACTTCACCTTCGCTGCGTTGCGGGGTGGAGCAGTCTGGTAGCTCGTCGGGCTCATAACCCGAAGGTCGTTGGTTCAAATCCAGCCCCCGCTACCACGTAATAATATTTTGTGGGGCATATGCCCCATTTTTGTATGCAAAAGAAATGAATAGAGAAGACATTATAGAAATTGTAAAACCTGTTATTGAAGACAGGGAGTGTTTCTTATGGGGAGTTGAAATATTACGAGGAAAAAAGAGACCCAC
>CABWZP010000004.1 GCA_902509965.1 uncultured SAR86 cluster bacterium
TTTATGGAAAGTTGGCTTGCGGAGCGTAATGAGAAGATTGGTGGTAAAAGAAAATCTCATCATATGGATTCAGGTATGCATGGACATGAGCATATGCAGATGGTTGGTATGGCTTCGCCTCAACAATTAAAAGATCTATCTAAATCAAAAAGTACAGACTTTGATCGTTTATTTTTACAATTAATGATTGCTCACCATGATGGTGCTCTTGAAATGGTGAAAGAGCTCAAGAAATTTTCAGGCTCAGCTTATGACCCTATTCTAAATGAATTTATTGCTGACTTGGTGAATGATCAAGGTGTAGAAATTGAGCGAATGAATATTATTGCTGTAGGTCTTTCGGATGATCCAAGGTCAGGTTTAACTGGTGGTTTATATTTTGCTGACGAAGCTATTATGAATATGGAATTAATAACTTCATTAAAAAAACCAACTGGTTTTTTTGATCCAAGTAATCCTGAAGGACGTGGCTCAAAAGATTTAACTAAAAATGAAGATGAAGATAAAGTTGTAACAACTGAAAAGGCTGCAAGGTCACTTCGATCCCCAATGTTAAGTTTTTCTAATACTGATATGGCATTTAGAGATGATTTACTTGTCGCTGGAAGTTATCACGGATTTAATATGTACAAAATTGATAAAGATGGTATTCCAAATCTTCTATCATCAATAGTTTGTCCAGGTGGTCAGGGTGATGTTTCTATAGTTGGTGATCTGCTCATTATGTCTGTTGAACAACTTAGAGGAAGGCTTGATTGTGGTCGTGAAGGTGTTGGCAGAGATGCAAGTCCAGAGCGTTTTAGGGGTATAAGAATTTTTGATATTTCTGATCTTTCTAGACCAAAACAAGTAGGTGCTGTCCAAACGTGTCGTGGCTCCCATACTCACTCAGTGGTATCCGGTCCATCTGAAGATGGAAAAATTATTGTTTATAACTCTGGGACGGCAAGTGTCAGAGATGAAGAAGAATTAGAACAATGTATAGGAAATATTCCTGGTGATGAGAGAACAGCTCTGTTTAGAATAGATGTTATTGAAATTCCAATATCCGATCCTTCGAAATCCAAAATAGTTTCTAGCCCTGCTGTATTTGCTGATCTTGAGACAGGTGCCTTAGCAGGACTATGGCGAGGTGGCGATCATGGTGATGAGACTCAAGATACCAGCCGAACTGATCAATGTCATGATATTACAGTCTTTCCTTCAGCAAATATAGCTGCTGGAGCCTGCTCAGGTAACGGTATCTTATTTGATATAACTGATCCATATAAGCCTACAAGATTGGATGTTGTTACTGATGAAGGTTTTGCGTATTGGCACTCTGCAACATTTAATAATGACGGAACAAAGGTAATATTCACTGATGAATGGGGTGGCGGTGGACGAGCGCGTTGTCGAGCATGGGATCCTCTGAACTGGGGTGCAGATGCTATTTATGACATTGTTGATAATAAACTTGAATTTAGAAGCCACTACAAGATGCCTGCGCCTCAACTAGAAACAGAAAATTGTGTTGCTCATAATGGTTCTATTATTCCAGTACCGGGTCGTGATATTTTTGTTCAAGCTTGGTATCAAGGTGGAATCTCAATAATGGATTTTACTGATTCAGCAAACCCTAAAGAAATAGGTTATTTCGATAGAGGGCCTATTAATAAAGATATGTTGATTACTGGTGGATATTGGTCTGCCTATTTTTATAAAGGGTATATTTATGGAACAGAGATTACTCGAGGTCTTGACGTTTTTAAACTAGTGCCTAGTGAATATCTCAGTGAGGATGAAATTGGCTTGGCTTCAGAGGCATTACCAGAAACAGGTCCCGAAGTATTTAATCCTCAACAACAAGTGCCTTTGATCTGGCCAAATAATTCTACAGATGCGTCACTTTGAATGTATTTTTCAGCACTAAAAAATGATAGCAGCATTTGATTTTGGTATAACCAATACAGATTTAGTTATAAAAGATCAAAGGATAAAGTTTTTAAGTGTACCTTCACCTTTTGACAGAAAAAATCGAGACTTTGATGTTACTGAAAGGCATGTAATAGAAATTTTAGAAAAGTTAGATATTAATATTAAAGAAATTTCTTCTATAGGTGTTACGGGTGGTAAATCTGCTGATCTACCAGATAGAATATGTGACGTACCTATTACTAAAGTTAATGAAATTGATGCAATTGGCAAGGGTGCAAGGTCTTTATATAAGATATCTAAAGAATCTTCACTTGTAGTTAGTTCAGGAACCGGAACGGCTTGTGTACATATTCAAAATACTGCAACAAATCACCTAGGAGGAATTTCTGTGGGTGGTGGGATGTTAGAAGGCTTATCAAATCTTCTCGTTAATATTCCTCATGGAGTTAAAATTAATAACTTTGCAGAGAAAGGAAACAGAAAGATCCTAGATGTAATGATTGGTGAAGCTGTTAATGAAATTGGAAATCTTAATGCAGAAATAACGGCAGCAAACTTTGCAAAAGCAAGAAATGAGCCTACTAATTCAATCGAAGATATTTCTGCATCTTTGTGCAATATGGTTGGTGAAGTTATTGGAACAGTTGCATATCTTAATGCATTACTTGTAGGCTCTAACAAAGCTTATTTTTTAGGGAGAACTAGTATGCTTAGTGAAGTTAAAAAAGGAATTGATGCTCGATTAGCATTGGCAGGCATAGAGGGTATTTATGATGACAATAGAGCTTTTGGTAATGCTATAGGTGTTTTAGATACTATAGATATTTAAATGTCTTTTCCTCTATAATATCTCGCAGGAAACTGAAAATGATCATAACTGATAAATCTATAATTATTACACTGGCTGTGCCAGTATTCCTATTACTTATAGTAATAGAATATTTATATGGTCTAAAAGTTGGTAAAAATAATTATAAGCTTAGTGATACATTTACAAGCCTTGGTTTAGGCTTAATGAGTAGATTTCCTCCAATGTTAAATATTGGGCTTCAAGGAGCGGCCTTTGTATATGTCGGTTCATATTTAAATCTTAAATTACTTCCACTTGATAGTCCTATTACCTGGATTGTAGGATTCTTATTGTATGATCTTTCATACTATTGGATGCACAGAATGCATCACGAAATTAAAATCTTATGGGCTACACATAGTGTTCATCATCATGGAGAGGAATTTAATCTATCAACTGCATTAAGGCAAACTAGTACTGGCTGGCTTTGGAAATGGATTTTCTATATCCCGATGATAATGCTCGGAGTTCCAGGAGAAGTATTTGTAACAGTTGCGGGAATCAATCTTGTCTATCAATTTTGGGTTCATACAAAACATATTGGCCATCTTGGAATATTAGAAAAGATATTTATAACTCCAATGAATCATGGAGTTCATCATGCAAAAAATGCTGAATATATTGATGCTAATTATGGTGGCGTTTTTATCATTTGGGACAGAATGTTTGGGACTTACATTCCTGAGAGATCAGATATAAAACCAGTATATGGAACTGTTAAACCCTTAAATAGCTGGAATCCGATTTGGGCAAACTTTCAAGTTTTCTATCAAATGGTTCAAGATACCATTCATACAAAAAAGCTCAGAGATAAAATTAAAATATGGTACGGATCTACTAGCTGGCGTCCTGCAGATGTTATCGAGAATAATCCAAATCAAGAAATGGAATCATTAACTAAAAAATATAACCCTCCTCTAAACAGAGAGCAAAAAATATTTGGTGTTTTTCAAATTTTTTCCATAGTAATATTAGCAGCAACTGTAATTGTTACTGTTAGTAGTCAAACCTATCAAGAAACTTCAATCTTTGGATTAATATTTGTACTAACAATTATTTTGATTTCTTCAATCCTTCAAAATAAAGAAAACAGCTTTAACATTCAGCTATTTTTCTCCTCTGGACTGGTTTTACTAATTTTATCAGGAAGTGTTGTAAGCACTAGCTTGTTGGCTTCACAAGTTATTATTGTTCATGCATTAATAAATATTTTGTACATAGTAATAGGAATCCCTATTCAAAAATACTCATTAAGAGAATCTGTTAATTAGAGTTTCCTAGTTCTTTTGCTGGAATTCCAGCCACTGTAATTCCTGGCTTCACACTTTTTAAAACTAAACTTCCAGCAGCAACTGTAGAGCCTGCTCCGATTTCTATATTTCCTAAAATTGTACTTGAAGCATATATAGTCGCCCCTCTTTTAACATCAGGATGTCTTTTACCCGAATCGCTACCTGTTCCACCGAGTGTTACTCCTTGAAATATAGAAACCTCAGATTCGATATTGCATGTCTGACCAATAACAATGCCTGTGGCATGATCCATCATTACTGCTCCAGCAATATTGGCAGCAGGATGAATATCAATACCAAATACTTCAGATGCTCTATTTTGGAAAAATAATGCCATTGTATGTCTCTCATTTTTCCAAAGGCAGTTTGCTGCTCTATAAGTAGCTAAACCAAGGAAGCCTTTATAAAAAAGCAAAGGTGTTGATAAATAATCACAAGCTGGGTCATTTTCTTTAAAAAATGCTAAGTCTTCTTCTAGAGAAGTCTCTATATGATCACATTCTCTATAAACTTCTAAAATAAATCTTTTTATATCGTTTGCTGAAAGAGCATCTGAGTGCAGTTTTGAAGATAAAATTGAAGCAACAGCAGCTAATAAATCAGTTTGTGATGATATTAATGAATGTAAGAAAGGACCAAGACTTGGCTCAGCATCTTCGCGCAATTTAATTTCCTTTTTAATTGTTTTCCAAAGTTCTCTATCCATATTTTGAGATTATAGACTAGATTAAGGCCCTCTATTTATATAAAATGCCAATCATTAATTTATAAGGACTATGACATGAGTAAGTTTTTTCTTTCTTTACTTCTATTAACCCAGATTAATTTTCTTTTTGCAGATGAAGGGATGTGGGAACCATCTCAACTTCCAAATATTGAAAAAGATATTAGAGCTGCAGGATTTAAGGGCAATATCAAAAAGTTTAGTAACCTTTTTGAGCATCCTTTAAATGCCATAGTCAGTCTAGGAGGATGTTCAGCAGCTTTTATTTCTGATTCTGGACTTATTGCAACAAATTATCATTGTATAGAAGGTTCATATCTCCAGTTTAATGCCAGAAGACTTGAAGAAGATTTATTTAAAACGGGTTTTTTAGCTAAAAATCTTGATGAAGAGGCTCAATCTGCACCTGGTGCAAGGGTTTATATTACCCAAGAAAGTACAAATGTAACTAAAGCAGTTCTAAAGGGAACTACTGAAGCACAATCTGAAAATGAAAGATATAAAATAATTCAAACTAACAGAAAAAACTTAATAAAGAGTTGTGAAACTAGTGAAGAATTTCAATGTGAAGTTAGAAGTTTTTATAGCGGAGAAACCTACCAATTAATAAAAAAATTAATAATTAAAGATGTAAGACTTGTCTATGCTCCTCCTCAATCTATTGGTGAGTATGGAGGAGAGATAGATAACTGGATGTATCCTCGTCATACTGGTGATTTTGCGCTCCTTAGGGCCTACGTTAGCCCTGCTAATGAGAGTAAGGAATTCTCTAAAGAGAATATCCCATATAAATCTAAGAACTTTCTAAAAGTCTCTAAAGGCGGGATCAAAGAAAGTGACTTTGTTATGGTTGCTGGATATCCTGGAAGAACTAATAGACTACTACCTTATCCAAAAATAAAATTTGATGTTCAATTTGGTTTCAAACATTATGTAGAATTCTTAAAGTCAGGTATAGATTTAATGAGAGATCTTACTAAAGATGATGAAGCTAAAGCTCTAAAATATAGAGGCAGTATAAGCGGATATGAGAATTACTATAAAAAAATATCAGGTCAAATTGAGGGAGCAGAAAACTTCAATTTACTTGAACAAGAAGAGCAAAATTGGAATAAATTCCTAGATTTTCTAAATTCTAATGGATCTACTTCTGAAAAAAATGCTCTTGATGCCCTCTTAGAAATTTCAAATGAGCAAAATAGTGAAAGTATCAATAATATGTATTATGGAGGCTCTTCACTTATTGGAACTGCATCAACGATCTATAGACATGCATATGAAAAGACGAAGCCTAATGAAGATAGAGAACCTGGTTATCAAGAAAGAGATTATGAGAGATTAGTTAATGGGATGAGGGGTATGGAATATAGATTTGACGCAGAAGTCGATAAAGGTATCTTTTTATTCAGATTAGATAAATACAGAAATGTTAACAGCGAAGACAGGCGTAAAACATATAGTGAGTTATTAAAGCTAGATGGTCCCTTCGAAGAAACTGTTTCTGTGGTAGATGAAATGTATGCATATTCATCAGATCTTCTTGATATGTCAAAGAGAATTGAACTATTAGATGCCTCTATTGATGAGTTAAATGCGTCATCAGATCCATTTATTATGTTTGCTAGAAGTATGTTTAATGAAGGTATGGAGCGTGAGAAAAAAAATAAAGCTCGCTCAAGCTTACAGCAAAAAAATATATCTATTTTTATCAAATCTTTAAGAAGATTTTATAAATCTCAAGGTAAAGATATATATCCTGACGCAAATGGGACTTTACGAGTTACTTTTGGAAATGTAATGGGGGTTGAGCTTAACGATGGTGTCTATTACAGACCATTTACAACTCTTGAAGGTATTAGTCAAAAAAATACAGGTATAAGCCCATTTGAGGTAGATACCAAACAACTCAAATTAATTAATAATAAAGAATATGGTAGTTATGAATTTAGTGAAATTGGAAGTGTTCCAGTGAACTACATATCAAATTTAGATATAACAAACGGTAATTCAGGATCATCAACTTTAAATGCTAAAGGAGAGTTTGTAGGATTAGCATTTGATGGAATGTTAGAAACTATAATTTCTGATTATAAATTTATACCTCAAACAAGAACTATTCATGTAGATTCTAGATATCTCTTATGGACATTAGAAGTATTCGAAGAAGATACAAGGCTAATAAATGAAATGAAGATTGTCAGATAATTAAAGATTTCAGAAAGGGCTCGAAGGTTACATTTTAGAGAAACTTTGCTTTGATTTCTTATAGGAGATTATCAAAGCACACTTTTAAGGTTCTATGTAGATAAGGGAAACTCAACACCTTAAACCATAACCTTCGAGTGCGTAAATGATAATCATTCTCATCTAAGAATACAACCTTTTATCTTAAAAAAAGTGCATATTTTTAAGATAAATTTAGTTAAGTACTAAAAAAGGTCGTTTTCCATTACTTTATTCCATGCAGATATAAAATCTGATGTAAATTTTTCATTTGCATCACTACTTGCATAGACTTCACAGATAGCTCTTAATTGGGAGTTAGATCCAAAAACAAGATCTGCTCTTGTTGCT
Organism: uncultured SAR86 cluster bacterium; assembly: GCA_902509965.1. Lineage (GTDB taxonomy): Bacteria > Pseudomonadota > Gammaproteobacteria > Magnimaribacterales > D2472 > MED-G78. The sequence goes on from CABWZP010000004.1 coordinate 7,358, forward strand.
GTTCTAACTTTTTCACCTGAAGATCTATCTAAAGCTTCAAATGAGTTACCAGTTCCATTTGGTTTCCATGCTACTGACATATCTAACAAAGTATTAAAATAATCATTAGATAATTCATCTGAATTACTTGTAAATAGTCCATGTCCACTTGCACTAATTCCTAAAGATCTCATGCCTCCAAGTAGCACGGTCATTTCAGGCGCTGTTAAACCAAGTAATTGTGCTTTATCTAACATAATCTCTTCAGCGGCAATATCAATTCCTGATTTATGGAAATTTCTAAAAGCATCTGATACTGGCTCTAGAGCAGCAAACGAATCAATATCAGTTTGTTCCTGAGATGCATCCCCTCTTCCAGGAGTAAATGGAACATTTACACCAGAAGCTTTTTCAATTCCTACATTTCCAGCTAAAACTATTACATCTGCAACAGAGGCGCCAGTATCGCTAGAAATTTTCTCATAAATATCTAAAACATTTTGAAGTGATTCCGGTTTATTAATTTCCCAATCCTTTTGGGGAGAAAGCCTAATTCGCGAACCATTAGCCCCTCCTCTCATGTCTGAACCTCTGTAGGTTGAAGCACTTGCCCATGCTGTTTCTACCATCTCTTGAATAGTTAATTCACTGGATAATAATTGTGCCTTAACAGCATCAATATCATAATTAGTTGCACCTTCAGGAACAGGATCTTGCCAAATTAGTTCTTCCTGAGGAACTTCTGGTCCCATATATCTTGTCTTAGGTCCCATATCTCTATGCAGTAACTTAAACCAAGCTCTTGCAAATGCATCGGCAAATTCTTCTGGATTTTCATGAAAACGTTTTGAAATTTTCTTATAAATAGGATCTTCACGAAGTGATATATCAGCAGTTGTCATCATTGTTGGAACTTTTACTGAAGAGTCTTCAGCATCTGGAGCTAAGTCTTCGTCTTTAACATCAATGGCATGCCAAACAATAGCACCTGCTGGTGTTTCAACTTTTTCCCACTCATAACCAAACAATAGATCAAAATAGCCGTTATCCCATTTAATAGGATTTGCAGTCCAAGCGCCTTCAAATCCACTTGTTATGGTGTCACTTCCTTTACCTGATGCAAATGAACTCATCCATCCAAGACCCATTTCTTCAATAGCTGCACCTTCTGGTTCTGTACCAACATTACTATCTGGACCAGCACCATGTCCTTTTCCAAACGTATGTCCACCAGCAACCAAAGCAACGGTTTCTTCATCATTCATTGCCATTCGCCCGAATGTTTCCCTAACATCCTTCGCACTAGCAAGCGGATCTGGATCTCCATCTGGACCTTGAGGATTTACATAAATAAGTCCCATTTGAACTGCTCCTAGAGGATTAGCTAGATCTCTTTCGCCACTGTATCTCTCATTAGCTAGCCATTCTTTTTCAGCTCCCCAATGTATATCCTCTTCTGGAGCCCAAATATCTGGACGTCCACCACTAAAACCAAAAGTTTCTCCACCCATGGATTCAATAGCTACATTTCCAGCTAAAATTAGAAGGTCAGCCCAACTAATTTGCTTTCCATATTTTTGTTTAATTGGCCAAAGCAATCTTCTGGCTTTGTCTAGGTTTCCATTATCAGGCCAGCTATTTAATGGCGCAAAACGCTGCGCACCTGTTCCACCGCCACCTCTACCATCTGTGCTTCTATATGTACCAGCAGCATGCCAGGTCATTCTTATAAAAAATGGTCCGTAATGACCATAATCTGCAGGCCACCAGTCTTGAGAATCTGTCATAAGATCGTTTAGATCTTTTTTTAAAGCTTCATAATCTAATTTCTTAAATTCTTCTCTATAATCAAAACCCTCATCCATTGGATCAGATTTAGCATCATGTTGATGCAAGATATTTAGATTTAACTGATTAGGCCACCAGTCTTTATTAGATGTGCCGCTTGAACTATTACTAGTTAAACTTCCATGCATTACTGGACACTTCCCTTCTGTTTCATTATTCATATGAACTTCGCTCCTATTCAAAATTAGTTATGAAAAATATAGATGTAATGATTTTACAACAAATTAAAATTATTTTTTACAAAAAATTTATAAAAACTTTATTGCTAATAAATATAAACTAAATGATAATTATTTCATTCATAAAATATAGGAAAATATCTTGAAAAAACTAACATCAATACTATTTTGCAGTTTTGCATCATTCAATTTAAGTGCTCATGGAGAAGGAATATACAGTCTACATATTCATGGTGAATCTATTTTAGGTCTTGGATTAATCGCAGCTATGTTTCTAGTAGTACCATTGTATTTTTCAAAGAAATTACTTTTAACTAAGGAGAAATAATATGTTTAAAATTCAAAAAGTGAGTGCACATTGTGATATACCTTGTGGTGTGTATGACCCGGGTGCTGCTCAGTATGCTGTGTTAAGTGTTATTAGGTTTATTGATTTAATAAATGAAATGCCTGAATCATTAACTAGTAAGGATGATTTAGCTAAATTTACACGCTTAGTTCAACAAAAAGAGGAACACTCTGTGATTGCTAAAAATGAAGTTACGGTTATTTGGGGTGATTACTTTAAAGCTCCTCAAATTGAAAAATTTCCAGAAGTGCATGAGTTGGTGCATGGGATTATGATGGATGGATCTAAATGTAAACAGGGCCTTCATAGAGAAGATGGTCTCAGTATGCTTTCTAAAATAAATGATTTTGCTGAAATGTTTTGGGCGACAAAAGAAGTTGAAACTGAAAAGAAAATTTCACCTTATGCTCCAAATTTAGAAATAGTAGTTCCGGTTTTATAATCTGATTAGAATCTTCAAGGTTGTAGGGGTCAGCATGCTTCCTGCTTATAAACCAAATGATTATGTTGTTTGTTTAAAAACAAAAAAAATTAAAGCAAATGATGTAATCATTATGCAAACTGATGATCTTGGAAAGGTAGTAAAAAGAGTCAAATCAATATCAGGTAATTCTTTAACAATATTAGGTGATAATAAATCTTATCATTCACCCATATATGATGCGACACATAAGCTGGATACAGTTATCGGAAAAGTTTTATTTAAATTATTTTAAGAAATTTTTCATTGCTGCAAGCGTTTTTGATCCCACATGATGCTCAATCCCTTCACTGTCAATTTCAGCATTAGCTTTATCAACACCCAGCTTTGTTAAAAATGCTAGGACAATTAAGTGACGCTCTTTAACACGTTTTGCAAGTTTAGATCCCTTAGCTGTCAGTTCTACTGGCTTATAGGGCTTGGTATATAAAAGATCTTCATCTTGCAATCGTTTCACTATACGAGAAACGGTAACATGACTAACATTGAAGTATCTTGCTAGGTCTAGCACCCTGCACTCACCTTTTTCTTCAACTAATTCCATTACAGCCTCAACATAATCTTCAGCAGTTTCGCTGGCATGACGTGAACGCGTTTGTGAAAAGGGAACTGAACGAGCCTTAATCTTTTTTTTCACTACTTTCCCGCCTTTTTTTTTAAATTAACTATACATAAATTATACCCTTGACATCATCCGTAGCCATTGCTACATTTATACCGTGAAAGATTACCTTAAATATGATGACGTGAAAATTTTTAAATATGAAAATTTTTATTTATCAGTAATTTATACCATCGGGCACATATTAGTCGCCATGACATGTAATAGGATAATTACTGGGGCATCACTAGATATGGCAGCAGCTGATGCATTAATAGAGCCTATAATCAATGGATTTTGGTTCTATTTCCTTTTAGTGTATTTAAAAAAAATATTCGTCCATAAAATTGAATCGAGTAATTCGGTATTTATAAGCGTTAATCAAATTGGTTTTTTATTAGCATTTCTCTATACAGTTGGTCATATTCTTATTGCTATGACTTGCAATAGATTGCTGACAGGGGCATCTTTAAATCTAGCAGTTATTGATGCATTTATAGAACCTATAGTTAATGGTTTCTGGTTTTACCTGCTATTTGAATTTTTTAACAAATATAAGAAGAAGAAAATATCCAGTGGTTTTCAAACCTTCAGCAGCATCTCCAAATCAAGCAAAGTTTCTAGACTCGCACCATTAAATAATAAAATACATTCTGATCTTTAGAATTCTGAAGCTTTTGGTTTAAAACTGGAACTAACTAGCAATCTCCTTAAGAAGCTATGGAAACAATTTTAATTTTTAAAGCTTTACATTTACTCAATAAAGTTTTTTAATAAGTCTAATCGAGATTTGGTCCTATTGCCGCGATTTAAAATAAAGTGCTAAAACGGAATTATTCCCAGGATTAACAACTAACAAGATGAATTATTCGTCTATGGAGGATAATAAATGAAACCCTTAATTTTAGACTCAGCTCTTGGTACAGAGCTTGAAAATCGTGGAGAATATCTACCAAGTTTTAAAACATCAATTTGGTCTGCATATTCATTGATACATAATCCAGATGTAATCACCCAAATTCACATAGATAATATCGAAGCTGGAGCAGATGTTATTACAACATCAAACTATCAAGCTACACCCGAACTTTTAAAACGAGAACCAAGTGCTCCTTCTTATGATTATTTAGCTAAACGTGCAGTTGAGTTGTGCCAAGAAGCGGTTATAAAAACTAATACAAAAACAAAAATTGCCGGGTGCTTTCCTCCTATCCATGTAACATTTAGACCAGATTTAACTTCTAAAGAAAAACATTTAAGAAAATTTTATAAAACTCTTGGAGCAATATATCAAGATAATGTCGATGTTATCATTTGTGAAACTATGGCATCCTTATATGAAGGAACTATTGCAGCTAATACAGCAAAAGATTTCTCTAAGACAGTTTGGTTATCTTGGACCACTAGAGGGAACAAACTTAATAGACTTCCAAGTACTGAACTTTTACATGATGTAATTTTAAAATCTATAGACCTAGATATAGACTGTCAATTGGTTAATTGTGTCCATGCAGATACAGCAACACTTGCAATTAATAGCTTAAATAAAGAAAAAAGTTTTGGAATATATGCTAACTCATCAATATATAAAAAAAATAAATTAGAGGGTTTTATAAGTGATTCTGATGAATGGCATTATCATAATCATAAGCATATAGATCAAGTTGAATATGGTAAATATGTGTCGCAATGGATTAAAGAAGGTGCATCTGTTGTTGGTGGTTGTTGTAGGACAACAACAGAACATATAAAAGTTATAAGAAAAATAATCGATGCAATATAAAGCAGATTATTAAAAAAGTGGTGGAGCTACGCGGGATCGAACCGCGGACCCCCTGCTTGCAAAGCAGGTGCTCTCCCAGCTGAGCTATAGCCCCACGAATGAGCCGTAATTGTACTTTATATGATATAAATTTGTACACTTATTATTATGAGGTGTAAAAAAAAAGAGTTACCTTATTAAAGGTAACTCTTTTTATCCTCTTCTAACTTTTATTAGAAATTAATTGTGAATCCAACCTTAACTGATCTAGGTTTCTGTGATCTAGCCCCATTCTTTGGTGCTCTTGCGACTATATCAGCGTCATCACTTACATTCTCTACAACGGTATAGATAGTAACTTTATCTGTAAGTACTTGTCTTAAGCTAAGATCAACAAATGTAAATGATTCGATGTTTTCGAATTCATCACACTGCGCTGTTGAACAAGTGCTTCCATATTTTGCAATTCTAATATCGCCACTTAAGCCTGTATCAGTAACAAAGCCTGCAACAGCAGCTAGTTGTGAGTTTGGCAGATAAGGCACATCATCGCCTGTAGCAACAGTACCAAAGTAATCTGAATCAAAACTTGATTGAAATTCAGATGAAATGTTTGCCCAAGTTAAAGCTAATGGATAAGATACGCCGTTAACACCCTCTATAAGAGTAGAGGCTTTAACTTCAAGACCGGAAACATCAACCTCTCCACCATCAAAGGTATCACCAGCTTCACAATCTCCGCCGCTAGAATTTTTACATTCTCCAACAAGATTTGCGTAATCGCTTGAGAAGTACATGACTTCAAGAGCAGTAACATCCTTGTTATATCTGAATCCGAGCTCTAAGTTATCAGCCTCTTCAGCATTACCACCAAATACAGGCGACATTCCCTGATGGAAACCGGCAACTAGTTTTAAGTTTTCATTCATATCATATGTTGCGCCAACTCCTGTTGTTGAATAATCTCCTGAGGAGTATTTAGGATAGCTTGAATTAGGCATTGTTCTTGTTGGAACTCCGTCATCCCATCTCATTTCAACTTTATCGAATTCTTCAGATCTGTGTCCAACAGTTATAGCAAGATCTCCCATGGTGAAAGTGTCTTGTACAAACCATGATGTTGCTGTTGTAGTTCTTAATCTATTATTGCTTCCAGTATAGCCTGTAGAACATGAAACTAATGGTGTAAGACCACCCAGAGATGTCTGATCAGTACATTCATAGCTTTGCAATCTGCTTTCAGAATCTTCCATATCTCTATAACCAACTAATAATGAGTGATTACCAATATCCTTAGAAATATTAAATTGAGTTCCTTCATTAGTATAGAATCTATTGTTATGCTTTAACTTTACCGTTACAGCTAATGATCCATCAAGAATTGCTTGAGCATTGGCATCACCAGCATTTGCAGCAGCAATAACCTCATCAATACCATCTTCTACTCCATGAGCTTTTGTACTATTAGCTTTATCTACTTTGAACCAATCTCTATGATAATCATTACTCCATGTAGTTGCTGTAACTTTAAAACCTTCAAAGTCACCAACGTAAGTTAAAGAAGTCTGGTCACCATCGTTATTCATAACATCATATTTAGTCATGCCATATCTTTGTCTTGGATTTCTATCAAAACTAGATTGAGTAAGTCCTACGTATGTTTGATTTGACATCTCATCAACATCGAGAAGCTTAAGAGTTAATTCATGAGCACCTGATGTATAACGTAACTTAGCGAGGACATCTGATTTATCAAAACCAGTATCTCCACCTACATTAGCGATAGAATCAAACCCATCTGCACTATGCTCATGCACTTCAACCATTCCAGACATTTTCTCAGCATTAAAACCAAGTGTCATATGAGTTCTAGAAAGACCATCACTACCCATTTCTTGAGTAACAAAACCACCATTAGCTTCAGGAATAGGAGTACTAATCATATTAATAGCTCCACCAATTGTAGATGGCCCCTGAGTAATTGCTGCTGGTCCTTTAAGAACTTCAACAGCATGAATTCTTCCAGTAGTTGGGAAATAATATGCTGATGCAGATGTATATGGAGCTGGAGCAATCAGAACTCCATCTTCCATTAAGGTAACTTTACCAGATCTATCAGGAGCAGTACCTCTGATAGATATATTTGGTCTAAGACCATACCCATCTTCAGTTCTTACGTATACTCCAGGCACAGCTGATAAAATTTTATGTATATCAGTATCAACCAATTTAGCAAGATCTTCATTAGAAAGAACTGTTGCAGAACCTGCTACATCCTCCTGAGACCCTACTATAGTAACAGTTTCAACTGTATTCATTTCCATTTCAGCATAAGCGCTTAAGCTAAATAATGCCAAGAAAGCAAATGAATTTAAGACTTTAATATTAATACTCATAAATAACACTCCATATATGTTCGGTTAGATTTGTGAATGATAATGATTATCATTTAGATTTACAAGTATTTATATATAATTATTTATAGGCAAAAGTATATGCAATACATAAAGAATCTATATACAAAGAGGATTTAAGTTTTGGAATTGCCTCTGATAGCAAAATATAAACCTAAGGTAAATAGGAATATTTGCTCAGATTTAAATAACCTTGGAGTTATGAACCATTCAGGATGTCCTAAATAAAAAGCTCCAATCATAATTACAACAACAGCTCCGCCTGAAAGCCTTGTAATTAAATTACCTAAATTGTTTGCAAAGAAACCTCCTAAGATAATTCCTACCCCAGCTGCCATCTCACCAATTGATACAGCAGAAGCTACAACATCAGGAGCTGGCATTCCCCCACTCTCAAACCACTTAACAAGATTTTGAGGAGGTAAAGGCAATTTACCATAACCATGAAGAAAGAAACTAATCCCTAAAGAAAGTCTAAGCAACCAAGGCGTTATTCCAAGAAAGGGTTTTGCTATTGAGTCTAGGGTTTTATTTAAAGTATTCATGTAATCAGTTTATTTAAAAATAGTAAATGAAGCAATTTCTTTTACTGAATAAAAGGATCGCTATCATCTATCAAATTAAAGCCTTTCATATCAGTAAATCTATTTAATTCATCATTTCCAATATTAATAAAAGCATACATTAGTCCCGTTTCGCTTATTTTTTCTTTTAGAATGCATCCCATGCTATAAAGTTTTGACCTAATAATACCCAAATCTGCATCTAAAGAGATCCATCCTCTGTAAATGCCTTCAAACAGAGTATTGCTTATAGACTCTCTTAATTCCTCTAATCCTTTATTTTTTTCAGCCGAGATCCATATCTGTCTTCCTTCAATATCAGACCTGGATTCAAAATCTTTATAACCCTTTAAATCACTTTTATTGTTAATTCTAATTTGAGGAATTTTAGCGATGCCTAGCTCTTCTAACAATATATCTACCTGAGAAACTTTGAATCTATAATCAGGGTCTGAAATATCTACTACGTGAAGTAATAAATCTGCAGATTTAAGTTCGTCTAAAGTTCCTTTAAAGGATTCAATTAGTTGAGTTGGAAGATCTGAAATAAATCCTACTGTGTCTGAAAATAAAATAGAACTAAGCTCCGGATCAATATTTTTTCTTGTAACAGAATCTAATGTTGCAAAGAGTTTATCTGCAGCGTATTGCTCGTTATCTGTAAGTCTATTAAATAATGTTGTTTTGCCTGCGTTAGTATAACCAACTAAAGCAACCAGCTTGTTACGACTCTTCATTCTTGAGTACTGATTAATCTTCTTTTGTTTATGACTTTTATCTAATCTAGCTTTAATTGTCTTAATTCTGTTATTTATTAACCTTTTGTCAGTCTCTAGCTGAGTTTCACCTGGGCCACGAAGCCCAATTCCCCCTTTTTGTCTTTCTAAATGAGTCCAAGCCCTAATCAATCTAGTCGATAGATGGGTTAGCTGAGCTAACTCAACCTGTAGTTTACCAATATGGGTCGATGCTCTTGATGCAAAAATGTCTAAAATTAGCCCAGTCCTGTCAACCACCCTGACATTAAATGCATTCTCTAGATTTCTTTCTTGTGAGGGGGAAAGTGTATGGTTAAAAATTACAATTTCAGCACAAGTTTCCTCGACTGATCTTTTGATTTCTTCAATTTTTCCCTTCTTTAGAAAATGACTGGCCAGTGGCGCATCTTGCTTACCAGAAATTTCATCTAGTATCTCAACACCAGAGGATCTTGATAAATCTTTAAATTCGGCGAAGGCGTTAATTGCAGACTGATCTTTTTGTAAAGAAGTTACTTCCATTTGTACAATAATTGCTTTTTGTGGAGTTGATATTGGAACTTCAATCATATATTGACTTCATTGTAGAACCTTTATTAGATTTTTTGCTATTATATTTAAGTAAGCATTGATTTTTAATGCTTAGGGAGCTATTAATTAATAAAGCAGAGCGTTTAGCAAACTCAGAACAAGCTAGCAAAAAGCGAAGATCAATTAAGAAAATTGTTTCAGAACAAAAAGAGAATCTATATAGAAAAATAAGAAAAGCAAAGAAGAAAAGAATTTAATCTTAGATTTTTTATAATTTACTTTTTGTAGCTGGCTTTAAATGATCCAAGGCAATATTGCCTTTCTGGATGCAGGATACTCTTTAAATTCCTTTTTATACCACTTGTGATTAGCAATAGCTCTTGGAAAAAGGTTGGCAAAAGTCCATACGAAAAATATAAATCCTGATAGGCTAAAGGTAAGGATAGCCCAGCCCATCCACTCTAATAGCTCGCCAAAATAATTTGGAGATGAAATTCGTTTAAACAAAAAACTATTTGGAATATGGTAACCAGGGCCTTTTTCTTTTCTTAAATTAATTAAAATATAATCTGAGCGAATATTTATATATAGCCCAATAATAAAAATACATATCCCAAAAATAAACACTGGGGAACTTAGCCAGTCTAGAGAGTAGCTAGCGAAATAAAAAATCCAGTAACCTTGAATAGAAACATTGATAATGTTGAAAAAGAAAGCTGACAAAGCTATGGTTAAAGGCATTTCTTTACCAGTCATGTTAACTCTATAAGGCCAAATTAAAGTTCTGTGAACATAATGAGTCATCCAAAGAGTTAAAAAGATGCCTGAAACTAGATTTAATGATTCCCAAGCACCTGCAGCCAATATAAGCATTAAAAATACACATGGAGATTCCATAAAAACCCAGCCAAACCTTGCAGATACATTGGGTCCCCAACCATCCTTAAGATGTCTTCCATATGGAGCAACTACGTAAAAAAGAGAAAAGAATATAACTATAGCTATAGCAATCCAAGCTATTGAGAATATATTAAATGAGCTCATTTGATCTAGATTCCTCCGGTAAGAGAAGAGGAGTAAATAACAATAAATCCAATTATAGCTAAAGTCGGAATTGATATAAGATCAAGGATATTATCTTGCGATGTCATGCCTTTAATTTCTTCAAGCGAGGAATAAAACTCTTTAGAATTAAACAATAAGGTATAGGCTCCATATGCATGACCCAGCATTACTAGCCCCACAATCCAATTAAGTGGTGAGCTGTTTAATAAAACAAAACCATTAATAAAGACAAAGAAAAACTCAGATTGCAGATATGTATTTTTATTTTTAGGTAATGCTATCCAATTTGAAAAACTGTAATTAAATGTTAAAAGAAGTAGTTGCAGAATAGCTAAAAATAAGTAGATATAGCCTAAAATTATAGTCACGTGCAAAATTTTACATCTTTGTTGGTATATTATCTAATAGTTAAACAAATAGGTTAGGGACAATACATGAAAGTATTATGTTTAGGCGGCAGCGGCGGCATGGGAAGGTACGCCACTAAAGCTATTGCTGATTTCGAAGAATTAGAGGCAATTACAATTGCAGATTTAAATAAAGATGCTGCCGAAGAATTTGCAAAATCATTTGATGCAAAGGTTCAAGGAATTGGTCTTGATGTGACAGATACTAAAAATTTAGCAGAGGCTCTTAAGGCGCATGATTTAGTTCTTAACACTACAGGTCCATTTTTTATGTTTGGGGTCCCTATCTTAAAAGCTGCTATTGAAAATAATTGTCACTACATAGATATTTGTGATGACTGGGAGCCAACCGAAGAAATGCTTAAACTTGATTCACATGCAAAAGATGTTGGAATTTCAGCAATTATTGGCTTAGGTGCAAGCCCTGGTATTACTAATTTAATGGGTCTAGTTGCTATGGAAGAATTAGATTCAGTAGATACTGTTATAACAGGGTGGGATTTAAGTAGTGTAAATCCTGCAGAAGAATCATCTCAAACAGGAACGAATGCAGCAATGATTCATGGTATTCAGCAAATGACTGGTAAAGTAAAAATATTCGAGGATGGTCAACTCAGTATGGTTCAATCGCTTAAGGAGCTTAAGATTAACTATCCAGGTAAGGGTATTTATAAAGCAAATATTTTTGGGCATCCAGAGGCAATATCATTTCCATATCATTTTCCAACAATAAAAAATTCATTCAATGTTGCCCATGGAAGCAAAAAAATAGACATCTTTATAATAAAAATTATCTTATGGCTTTCAGAAAAGAATATTATTTCACAAGATAAAGCTGCAAATATTTTTCATTGGTTAGAAACGCAAACAAATAGACCGAGTTTTAGTTCTAAAAAAGCAGGTTTGCCCGCAATTTATGGTCTTGCCCATGGAATAAAAAATGGAAGCGCTGCTTCAGTTGGAGTAACTTTTAGTGCCAATAACTTAGAAAAGGAAGTTAGTATGGGGGAAGCAACAGGTCATCCTTTAGCATTAGGGTTAAAACTTTTCCTTCAAGGAAAAATTAATAAACCAGGTGTCTTTGCTCCTGAAGGTGGAGTAATAGATACCCAAGATTTTTTAATGCATATGCAGAACTAGAGGGTCTTGAAAAAGGTCTAGATATATCGAGATCGTGGGAAATATAGTTTTGAATAAAGATAAAATTAATATTTCACTCATAGGTATGCCTGGAGCAGGTAAAACAACTATTGGCAAAGTATTAGCTTCAAAATTAAGCCTTAAGTTTATAGATAGTGATCATTTGATTGAAAAAAGGAATAATCAATCTATTCAAGACATCTTGGATTCTGAGGGACACGAAGAACTTCGGTTAAAAGAAGAAGAAGTTATCTTAAGTTGTTGTCTAAATAGTGCTATTTTAGCAACTGGGGGTAGCGCAGTTTATAGCGATAAAGCAATGAGCTTTTTAAAAAATAATTCAATTGTTATTTATTTAGATATTCCAATAATTTCAGTCATGCAAAGAGTCGGTGATTACTCAAATAGAGGTTTCGCAGAACCAAACGGAAAGTCGCCACAGGATGTTTTCGATCAAAGAACGGTCTTGTATGAAAAATGGTCTCATTTAACAATAGATGGAACCCATGATGTAGATACTGTTGCTGAGAAGATTATCAAAGCTGTTTTGAATAATTAAATAGCAGCCTGTATTAGTAAATATGATGATGGGATGATAATCATCCATAAGATTAATGCTAATTGAAGCGGTTTTATTGAAATATTACTAAGAGCCTTTTTATCAATTTGTGAACCTATACAAAACAAACCTAGTAATAAGAAACATTGGCTAGTGAGTTTTATGAAACTTATGGTCTGAGAGTTAAAATCAATAAATGAACCAATTGCAATTGCTATAATAAAAAATAAGACAAAAAAAGGAAGCTTGGATTTATTTGATGGCGCTGCTTGATGTTTATAAGATAAAAATAAAATAAGGGGAATCAGCCATAATGTCCTACCTAGTTTTAAAGTCGCTGCAGATTCAACTGCCTCTTCTCCATAAATCATAGCCGCTCCAACCACTGAACTTGTATCATGAATAGCCATGGCTGCCCATGCACCAAACTGATCCTGGGAGAGGCCCAAATAAAGACCAATGATAGGAAAAATAATTATAGCTAATGCGTTTAATAAAAATATTATTGTAATGGCAGTTAATAAATCTTTAGGCTTAGCCTTAATGATAGGTGCAATCGCTACCATTGCAGTTCCTCCACAAATAGCAGCTCCTGAAGCAATAAGTACAGTTAATTTTTTATCAAGGCCTATAAGTTTGCCGATATAAATTCCAAGAAAAAAAGTAACAATAACTAGTAAAGATATATATGGCATATAGAAATCAGTTACTGAGAAAGCTTTTGTTAAAGATATTGATAATCCTAAAATAACTATGCCTGCTTGTAATAATTTTGATCCTACTGACTTGGTAATAAAATTGTCTGGAAGATTTAATGACAGAGAATAAATAATTCCAACTAGAATTGATGCTACTGCAGAGCCTGACCATATAGCAAAAATAGCCAGAAGAATGCCTATAGAAAATTTCATTTTTTAATTCTACCCTAAAAAAAAGCCCCGCAAGAGCGAGGCTTTTTAAAAATTTACTTAATATTAAAAGTCATAAGAAAGTCTTATGCCATAAGTAGCTTGAGGTCTGGCCCAAATGCTCTTACTCATACCAAGTGGTGCAGTAGCATCACCAACATTCATAACATTAATTTCATCAGTAATGTTCTGACCATAAATATCTATGCGCCAGTTTGCATCTTCATCATTTGGCGTAATAGCTATTAAAGCATTAAGTTCTGTCCATGGATCAACTTTATCCCATGCAAGATTAAATAATGATGTAGATCTTTCGCCTTGATGATATGCATCTAGTCTAAAATCAACATTATAATCAGATGTACTTAAAGTATATTGCACTCCGACATTAGCCATTAACTCTGGATGTGTAAGACTGTTACCACCAATATCAGATAATCTTCCATCCATAACAACATCAGATGCGCTGCAACCTAATGAGGCGCAAACGATACTAGCCATAATTTCATAATATTGTCTTATAGCGAGTGATGGTAAGTGGCCTGGTGTTACGCCAGTTTGTAAGAAGCTTACTGGGGTAGGAACTCCAGATTGTCTATCGCCATGGAATTCAGCAGGAATAAGAACTCCATCCTGAAGTCCAAAAGTTGCCCATCCGCCAGCTAACCATGTTTGCCATATTGCTGTTGCAACATCTTTTCTTACAACAAAGACTTCAGCATCGGCTGCGCCTTTCATCATATGCCAGTCACCACAACCAGATGTTAAACAAAGATCAGCATTCACAGGGTTTAAGATCATGGTTCCATCAGCAATTTCTGATGTTTCATAACTCATACTTGCATTAATTTTCCATTCAGGAGCCATAGGCGGGATCCACAGGAATTCAGCTTCAACACCACTCATGATTACATCAATACCCTCATTAACTCTGGTTTTATTTTTAATTTTAGTAACTTGATAATCGGATGCATCATACATATAAGCAGAAGCATTTAATCTCATTCCTTTTGCGGGGATTTCTCTTTTAATACCAACTTCAAAAGCTAGTAAATCAGTAGATGGAAAAACCTGCGGTGTATCAGGATATAGTTCTGGATCAAGAGCTCCATTAAAACCACCACCCTTAAATCCTTGAGAAATACTTGCATAAACCATAGTGTTGTCATCAAGTTGATGATCAACTACAAATCTACCTGTAGTATTTTCAAAACTTACTTCAGGATCTCCAACAGCTCCAGCTCCATACCAAGAATCACCAAATTCAGGTATAGCATTTCCAGCCATAGGAATTGCAGTGAATCCTGCACCTGCAGCTCCAAAACCTACAACACTTAAAAAAGGTGAGCGTCCATACTGTTCTTTATAATCTTGGGTATGTCTTAAGCCTAAAGTATAACTAGTTTGCTCAGAAGCTTGATAATAAACTTCTCCAAATATTGCTGTACTTCTTGTAGCTGAAATACTGCTTGATCTGTATAAAGGTGCATATAACTGAACAGCGCCTTGAGGGAATCCTGTAAGCGCAGTAGGAGGCGCTAATGCTAATGCATCGAGGCCGTTTGCAGCAATATCATAAACACTTAAATTGCTTCCTGATGTATGAATAGCTCCAAGGAGATAATTCATATCACCATCTAGATTTGATTGAATACGAGCTTCAAATACTTCTCGCTCTATTTTTGGATTGTATTGTCTATCAAATCCATCTGGATAATTCATAGTATCTGTAATACAACCACCGTAAACTCCAAAAGTTCCATCTTCAAGTTTACAATCTGGTCCATATCCACTCATTGGGACATAGCCACCAGGGAAGTATGGATTATCTTTGAAACGCAATTTATCCATTTCCTCTGAAGCATAGGATCCAGTTCTGTCATACATTCTATCTTTTCTCATTGCTGAAAAAGTGGCATCCCAATTATCATTTAACTCATGATTTACTATTAACATAGAAACATCATTATCAACAATATACTTAGGCAGACCTCTTACATTAGCCTCCCAAAAACCCTGAGGTGCTCCTGACATATCAGTGAAAGGGGTAAAATCTAATATTCCAGTCAGAACAGCTAAATTCTCAACATAAGTAGCCATTGGATGAGTGAGCTCATGTACTAATTCTCCACCAGGAGTACAACCCACTACTAATGAAGGATCTCTTTGACAATAAACATTATTTACATAATGACGCATTGAATCTTCATCGTATGCTTCGTGAATAACAGTAATATCAGTTTTATCATTTACATCCCATGAAAGAGAAAATCTCCATGCATCACTATCTCTATTATTAATATGACTTACAGGTGACTTAGAATAAATGTTCTTAATATCACCATCTCTAGTAACACTAGAAGTTGCAAGTCTTACAGCCATTTTTTCTCCGAGGGGAAGATTGAATGTTGTTTTCATTTTTCTTAAATTAAAGCTTCCATTTTCTATATTGACGCTTCCTGACTTTTCACCCAATACAGGTCTTGCAGTAATAAGGTTGATAGCTCCACCAACAGAGTTTTTACCATAGAGAGTCCCTTGAGGGCCTCTTAGCACTTCAACACGCTCAAGATCAAAGAAATCTCCATCTTGCATTGTGTAAGAGCCAACAGGTAAATCATTAATGTGAGTTTCAACACCACTTTCAGCCGTCGCAGATACCGCTAAATTTGTAATACCTCTAATATTAAAGGAGCCTCCAGATGAATCTCCACCTTGAAAGCTTAAACTAGGTGTAACTAATTGAAGATCGGAACCGCCTTCGATTTGTTGATCCTCAAGCATTTGTGCACTTATAGCCGTAACAGCAATAGGAACATCTTGTAAACTTTCTTCAGTTCTTTGTGAGGTAACTACAATCTCTTCTAAGACAGCGCCCTCTTCTGCAATTAGAGTTGGTGTAAAGCTAAATACTCCAACAATCAAAAAAGAAAAACCTAATAATTTTTTGTGAAAATACGAACTCATAATATCCCCCGATAATGAATTGTTAATTATTGATGTTATTTATAACCTACTAAACAGATATACAAATAACTTATATATATAAAATTTATAGCTAAAATCAAGAAAAAGCAAATTTTAAGGAGAGTTTATTTGAGCTTAGGATGAGTATATTTTTTTGATCTAAATACCTTACCCTCTTCAATTGTTCCTCTAATCTCAATATCTTTAATCTTGAGAGGATTAATTGTTAATGGATTTTCAGATAGAACAGTGAAATTTGCATATTTACCAACGCTAATCGATCCATAATCTTTTTCAAGATTTATTGTATATGCAGCATTTAAGGTAACTCCCTCTAATGCCTCTAATACTGATATCCTTTGATTTGGCCCAGCAACCTTATCTGCATAATTAATTCTATTTACTGCAGCATGCATAAGCACTAAAGGTGATGCAGGTGCCATTGGCATATCTGAGTGCAAGGATAATGGAATCTCTGCTCTAGCAACATCACCAAGACGAACCATTTCTTGTGATCTTTCATATCCCACACCCACTTTGCTATATAAATCAGACAAAACGGTTACATAATATGGATTCGCACTCACCATAAGTCCTAGCTCTTTAATTCTAGCTATTTGATCAGGAGCTGAGTAGCCAAAATGCACAATTGTTGTTCTATGATCTTCTCGTGGATTACGTAAATTATTTTTTTCTACTGCATCTAAAATTCTATCTAATCCTGAATCACCATTTTGGTGAATATGAATTTGGTAATTGGCATCCCAGTATAATTTGAAAACCTTATCAAATACTTCTGCCTCCATTAACCAAACTCCTTGATGACCATCAAGATAACCATCTCTCAGAACCATATTTTGAGAATACATAGCTCCGTCTGTAAACAATTTTATTTGCTTGGGAAGATAATGAACTTTGCCAGCGCCCCATGAAAGTAAAGCTTCTGTTTCGTTTAAAAGCTCTGAAATCTCAAAATGCTCAAGCATATACAAAGCACTTGGAATAAATAAGGACCTAAATGGAGTGGCCTCATCGCCTAAGACATAATTTTTTATATTTTGTATATCTTTGTTATACATTGCTCCAGGATTAGCAATCAAGGTGACCCCCTGCTCTTTAAGATACTGCTCAGTTACTGCAAAGCCTTGCATGATTCTTTGCGGCGAAGCAAGATATTGCATAATTTTTGGCATCACCATTATTAAACCTCTTTCAGAAAAATGACCTTGATCATAATCAGCTAATTCTTTTTCTGCTGGCGTTAAGTTATTTAAGTCATCTTTGTTAATACCAAATAAATCTAGTGCTTTTGAATTCATAATAAATTCATGAAAAGACCGATGAATAATCAAAATAGGTCTATCGGAGGAGATTTTATCTAAATCATCTTTAGTTAATTTGCCATGAAAGTAGTGATGAAAACCCCAACTAATTAAGGGAGTATTTTTATCCTCAATATTTTTTTCTAAAAGTTGTAATCTTTTTAAATAGCTAGCTCTATCTCTTACACCTTTAGTCTGTTTATTTGGCAAAGACCAATCATCAATAGCTACTATTTCAGAGCTCATGGTAATGGCTGCTAAAAGAGGATGAATATGATGTTCTATAAAACCAGGAATAATTACATCATTTGCAAATGAGTAATCTATTATTGCATCTGGGAATTTATTTATTAAGGACTCTTTTTGGCCAACAGCATGTATTTTAGCGCCTCTAATCATTACAGCATTAGAATTTTTATTAGTAGCATCTAGGGTAATTAAAGTTTTAGAAACAATAATTCTATCTAGGTCTTCACTAGCTGATGAGAATATTGAAAGAGTAATTAAAAAAGTTATAAGAAATTTATTCATCGACAATATGCTAACAGTTATTTTAAAAATTGAGTAATTGAAGATATGTATTAAAGGATTTAATATTGATTCATGACTAACATAAATAAGCTTATTCAAGATCTTACTCTTCGAGAGAAGATCAGCCTAATGAGTGGTTTCAACTCATGGTATACAAATAAAATTGATAGACTAGATATTCCAAGTATCAAAATGTCAGATGGTCCTAATGGAGTAAGAGGAGATTCAACTTCAGGTAAATCCTCTGCTTGTTTTCCTTGTGCTATATCAATAGGGTCTACATGGGACATGGATCTTATAAATCAATTAGGTGTCGCATTGGGCGAAGAAGCAAAAGTTAAAGATGTAGATGTTTTACTTGGACCTACAATCAATATTCATAGGCACCCTCTTGGTGGAAGACACTTTGAAAGCTTTTCAGAAGATCCTTTTTTAACAGGAAAAATTGCAACTGAGTATGTGAAAGGAGTTCAATCACAAAATGTTGCTGCATGTTTAAAACATTTTATTGGCAATGATACTGAATACGAGAGGCATTTAGTTAGTTCAAATATTGATGAAAAAACTTTAAGAGAAATATATCTACTTCCATTTGAGATGGGTGTTAAAGAAGGAAATGCTCAAGTAGTAATGAGTGCTTATAACAAACTAAATAATATCTACTGTAGTTCTCATAAAGAACTTTTAATTGATATTTTAAAAGATGAATGGGGTTTTGATGGTTATGTAGTTAGTGACTGGGGCGCAGCGTTAGAAACTGAGGAGAATGCTAGAGGTGGTCTAGATTTGGAAATGCCTGGTCCCGAAAATGTATGGGGTGATCAGCTATATGCGGCTGTAAGTGAAGGTAAAGTTGAAGAAGAATTAATTAATGACAAAGTGAGAAGAATTTTGAATATTGCTAGCTTTTCAAAAAGATTTGAGAACCCAACTAATAAGCCTGAGGAAAGCAATGATTCAGCAGAGCATAGGAAACTTCTTAAAAAAGCTGCAGCATCTGGCATGGTGCTTCTTAAAAATAATGATTTATTGCCTTTAAAAACTGACATTAAAAATCTTGCAATCATTGGTCCAAATGCTAAAGAAGCTCAAATTATTGGAGGAGGCAGTGCAAGTCTTAAGCCTCATTACCAAGCTCACCCATTAGAAGCATTTGAGAATAAGCTGGGGGATCAAATAAATATTTCATATGCAAAGGGTTGTCACACACATAAATATCTTCCAAAAGTTAAAGAAGAATTAATGGATGATGAAAAAGGATTCTTGGTTCAATATTTTGAAGGTTCAAAATTCGATGAAAATATCCTTGTTGAAGAACATCTAATAGGCAACAAATTTTGGGTCTTTGAAGGTTTTGCCAAAGATGTAATTGCTAAATTTGATCGACCTGACATTTCTGTTAGATTCTCATGCGCATATACACCCGATATTTCTGGTAATCATGAATTTGAGATATTTGGTATTGGAAAGGCTCGACTTTTTATCGATGGCAAAGAACTTATTGATAATTGGACAGAAACTTCTCCTGGAGAAGCATTCTTTTCTTTTAGTTCAGATTCAAAAAAAGCTTTGGTTGATCTTGATGAAGGTAAAACTTATCAACTGGAAATTAGATATAAATTTGAAGGGAATTTCCCAGCAATTTATATTGGATGCCAGACACCAGACAAAGTAAATTTATTTGATGAAGCTTTGGAAGTAGCTAAAGCAGCGGATCAAGTTGTTTTAATTGTTGGTACAAATTCTGATTGGGAAACAGAAGGTAATGATAGGAGTGATTTTAATTTGCCAGCTAATCAAAATCATCTCATCGAAGAAGTTTTGAAAGTTAACCCAAATACTCTGGTTGTTCTTAATACAGGCTCGCCAGTAAAAATGCCTTGGGCAGATAGGGCTGAAGCGATCTTACAGACTTGGTTTGCTGGACAAGAGTTTGGTAATGCTATGGTTGATATTATAACTGGAGCAATTAATCCTTCAGGAAGATTACCAACTTCATTCCCTAAAAACATTGAGGACACTCCAGCATTCAATTCTTATCCCGGCAAAGACCTCCAAATGAATTATGAAGAAAAACTTTTAGTGGGTTACAGATGGTACGACAAAAAAGATATCAAAACCCTCTTCCCTTTTGGGCATGGCCTTTCTTATACACAATTTGAATACACTGATTTAGAGGTTGAAATTCAAGCTAATAATAAAGTTTCATGTACATTTTTAATTCAAAATACCGGTCTAATTGCTGGAGCAGAGACTGCGCAATGTTACATTGGTTATAAGACTGATGATCATTCTGAGCCTAAAAAAACACTACAAGGTTTTAGTAAAATAACACTTAACCAAGGTGATAAGTCTAAAGTTGAAATTAATCTAAATTCAAGAAATTTTTCTTCATGGAATGAGGCTAAACAGAATTGGGAAGTAAGATCTGGATCTTATGAAATATTTATTGGTTCCTCAGCAGAGAATATAATTCTTCAAAGCACCATTAATCTATAGATAAATCTTTCATCTCTTGATCGCTTAAATTGATTTGAGTTGCCTCAATTGAGCTATTGGTTTCAAAAATAGTTCTAGGTCCAATAAGAGGAAATATTAAAGATGATTTTTGAACTACGTAAGCTAAAGCTACCTGAATTGGTTGAAGATTCTTTTGTTCAGCTATTTCAAAACATTTATCTCTTCTTTTAAGATTTTTTTCATTATGCCAAACTCTTATTTCTTCTTCTAAAGAGGGATTTGAAAAATGTTCATTAGATGTAATCTCTTTTTTCTTAATAAAAAAACCTCTAGCTTGGCTTGACCAAGGAAATAACATGACATTATTTTCAAGAAGATAAGTAATGTATTCATCATTAACTCCAACGCACCCAGGCCAGACAGGATCAACCATTTCAGCTAAACTAAAATTATTACTAAGTGCTGTAAAAGGCTCTTTGTTATGGGATTGTGCATAATTTCTCGCTTCAGAGAAACGGCCTAGCTCCCAATTTGATGCTCCAATTAGATTTATCAAGCCTTCTCTCTTAACTTCATCTAAAGCGTCCATAAATTCAGAAACTGGTATGTCTGGATTATCTCTATGTAGACAAAAAATATCTAGGGTTTGGATATTTAAGCGTTCTAATGACTCTAGAATTTGAGGCCTAATAAATTGCGGCTCACATTGAGGTGTATGTGCGCCCTTACCAATAACAATGATCTCTTCTTCAAGATTCCTTGAATTAATCCAATCCCCTAAATACTTGTCACCTTTACCATTGTTATAAATATATGCTGTATCAAATATTCTACCCCCTGCTCCATAAAAATGATCGAACATACTAAAAGCATGTAAGCTTGAGGTTTGATTGTCACAACCCAAAGCTAATCTTGATGCATTTTTTTTAATGCCTGTGATATTAGTATTTTTAAATTGGGGTTTTTGCATCAAATAAAATTTAGAAGCTGGTATTGGTGAGTTATCTAAAGTTTCATATGGGCACTTGATACTTAGTTCCTGCCTCCACTTATCCAACCAAAGCATGTTACTTTGTGTATCTGCATGAGAGACAAGATCAGACTCAAGCTTTTTTTCTTGAATACAGCTTGAAGCATGATCAATTTCTCTAGTGAATAAACCAACCTTATCTATATATGGAACCTCTTTAACTAGAACTCCTGAGTCAAGAATTTTGATAGATGAACTGCCATCTTGAAATTGCCCACAATGCCATGGCTGTTCAATAACTAATTCTAAATCTCCATTTTTAATTTTAAGATCATTAGAATACTCCTCATCTATTGCGCAACTAATTTTTGCTTCAATTTTATCTGAGAAAACTAAATATGCTTCTGATTGAAGATCAACACCTGTCTCATCTAATCTGCCGGTTGCATGAATACTTTCAGGGTCAGCAAATGGCAAGCCTTGCAGGCTACCTGCTATTAATTTGGCCATCGATAGTGGATAGCATCCTACATCTAAGATTGCACCTCCTCCTAACAATGGATTCCTTAAACGATGCTCTTTGGGAAGTTCAGCTGAGAACCCAAAGGAACTTTCAATTAAAATCTTTTCTTTAGTATTTTTAAAAATTTCTAAATGCTCAAGAATATTAAAAGTTTGAGGATGGGTTCTATACATATAAGCCTCCATCAAAAACACTTCTGCTTCTTTTGCTAAATTTAGCAGAGTCATGCTCTCTAAATAATTCATGGTTAGAGGTTTTTCACATAAAACATGCTTATTATTTTTAATAGCCTCTAATGAGTAAAAGTAATGCGAGTTATGAGGAGTCGCGATATAAACTGCATCAATTTTTTTTGAGGATATAAAGTTATTAAGGTCTGTATAGGGATCAATATGAAATTTTGTAGAAAATTGATCAAGTGACTTCGCATTTCTTCCAAAAACACTGATCAATTCTGAATCCTTACAATATTTAATAGAATGAGCAAAGGCATTGGCTATATTGCCCGAGCCAATAATACCCCATTTGGTTTTATGCATTTATTAACTTCCTTTCCTCGATATCTTGAATCAATTTTTCATGAAATGCTTTATCAATAGGATAAAAATAAACCAGAATAAAGCTGATACATACACCTGCAAGTGGTATCCAAGTCATTAATGATTTTAGTCCATCTAAGGTTTCTTGGGTTTGAACTTGGTTTGGTTCAAATCCAATAGTTGTTAAAGCCATTCCTAAAATAACAGCAGCAAACGCTATAGCGCCTTTTTGAGCAAAGGTCATGAAGCCATATAGTGAGGATTCAGTTCTTATCCCAGACTTCCACTCACCATACTCAATGGTATCTGGAAGCATAGACCAAAATAAGATTCCTGTCGCACCATTACCTATACCAATCAAACCAAGAATAATAAGTAATTCATTTAAGTTTTTAATTGGATAGAAGTAGAATGTTAAAAATCCGATGAGTAAAAAGATCATTGAGATCATCCAGGCATTTTTTTTACCTATTTTTAATGCGGCATAAGCCCATAAAGGTATAACTGCGAAGGAGACACCGCTACTCACTCCAAGAATTAAGCCTTGGTACTCATGAAGATCTAAATAATATTTAGCAAAATAAATTAGGTTATTGTTAAACATTAAAGTTGTTGAGCCTAATATGAGTATTGAACCAAAAACAATCCAAAAAGGATAATTGTTAGCTACCGATTGTGATACCTTCTTAAAATTTGGCAAATCAGCTTTGTTAAATTCAAAATCTCTTTCCTTAACAAAATACACCGTAATACTTAAAATAAGAATAGCAACCAAGCCAGCAATTAAGCCTAAATATATAAATCCAAGAGCCTCTTCTCCACCTCCAAACCAAAGCACAATAGGAAAACCAAAAGCAGATACTGTTAAGGTTCCAAAAGAAGCTGCCAGCATGCGAGCGGTAGTTAATTTTGTTCTTTCATCACTATCATCTGTGATACGAGCAGTAAGGGATGAATAAGGAACGCTTACAATAGTAAAGCAAGTTCTATGAATTAAATTGACTGCTAATAAAAATAAAAATAATAATGTTCCTTCAAATGGTGGTACCCATAATAAAAGTACAAAAGATAAAGCTAATGGAATAGAGCCATAAAATATATAAGGACGATAGCTTCCCATTTTTGTTCGAGTTCGCTCAGCCATATAACCCATAAAAGGATCAGTAATAGCATCCCAAGCTATGCCTAATGCATAAATCCAACCAGCTAATAAAGGTGAGATACCAACAACATCAGTATAAAAATAAAGTAGGTATAAGCCAACACCACTCCAATAGAGACAAATTGCATAATCTCCTATTCCATAAGCTGCTCTAACTTTGTTGCTGACGATATTGGTATTCATGTTCCGCTTATTAATTATTTTTATACATAATGTATATCAAAAACATCTACGTTGCATGCCAAAAATATGTAAGACTAGTAGTATGAATTATCAAGAAGGTTACGCAGAAGGAAATGGAACTAGAATTGCTTATCGCGATTATGGCCCTGAATCAGCTGAACCAATTCTTCTAGTTCATGGTCTTGGAGCTCAGCTTGTTCATTGGCCTGTGCATTTAATTGATTTTTTAATTGAAAATAATTATCGACCTATTACTTTTGATAATAGAGATGCTGGCCTCTCATCAAGATTTACAGCTAAGCCTTCTTTTGTCCTAGACTATATAAAATACTATTTACGCTTTCCTATGAAATCTGAATACACTTTAAAAGATATGTCTAAAGATAGTGTTGCGGTTTTAGATGCTTTGGAGATTGATAAAGCTCATATTTTAGGGACCTCAATGGGTGGTATGATTGCTCAAATTATTTGTTCTATGTTTGCTAACAGAGTTAAATCATTCACTCTTATTGCATCAACTGCATCAGTTCCAGGACCTTTAAATGGACCTTCAAAAGAAGTTCAGGATGTAATGTTACAAAGATCTAAAATGATTAATCCTACACTTGATGATGTTTATCAAAGAGAAATTAAATGGGTTTCTTTGATTGGAATGGAAGGTAGAGATTTAATGACTGACGAATTTCGTCAAGATGTGATAGCTAATTATAATCGAGCAAAAGATAAGGCTGATGGATTTGGTTATGCAAGACAACTTCTTGCGATACTTGCTTCAAAAAATAGAATTAAAAGAGTTAAAGCTATAAAAGTTCCTACTCTTATTATTCATGGAGCAAAAGATCCAGTTATTGATGTTAAAAATGCATATAAAATGAAGAAATTAATTCCAAATAGTAAATTAATAGTGATACCTAATATGAGGCACTTAATAGAAGAAGAAATATTGGATCAATTTAAGCAAGACTTGCTCATACATTTAAAGAATTAAACTAAACCAGTTCAGCAACATATTGTCCTATTGCAAGACAACTTGTAACGCCAGGGCTTTCAATTCCTTGAAGATTAATTAAACCATCTACTCCATGATCTTGCGCTCCAAGAATAGAGAAATCTTTCATTTTTTCATTTGAGTTTTGTAATTTAGGTCTTATTCCAACATAGTCAGGTTGTAATTTATCTGGATCCATATCTGGCCAATAATTATGTATAGAATTTATAAAATAATCCTTTAAGGACTCATCAAATGAAAAATCTATAACATTAACCCATGTAACATCGGGACCAAATCTTATCTGACCACCCATATCAAAACCAACATGTAATCCGGAACTAAATTCTGAAGCTAAAGGATATACAAGCGAGTGAAATGGATGGGGCCCAGAGTATTTAAAATAATGTCCTTTTGCATAATAAATAGGCGAATTATATTTTTGATCAAGTGGTTGTATTTTCTTTGAGATGATATCTGAATGAAGTCCTGAGGAATTAACCAAGATTTTGGCATTAATACTAAAATTATTTCCATCATTACAAATAATCTCAAAATTGTTTTCAGATTTTTTAGCAGAGATAAATGAGGTATTTAAGGAAACAACTCCTTGGTTATGCTGGATATCTCCCTCTAAAGCAGTAATCAATTCGGGAACATCGATAATTCCTGTCTCTGGAGAATGAACTGCTCCTTCTACCTTTAAATCAGGATATATAGACTGTATTTTATCTTTTGAGCAAAGCTTTAAACTCACTCCATTTTTTATACCTCGATCATAGATATTTTTTAACTTACCTAATTCATGCTCTTCGGTGGCAATAATATATTTCCCAATCTTTCTATGGTTAATATTCTTAAGTTCTGCATATTTATAAAGCAGAGCATTACCAGATATACAAAATTGTGTTTTTAACGATTTGTTTGGATAGTACATTCCTGCATGAATGACACCAGAGTTTCGAGATGAGATCCCTTCTCCAGCTCTTGATTCTTTTTCAATAACTACAACGGACATGCCTAGTTCGCTGCAATATTTAGCAATAGATAAGCCAACAACACCAGCTCCAATAACAGCTAGGTCAAAGATGATAGATCTCCTTTATAACAAATAAATTTTAAAGAATTTTATGTTTCCCTTTTAAGATCTCAAAGTACATAACGTGATCTCCAATAAAACTATAAAAAGGATATGTGAAAGTGGCTGGCTTATTGTGCTCAACAAAAAAATGAGCTACCCAAGCAAAACCATATCCAGATAGTAAAGAGTAAAGTAAGAACATAAAGTCAAAAGTCATAAAAAATCTTACGTAGAAAAATATAGCTATTGATGTGCCTATAAAATGTAAAAGCTTTGTATGTTTATTATCATGCTCACTTAGATAGTAAGGATAAAAGTCCTTAAAATTATCATATCGTTCCATATTTCGTCTCCCTATTTGATAACAATAATGCCATATGACTTAGTATAAATAAAATATATTGATAGGCTATGCTGCTTTGTTAAGATGAAGTAATGATAGAAAATTTTTTACAATATGGTCAGTGGGTAATACTAATATTAAGTATTTATAGCTTATATCTAGTCAGTTCGATTAAACATGAAAAACGTTTAAACGGTTATATTTTTACTGCTCTTAGTAGATTTGGTGGAGCGCTTATATTTTTAGCAGTTGATCTGCCAGCATTTGTTATCGCTAATCTGATTCAAACTTATATTGCCTGTAAAGGCTATTTTGATAATAAGAAAGTAGGTGAAAAGAAAGATTAAGTTATTTATTTTTGAAATGATGAATCAACATTCCCTTTAAAACAATTTATTATGAACGGATAGTCATCGGTTACATAGTAACCATATTGGTTTTCATAGGTCATTCCATTACACTCATCTAAATCACCAGAATCAGTCCACTCCCAATCTTCTTCGTAGATACCTGAATACTCGCCTCCAGGGTTAGTGTTAGTTTTTATAGATCTAGTACCCCAGGATTGATAAATAGATAAGCTTTCTTGGCACTCTTCTATCTTCAAATCTCTAATTAAATGAACAGGATTACCTCCTCCTCCTTCACGCGCGTCATTCTGATCTACTGTTACACATAGATTAGGATAACTGTTTACCACAATATTGCCGCTTGTAAGAAATGTAAATTTTTGGAGATCACTACCATTACAAACACTTAATGCTAAATCATTATCTGAACTATTAAACGTCATGCAAACCTCAAAACTAGGCATAAAAAATTCATATCCACTGATTAGATTTTTATCAAATCCTTGATCAACTGATATCTCGCCTTGATATGAATAGCATGTATGCGCCTGAAGTCCACGTTGAGTATCGGCATTCTCTTTAGATCCTACAATATCGATGCAGAAATTCCTTGAATCTTCCAATGGATCTAGTAAATAAATTTCAATTATTGACCCTCGCGTTCCTTCTTTTAGGGTATATCCTGAAAGTGCTTTGCGATAAGTTCCTGTCAGTGAGTCTAAAATATAGGAGCCATATATAGGAAATCCATCTGCGGCAAAACCAATTACAGGAGAACCATTGCCGGTTGGATTATCATCAAACATAGCATTTGGGTTACCATGATAATGATATGTTCCATCAGGTTGAACATGAGCATTATGAATGTCGGCTCCAAACTTAGTTGAATATTCTAAAGGAACTAAACGCCACTCTGCATTTTGAGGACACCCAGCTTCAGTATTTCCATCTGCATCAGCTCTTGGTTCTGAGGGGTAATAGCAACCTCCACTTTTTACATCAGCAACAACTCCATTAAGCATAACTGCATCCCATGTTTGGCCACTTATTTCAGTATTCTGTGATGCTTGTTGCGGTGATCTACTTATTACAAAGAGCCTGTCTTTTTCTGCTGCATCAGTTCTAAAATTTGCTGAAGAATCATTAAAATCATGATTGGGAATATTGTCACTAAGAAAGTTACAAGATTGATCTTCAACTTCAATATCTACATATCCTTCAAAATCAATAGCTCGAGTTAAATCTCTAACCTCAGACTCATAATTTTCAACATAATCACTGCAATCAGGGCTTCTGTTAGAAAAGATTGTATTACTAATATTTATTCTGCTTATTACTCCATTAACTTGAATAGATGCACTACCAGAAGTAGCTGAACTACTTGAGCAAGAAAGATTGTAAATATTAGAACCTGAATTATTGATAATGACCTCTTCGTTGCCTGAAGTTGTTTTTGTTCCAGACCAATTTCCAGATGCAGTGCAACTTTGAGCATTGGTAGAAGACCAAGTTAAGGTGGTAGCTGTTCCAACTTCTACTTCTAAACTACTGGCTGAAAGACTAACAGATATAGTTTGGATTGGATCTGGCTCTGGAGCTGAACCTCCTCCGCCACCACATGCTGTAATTACAAGAAGACATAAAGATAATGCTACACTTTTCATACTTATTTAGATTAAATCTAGTAGTAATTGCTTAAGAACGAACTCTTTCGTTTTTAGGATCATATAAAGATCCCTTTCCAACTATTTGAACAGTCATTGGATATACACCATTACCATTTTCGTTAAAGTATTCAAGTATAAGTGCTTTGCCTGGTATGGCAATATTCATAGGCAAGTAACCCATAACAACATGTTTTTTAATTGATGGGCAATAAGACATACTGGTGCTATAAGATCTTCGACCTTTGCTGTCAATAGGTACTTCACCTGTAGCAGGGTCAACGATTGGAGATATACCAACTGGATAACGTGAACCGTTATCCATTATATTTAAATCATCTAACGTCATAGTACATAAAATTGCACTAGGTTCTTCTTCTCTGTGAGCAAGATGAGCTGCTTTGCCGTGAAAGTCTGCTGCTTTTACTAGACGTCTCTCAATCGCAGATTCACAAGCGTTATAGTTAGTCTCTAAATCTGCACCTTGAAGCCTGAAGCTTTTTTCAAGGCGTCGACTATTAGCATAAGTTTCAATACCAACTGGAACGACTCCAACCTCTAACAAAGAATCATATAGAGCCAAACCATCTTCACTGTCATTATTTAAATAAAGCTCCCAGCCACTTTCTCCAACATAAGAAATGCGTGCAGCCCAAACATCAACTTTCTTTCCACCAGATAAATTCAGAGTCAGATGTTTTGCAGTAACAAAAGGAAAATTTTCAATACTGATTTCATTAGGATCTACGAAGTGACCCAAAGCATTTTTAGCTTCAGGGCCCCATAATCCTAAAGTTGCTATATCGTGAGTTCTGATATTAATATCAGCATCTAAGCCAGTATCATCACGATAATTTCGCAAAGTCACCCAGTCTCTATTTCCATCTGCACCACCAGTAACTATCCTATAACTATCTGAACCTAAACGTGAAATAGTAAGATCCGCATGAACACCCCCATCATCGTCCAAGAAATTGGTATAGATCATTCGGCCTTCTTGTGTATCTCCACCAACTTTTGCTACTGAAAGATATTCCAGCATTCGTTCTGCATCTTTACCTTTGATATCCATAATCGCAAAATGCGATAGATTAATCATCCCAGTTGAATCACTCATAGCTAAGTGTTCAGCATTAGCTACTTCATATGGAACATGACGTTGATCCCATTCATTTTCTCGAACTGGAACATCTTTTAAATAATCACCTAATTTTTCTCGATTTGTTTCATAAGCTAAAGCACGTTCCCAACCAGCTACCTCATTATCAAAATAACCTCCAAGCTCTTTTTCTCTTGCATAAAAAGGACTTACAAATATCTCTCTATTGCTTATATAGGGTTCCCTAGGATGAACCGCTGGAGTGTAAATAGTTTGTGCATTCTCAAAAGATCGTGTTTTTACGAAGTCTTTTTCTTTTTGTGCAGGATAAAATCTATCTATGTGAAAAGCGCTCATATCTACTTGAGTTTTACCATTGATCATAGATTCAGCACATAATCTTGCACACCCAGGGCCATCTTTTACCCAGACTGCTTCACATAACCAGAAACCTCTTACTTCAGGACTTTCACCTATCAATGATCCAGCATCAGGAGTTACAGATAGCAGTCCATTAAATGAACTTCTCTCATCCCAACCTAGCTCAGCAAGAATAGGAGTGGTTTCAAAAGCTTTTTCTAAAGGTTCAGCAATTTCTTCAAGACTCAGATATCTCATTGAATCAGAAGTCATCGTTTTATCAGGATTACCTATATCTTCTGGATCAACTAATCGGGGTTCTTTATCCTCATAGTATCCCCACTCAAGCATCCCTCCATGAAGTCTACCTGTATCCCTAACATAAGCTGAATTTCCTTGATCACGAAGAAGTGGGTAGACAAGGAGTTCTTTTGTTCCTTGTATTTCAGGTAATGGTCCAAAGAATAACAAAGGATGCTCCACTGGCATAAGCGGAACTGGAACGCCAGCCATGTTTCCCATTAAAGGTCCCCAGATTCCAGAGGCAATAACAACTTTATCAGTTTTGATTGTTCCCTTGTCTGTTTTTACCCCAACAATGCGCCCATTTTCAATTTCAAAACCTACGGCTGGTGTATCAGTAAATGTTTTTAAAGCACCTTTATCTTTTGCATGCTCTACAGCAAAATTAACTACATCCTGAGAACGAGGAGTAACAAGACCAGCATCTGGATCCCACATTGCACCTCGAATTGATTCTTCATCTAAAAGAGGGAATTTTTCTTTAGCCTCAGCTGCAGAAATTAATCTAACATTCGTTCCAAAAGATTTGCCTGATTCAACTTTACGTTTAAGCTCTTCCCAACGAGCATCATCATCTTTTCGACATATTTCAAGACCACCTTTCTTTAGAAAAAAGCCATTCTCTTCATAAAACTTCCTACTAAAATCCGTTGCCCAACAACCTAACTTGTCATGCGTTGTGTTGTAGACAAAGTCTGAAGCATGAGCAGTTGATGCAATATCTGATGGGATAATAGTAGATTTTTCTAACCCAACAATATTCTTTTGACCAAGCTCTGTAAGCCAATAGGCAAGCATCGAGCCAACGATGCCACCTACACCGACAATAACTACTTCGGCATCTGCAGGAAATTTTGAAGTTACTTCATCTGTCATATTATTGTCTTTTTAAGCTTTATTTACTCAGCGTAATCGAGCCCCTCTTCCTTCTTAACTTCACGAATATTTGGAGTAACTGACTTTCTAAAAGGTATATCAACCACCTCTCCATCAACTGCAACTCCAGATGTTTCTGAAAACTCATCGGGTAGTCTTACTTGTAATTTGGTTCCTACTTCTGATGAAGTCCAAGGTACCCAGCCGAGTGCAATATTTGTGTTGAGTTCAGGAGACCACCATGGAGAAGTTACATAACCCATGTCATTTCCATCTGTATCAGCTATCAACCAAAAATCCGGAGCATAATCCGTAATCTCTTTTCCGCCTAGGGTTAATCCAACCATACGCATTTTAAATGGGAAGTCTCCAGCATCTATAACTGCACGCTGTCTTTCAAGTTCCTCTTTACCAATATAGTCAGCTTCTTTATTTCTTGGTACTTGATAACTCAGATTAACTTGGAAAGGAGAAGTCTCATGATCTAAATCTTGACCCCAAGATAAAATACCAGCAGCTATTCGACGATGGTGAGCAGGAGCAATAACCATGAGGCCAAATTCTTCTCCAGCTTCAAGCACAGAATTCCAAACTAGCTCTGCATTTTCATGTGCATCGCGAACATAAATTTCATAGCCTTTTTCTCCAGTAAAACCAGTTTGACTGATGACAACGTCCGCACCACCAATATTAGTTTCCATAAGACCATAATAAGGAATCTCTCTGAGTTCCTCACCTGCAAGCTTTGCCATTAAATCTTCTGACAAAGGGCCTTGGATTTGAACAGGACATACATCTATTTCATCAATAATGACGTCATATTTTTTACTAACATTAACTCCTTGTAACCAAAGTAATAGATCGCTATCTGAAATTGAGAACCAAAATTCATCTTCAGCAAGTCTCAATAAAACTGGGTCATTGAGAACCCCGCCTTTTTCGTTACATAAAATTGCATATTTACCATTGCCTGGTTCAATTTTTGTTGCATCACGAGTAATTACATAATCTGTAAAAGCTTCTGCATCAGGACCTTTAACTCTTATCTGTCTTTCAACAGCAACGTTCCACATAGTGACACGATTAACCAATGCTTCGTATTCAACCATAGCTCCGCCATCTTCTGGCCTGATATAGCCTCTTGGATGATATATACGATTGTAGACAGTTGCTCTCCAGCAACCAGCTTCATGAGACAGGTGCCAAAAAGGTGACTTTCTTACACGAGTCGAAATTAACATTTCAACTGGCGTGCGACCACTTTGTCTTAGATTATATGGAACTACGCGATCGCTCTGATCGACACTTGGATGATTTGGATTTGACATATTTACTCCCCCGAGATTTAAAAACTTATAACTACTTTTTATATATATATATACAAAGTATGAAATAAATTTACGCCTTTTTTTTCATTTTGTAAATCAAAATTTTTTGCTAAAAAACACACCATCTAGAATCATTAAAATAGCAGGTTTTTAGATTAAAAAATTTGTAATTAATGTAAGATTTTTTTGCTATTATGCTGATATGAATAAAAAATACCTACTTACAATAATGTGTTCATTTACTATGTCAGCATTCGCTGCTAGCGACCTCGATCAAAGTGTTAATTCTGAAACTAAGTTATTAGTTCATAAGACAGCGACTTGTGGTTGCTGTAAAAAATGGATTAAACATCTTGAAGATAATGGATTTATAGCTGATGTTCAAAATCATAAAAATCTAGCAGAAATAAAAGAGACGTTAGGAATTAAGTCTGAATATAGATCTTGTCATACTGGTGTATCTAAAGATGGTTATGTTTTTGAGGGACATATACCCAGTCAATATATAGCTCAATTTCTTTCAGAGGATCATCCTGATGCCCTTGGTCTTTCGGTACCTGGAATGCCTTTAGGTTCACCTGGTATGGAAGTTGGTGATCGCTTTATGCCTTATGAAGTTCTTCTTCTCAACAAAGATGGAAGTAGTGAAGTCTACGCTAAAGTTAACAGATGACTCGAACCTCCGACCAATGGATTATGAATCTTGGTTATCTATAAGTTAAAAGAGTTACGAATACCTTCGATTACAAACTCTATAGCCAGAGCTCCAAGTAATAATCCAAAAATTTTCTCGACTACTGTTACAACCGTTGGTCCTAATCTAGATGAAAGTTTGGCTGAAAGCCACATAGCAAGAGCAGCTATCAAAACTACTATAAATATAGGTAAATAAGATACAACCGCATCTGCAATGCTTAGATAAGATTCCTTAGATAACAGTAAACTAGTAGCCATGGCTCCTGGGCCCGCTATCAAAGGTATTGATAATGGAAATATTGCTATAGATTTTATTGTTTCATCATCTATCGCTGTATCAGCAGTATTTTGTCTTTCTAATTGTCTTTGGCCAAAGACCATTTTAAAGGCGATTACAACAAGAAACATGCCTCCAATAATTCTAAAAGAGTCCATACTAATATTCATTGTATCTAAAATGGCATTACCAAATAACCAAAAAATAGAGAGAACTATCAGAGAAACTATGGAAGCTCTGATATAAATTGTTTTAACTTGTTGCTTGGTTAAGCCTGATGTTAAACCTGCAAATATAGGCACCAATGAAATTGGGTTTACTGCAATAAAGAGTAAAAGAATGCTTTCAATTAGTGTGTCAAACATTTAAACCTCGGTTTTTATTACGTGATGAATGGTGGGCCCGGGAGGACTCGAACCTCCGACCAATGGATTATGAGTCCACTGCTCTAACCAACTGAGCTACAGGCCCTAAGATTATTCGTCTAAGAAACTTTTTAAATGACTTGAACGGCTAGGGTGACGTAATTTCCTTAGCGCTTTAGCTTCGATCTGCCTAATACGCTCTCTAGTTACATCAAATTGTTTTCCAACTTCTTCTAAGGTGTGATCAGTATTCATTCCGATACCAAATCTCATTCTTAAAACTTTTGCTTCTCTTGCTGTAAGAGAAGATAAAACGTCATCAGTAGCAAAGTGCAAACTATCCTCAGTTGCATTTTGTAGTGGTGACTCAATAACAGTATCTTCGATAAAATCACCTAAACTTGAATCTTCATCATCACCAATTGGTGTTTCAGTTGAAATAGGCTCTTTAGCTATTTTTAAAACTTTTCTGACTTTATCCTCAGGCATATCTAACTCTTTACTTAACTCATCTGGAGTTGGCTCTCTTCCAATATCCTGCATCATTTGTCTTGATACTCTATTAAGCTTATTAATTGTCTCAATCATGTGAACCGGTATTCTTATCGTTCTTGCTTGGTCAGCAATAGATCTTGTAATAGCTTGTCGAATCCACCAGGTAGCATAAGTAGAAAACTTATAACCTCTTCTATATTCAAATTTATCAACAGCTTTCATTAAACCTATATTGCCTTCTTGAATAAGATCTAGGAATTGTAGACCTCTATTGGTGTATTTTTTGGCAATAGAAATTACAAGCCTAAGGTTTGCTTCAACCATGTCTTTTTTAGCCCTTCGCATCTTGGTTTCACCCATAGACATGCTTCTATTAATTTCTTTAATCTCTTTAACGCTTAAGCCAACTGCTTTCTCTAAGGCTATTACTTCTTTTTGCGCAATCACAACATCTTGTTTAATAGCTTCTAAAAGATCTTTCTTATATTTCTTTTCTTTTTGCAATGAGTCAATCCATCTAACTTTTGTTAAATTATCTGGGAACAATTTCAAGAAATCTTTTCTTGGAACTCTTGCTTTTCTTACTACCAGCATCTGAATAGCTCTTTCTCGATCTCTAATATCATTTAGTCCAGATCTGGCAATAGAAGCCAATTCTTCAAACATTTTTGGACTGAATTTTAAAAATTGAAAGATTAATCCTAATTTTTCATATTCTACTTTAGCTTCTTTAGAACTTTTACCTTTAGCATCTATAACTTTTAAAGTCTTGTTATATTGTCTTTTAAGGTTGGTCATTCTTCTTTGAACTTCTTCCATGTCAGGACCAGTAGGCTTTTCATCGTCCTCTTCTTCTGCTTTAGCTCTTTCACTTCCAGGGCCAGCTGAAGGAACTTCTTCCATCTCTTCTAAGAATCCTGTTAAAAGATCATTAATCTTTTTCTCTCCATCCTTAACCATTTGGAAATAATCTATAACATGCGTAACAGTTGTTGGGTATGCAACACTTGCATTGAGAAGATCGCGCATACCCTCTTCAATTCTTTTAGCAATCTCAATTTCACCTTCACGGGTAAGAAGATCAACAGTACCCATTTCTCGCATATACATTCTTACAGGATCAGTTGTTCTGCCTGTTTCATTCTCTACAGCAGCTAAGGCTGCAGCAGCTTGTTCTAAAGCAACATCATCTGAATCTTCAGATTCAGCTAGCATTAAGGTATCTGCATCAGGAGCAGTTTCATGAACTTGCAAACCAAGATCATTAATCATTCCAATAATTTCTTCGACTTGATCTGGATCGGAAATATCATCAGGCAAGTGATCATTCACATCTGCATATGTTAAATAACCTTGCTCTCTTCCCTTTTCTATCAGTTCAGATATCTTTGAGCCTTTCTTGCTAAGTTTGTCCACTGAATCTCCGTATATTTAGTCTTATCTATGTTGGGATAAATTACTAATTTTCAATCTCTTTTTGAGCTTAAATTTTTCAATAAAGCTGTGTCTTCTTCACTTAATTCAGCTTTCTTTAAAATGAACTGTTGAAGCTCTCTTCTTTCAGCTGATGAAATGTGCTGCATATTATACTTTTCTTTTAAGATTTCCTCTCTATCTTTTTGATTTTTTACAAAACTATGTAAACAGTCCTGCAACATACTGATTGCATTTTCTTCTGTTAGAGCTATTTCACTCATTAAAGCTTCGCTAAATAATCTTTTAATTTGATCAGATTGAATTTGTTCAAAAACTATAGATGGATTAATTTCTGGATTATCTAAATATTTATTTTGAACTTCTAAAAGAAATAAAAACTTCTCATTGTTATGAATAGACTCAAATGCCCTATCTTTTGCAAGATGAGGATATTGAATAAGTGCAGTAAAAATACCTACGATAGCTTTTCTTGCTAAAAGTGATCCACTATTCTCTTCATTGGCAGCAGTCTCATTTGATACAGGTATGTTTCTAGGTTTTTGAGTATTAGAAGAGATTAAGCTTGCAAAATCTAATCTGCATATTGAAGCAATTTCTTCAATATAGGCCTGTTTTAAGGTTTCATTATTAATACTATTGACCAAAGGTATAGCGAATTTAGCAGCCTTTGATCTGCCTTCAATAGTTTCTAAATCATCAACTTTCTTAATCCTTGATAAAAAGAATTTAGAAAAAGAAATATTATTATCAAGAAGTTTGAGGAAAGCCTCTTTGCCTTTTTCATTGATATAACTATCAGGGTCATGCCCTTCTTCTAAAAAAATAAAACCTATTTTTACATCTTCTCTTAAGATAGGTAATGCATTCTCAACTGCTTTCCATGCAGCCTTTCGACCAGCAAGGTCTCCGTCAAAAGCTACGTATATATTTTTTGCATAGCGCATAAGCTTTGAAACATGCTTTGCAGTTATTGCGGTTCCAAGCGAAGCGACAGCATTTTTAACTCCATTCTGATGCAGAGCTATAACATCCATATAGCCTTCTACAACTATTAGTGAATCAAGAGATTTATTTAGTTCCCTTGCCTCATACAGACCAAAGAGTTCATTGGACTTACTGTAGGTTTTTGTTTCAGGTGAATTGAGATACTTGGGTTCGCCATCACCGAGAATTCTTCCACCAAAGGCAACACATTGCCCACGAATATTTCGAATAGGGAACATAAGCCTAGCTCTAAAGAAATCAAAAATCTTTTCCTCTTTGGTGCTAAATAATCCTGATTCTAAAATATCTGCTTTAGGATATTTTGATGTAACCTTGTCATATAAATTTGTCCATCCATCTTTTGCATATCCAAGATTAAAAAATGCAGCAGTCTCTCCTGAAATTCCTCTATTCTTTAAATACTTTACAGCCTCAGATCCATCTGAAGATTTAAGTGCGCTTTTATAAATTATATTAGCCTCATCATTTATTTCTTTTGCTTTAGACTCTTCAACTGTTTGTTTGGTGTATGGAACCTCCAAACCGACACTAGAAGCGATAGTTTCAACAGCATCTACAAAATCGAGATTTTCATAACGTCTTAAAAAATGTATGGAATTTCCAGATGCATTACAAACAAAACAATAAAAGAATTGCTTATCCTGATTAACTGCCATTGAAGGCTTTTTATCATCATGAAAGGGGCATAAACACCAAAAATTTTGACCTTTTTTAGTCAACTGTATTCGTCTGCCAACAATATCGACAATATCGGATTGATCAAGAATTTGATCTATAAAACTAGAGGGTATCGACACTTTTATTGAACCAGTTATCTAATATAATTTTAGCTGCATGGGCATCTACTAATGTAGACCCAATATCAGCTACCTTTTCTCTTGCTTCAAAACTAGTAAGTCGTTCATCCACATATTCACACTTTATTTTTGATATTTTTGTAAGTTTTTTTACAAAACTTTCTACAGTTTTCATAATATCACTTTCTGTTCCATCCATATTTAGAGGTTTACCAACTAAAATTAATTCTGGCTTCCATTCATCGAGTACCTTTTCAATCTCAGGCCAATTTATCCTATTCCCGTAATTAAAAATAATACTTAATGGTGATGAAGTCTTTGTTAAAGTTTGTCCAACAGCAACTCCTATTTTTTTTGTACCAAAATCAAATGCTAGTATTTGCATTTCCTTTAACCGCCGAAGTTCCAATCACGAACTATCTCTAAGATCTTATAACCCTTTTGCATTTCTTCATCAAAAGGACTAAAGGGCGCAGACTCTCTTAAAATTTGCAAAGCAAGTTTATCAGTCTCTTGGTCACCAGAGGATATAAGGATTTCTGATTTTAATAAATTTCCAAATGAATCGACTGTTGCCATTAGCCGGACTGTTTGATTTGAAGAGGCATAATCGGAAGCAACAATAAGACTCTGACCAATGGTTTCAACTTTTCGTTGCCAAGAATTTAAATAAAAAGCTTCAGAAGAATTTACCTCCGAATTTGCTTCCAGCCTTTTTACTTTATATGTTTCTGCTCGCATATCTTTTCTTGTTAAAGCACTATCAGAAGTTTCTGGTGAAAAGGTATCTATAGCTTCTTCGTTCATACTTAAAAAGCCATCTTGCTCTATAGAAGAATTAGCAAGCCTAATATTAATAATTGGTGAATCGTCAAATGTTGGAAGATTGTATACATTTGAAAAAGTAATTCCAAAAATTATAAGTAGATGTACTCCAATAGAAATATAGGTTGATTTACCGATGTCTAATCGTCTTCTAACTTTTTTATTACTTAGAATTGCATAACTCATAAACCAGCAAACAATTCCATAATAGGATCTTCTCCTGTTTGATCAAATATCTGTCTTGCGCAAGTTGGACTGGTAACATTTATTTCTGTTACTTTGCTGCCAATCATATCTAGTCCTGCAAATACAATTCCATGTTGCATCAAGACTGTCCCTATTTCATTTGCAACTGCCTCTTGATGAGGTTGTAAATCTTTTGCTACACCCTTGCCACCAGCAGCTAAATTACCTTTAAAGCTTTCCCCTTGCGGTATTCTTGCTAAAGTTTTATTGAAAGGTTTTCCATTGATAATAAGAATTCTGAAATCTCCATCATAAATTTCTGGTAGAAATTCTTGTCCAACAATTGAAGTCTTCCCTTCGTTAGTAAGCTCTTGAATAATAGACTCTTCATCAGAACCTATCTCACTTAATTTATAAATTGATTCTCCTCCCATTCCATTAAGAGGCTTAATTACAATTTCGCTAAAATCTTTAGCAAATGCCTTAAGTTCAGATGCTTTGGAAGAAATAAGCGTACTTGGAATGTATTTTGTAAAATACAGAGCAAATATTTTTTCATTAAACTTTTTAACTGCACTTGGATTGTTAATGACATTTGCTCCATTCGATTGTGCTAGATCAAGCAAATGTAATGTATTCATATAATTCTCATCAACTGGGGGATCTTTGCGCATAAAGACATATTGAAAGTCTTTTAGGTAAATATTTTTACCAGATTCTTCTAACAAAATATCTTTAGCCTTAAATTCAATTTCTTTTGCATGAGCTTGAACCAAGCCATTACTAAAAGAAATATCGCTTGTCTCACATTGGTAAGGTTGCATATTTAGACTTTGAGCATGCTCAATCATGAATAAAGAAGTATCTTTCATAATATTAAGGCTAGCGACTGGATCTGTTATAAATAGAATTTTATTACTCATTAGACTTAAATATTTCCTACAAAGGATTGTATTAGAGTAGCGCTAATTATTGGCGCTGTCTCTGCTCTAAGAGTATTTTTTCCTAACGATTTAGGAGTAACACCCTTTTCTACCATAATAGACCTTTCTTGATCAGAAAAACCAGACTCAGGACCACTAATAAAGATATATTCATCTTTTTGCTCTATATCATCCGCTGATAGAAGATCAGTTGCTTCTAAATCAAAGAAACAAACAAAACTAGTTTTTTTTGAAATCGCATCAGCATTAAGCACTTCTTGAAGTCCCTCAAAATACTCTAGAGTTGGAAGGTAATTAATTCCAGACTGCTTACAGGCGCCAATAACTACTTCATTAAGCTTATCTTTTAATTTTGATAAATCTTTTTTAATTAAGCTTTGATCTAATCTGTCTGGTTTAAAAAAAATTATTTTAGTAACCTCAAGCTCAGTTAGCTTTTGGGTCATAAAAGCCATATTGTCTTTTTTAATATATGGAAGAACTGCTACAAGGTTTTTATTACTCCTTGTTGATATTTGAGGTGAAGAAATGAGTTCAACCTCTGTATTTCTTTTTGAACAGAGTGTGATATTTGCCTTACAAAATAAACCTTCTCCATCAAATAATTCAATAATATCGCCTTCCTTCAACCTAAGAACCGTTGCTAAATGAGAAGACTGGGCAGATTCAAGCTTACAAGCAAAACTAATATTAGCTAAATTTTTAAAATACATTCTATGAGTTTTCACAATACCATTATAATAACTATTAAAATTCTATAAATGGCTATTCATACTTTACTTTTAATAAGGCACGGTGAAGCAAGCGCTTCATTCGGCGAGCATAGTGACCCTGGATTAAGTAATAGAGGCAAAGAGCAAGCCAATAATTTAATAGATACTTTCTCAAAAGAAAATCTTGATAACTTTAAATTTATATCTAGTCCAAAATTAAGAGCGGTTGAGACGGCGCATCCTCTAAAATTGCAATACAACAAAGATCTTGTTGTGCAAAATCAATTTTCTGAAATACCCTCTGATGATATCCCTCCTCATAAAAAGCAAGATTGGTTGAGAGGCGTTATGTCACAAGAAATCAATACTCTCCCAGAAGCAGTAAAACTTTGGCAGAACAATATTATGAGCACCCTTTTAAATATTGATAGTGATGCAATTATCTTTAGTCACTTTATGGTGATCAATGCTGTAGCAGCATCAGTGCTTAAAAATAATAAATTACTCTATTTCTATCCTGATTACACTTCGTGTACTAAATTATTAGTAGAAGATAATCAAATTATTGAAATTATTGTGGGTGATGATAAAAAAACTTTAATTAATCTTTAATTTGCTATTGAGCATTTTTTAATCAACTGTAAAATTATGGATTCTGTTTTTTAAAAACTAAGTTTGGCAAAAAAAAATACATCTTTCGATGACTATTCAAAAAAACCTTTAAAAGAAGAGGTTCGAAAAGCCATGAATCGCTATTATCAGCAACTTGATACAAACATGCCTATCGATGTATATAAACTTGTTCTTGATGAGGTTGAGCCACCTTTGCTTATTGCAACAATGAAATTTGTAAATCAAAATCAAAGCAAAGCATCCCAAATACTTGGTATTAATAGAGCAACTCTTAGAACTAAACTAAAAAAATATGGGCTTTTGAAATGAATGCGCTAAAACCAAAAACAGCCTTAATAAGCTTATCTAACAAAGAGAGTCTAGAGACTCTAGTTAATTTCCTTGTCTCGCAAAATGTAAAAATTCTCTCTACAGGCGGAACTTATAAGGCTATTAAAGAAATTACAAATAATGTTATTGAGGTCTCAGACTTTACTGGATTTGAAGAAATGATGGATGGAAGAGTGAAAACACTTCATCCCAAAATACATGCTGGCATTCTTGCTAGACGTGATCAAGATATGGAAGTTCTATCAGAGCGTGGCTATGAAACCATCGACTTAGTCGTAGTGAACTTATACCCATTTAAAGAAACGATTGCCTCAGGTTGTTCTTTTGATGAAGCAATTGAAAAAATTGATATAGGCGGTCCTACTATGATTAGATCTGCTGCAAAAAACTTTAAAGATGTGGCTGTTGTATCCGATCCTTCAGATTATTCTAGACTGATTGATGAATGGGAAAGCAAAGAAGGTATTTCTTATGATTTTAGAAAAGAGCTTTCATTAAAGGTCTTTACGCTAATGGCTGATTATAACGCTGCCATTTCAAATTACCTTGCTGGAGAAACTCAATCTCACTTGCCAGATTACTCTTTTAGTAAACAAAGCTCGCTTAGATATGGAGAAAATCCTCATCAGGCTGCAAGTCTCTTAACATTTGCCAATTTAGAACATAAAAATATTGCTAATGCTGAAGTTATACAAGGTAAGGAGCTTTCTTATAATAATATTGTTGATGCAGATGCTGCATGGGAATGTGTTCGAGAATTTAGTGAGCCTGCATGCGTGATTGTTAAACATGCTAACCCTTGTGGCGTTTCTGAGTCTGATTCTATTTTTAATGCATACGATTTGGCTTTTAAAACAGACCCAACTTCTGCTTTTGGTGGGATTATTGCTTTGAATAAAATGCTTGATGCTAAAACAGCTAGTGAAATAGATAGTAGGCAGTTTGTTGAAGTTGTTATTGCTCCTGACTATGAGGAAGCAGCTCTTGAAATTTTTGCGCAGAAAAAAAATATAAGGATCCTTAAAGTCGATCTTATTCAAGACGATCCTTATCCTGGGGTTATTAAAAAAGTATCTGGTGGAATATTAATCCAAAGTGATGATACTTTTATGGTTCCGCAGGAAGATTTGAAGTGTGTTACTAAAAGGCAGCCAAGTGATAGTGAGATAAATGATCTAATGTTTGCATGGAAAGTTGCAAAATTTGTAAAATCAAATGCAATTGTTTATGTCAAAAATAAACAGACAATTGGTATTGGAGCTGGTCAAATGAGTAGAGTAATCAGTGCAGATATAGCAAATCTAAAGGCAAAAGA
This sequence comes from uncultured SAR86 cluster bacterium, assembly GCA_902509965.1. Taxonomy (GTDB): domain Bacteria; phylum Pseudomonadota; class Gammaproteobacteria; order Magnimaribacterales; family D2472; genus MED-G78. The sequence continues at coordinate 49,969 of CABWZP010000004.1, forward strand.
AGAAGGTTTAGAAGTTCAAGGAGCTGTAATGGCATCTGATGCATTTTTTCCATTTAGAGATGGAATTGATAAAGCTGCATCAAGCGGAATAGCGGCTATTATTCAACCTGGTGGCTCTATTAGAGATGAAGAAGTTATTGCTGCTGCAGATGAGAATGATATAGCTATGCTATATACAAGTAACAGGCACTTTAGGCACTAATGCAAGTATTAGTAATAGGTTCAGGCGGCAGAGAGCATGCTTTAGCATGGAAATCAGCACAAGATAACTCAGTTACCAAAGTATTTGTATGTCCAGGAAATGCTGGCACAGCCTTAGAACAAAAATTAAGCAATATTTCAATTGATGCAAATGATTTTCAAGCCATAGAGGGTTTTTGTATAAAAGAAAATATTGGTCTGGTAATTATTGGTCCTGAACAGCCTTTAGTGAATGGCTTAGCTGACTATTTACAAAGTAAGGGTATAAAAACTTTTGGTCCCTCTCAAGCTGCCGCTCAATTAGAAGGCTCAAAAACCTTCTCTAAAGACTTCTTTATTAAATATGGAATCCCAACAGCTGCCTATGCTTCTTTTGACAATTATAATGCTGCCAAAGATTATATAAATGATATTGATTATCCTACAGTTATAAAAGCTGATGGTCTTGCTGCTGGTAAAGGTGTCATTATTTGCAATAACAAGGAAGATGCAGTTGAAGCGTTAGAAAGTATTTTTAAAGATCAGGCTTTTGGTGAAGCTGGAAGTAGAGTAGTAATTGAAGATTTCCTTGAGGGTGAGGAAGCAAGTTTTATAGCAGTAGTAAGCAAAGATAAAATAGTTTCACTTGCAACAAGCCAAGATCATAAAGCTGTTGGTGATGGCGATGTTGGTTTAAATACCGGAGGTATGGGTGCTTACTCGCCTGCTCCTATTGTTGATGAGCGCATGCATCAAAAAATTCTTAATGAAGTTATGAAGCCAACTATGGATGGTTTAATAGCTGAAGGCTCTCCCTATCTAGGTTTTCTTTATGCAGGAATAATGATCAGCAAAGGTGAATTAAAAGTTCTTGAATTCAACTGTCGTTTTGGAGATCCTGAAACACAACCTATCTTGCTTAGATTGAAATCTAGTCTCGTTCAATTGTGCCTTGCAGCTATTGATGATCAATTAGATTCATATGAAATAGTTTGGACTGATAAACACGCCTGCGGAGTTGTAATAGCCAGTGCAGGCTATCCAGAAAGTTATGCCTCTGATCATGAGGTTGCTATTAAACCTTCAGATGATTTAGACATGAAATTATTTCACGCTGGAACTAGACTTGATGGAGATACAGTAAGGACTGCTGGGGGAAGAGTTTTTTGCGCTACAGCTTTAGGTGATGATTTGAAGTCAGCGCAAGCAAAAGCTTATAATTTAGTGAATACAGTTTCTTTTGAAGGAGCTTTTTGCAGAAAAGACATAGGTTATAAAGGTATTAAATGAGTATTGTTGATAACATTGTTAACGAATTTGATATAGCACTTAAAACGCTATCAAATAAGAAATATGGAACGGATAGACCCTATCCGCCAGAGCCTGCTGAAAAAAATTCAGAGGAGCTTACTCAGCAAGAAAAAAAATTATCTATCCAAATGATGCGAGTAAATTTGGCAGGTGAAGTTGCAGCTCAGGCTCTATATAGAGGTCAGGCATTAGTATGTAAAGATCCTGAAGTAAAAAAACATCTTATTGAGGCTGGAGAAGAGGAAACAGATCATCTTGTTTGGTGTAAAAAGCGCTTAGATGAGTTAGATGGAAAAGGCTCAATCCTAAATCCAATTTGGTATGTAGGCTCTTTTGCTATAGGAGCAGTTTTTGGTAATTTTGGTGAAAAAGTCAGTTTGGGTTTTGTAGAAGAAACAGAAAAGCAGGTAGTTGCACATATAGATAAGCACTTAGATAAAATATCACCTAAAGATAAAGAGACAATTGAAATATTGAAAACAATGCGTGAAGACGAAGACCTTCATGCTCAACAAGCTGTTGATAATGGTGGAAAAGAACTTAAAATTCCAGCAAAAAAAATAATGTCTGCTACTGCAAAAGTAATGACAACAACAAGCACTTATATTTAAAAGCTTCCCCTCATAAGACTCTCACCAATTAAAAAAACATTAATACCTCTTTCTTTTAAATAGTTCATATCATCTTTATTTTTAATGCCAGATTCAGCAATAAAAATATTATTAGCTGAGAATGAATTTTTTAAATTCACTGAGTTATTAATATCAACTTCAAATGTTTTGAGGTTTCTATTATTAACTCCTATTAATGCATTATTAAAATGCTCAACCCTTTGAAGCTCTTCTGCATCATGAACTTCAATCAAGTAATCTAATTCAAGAACTTCAGCTAAAGCTACAAAATCGGTTATTTCTATATCTGACAGAATGCTCGCAATTAATAAAATACAGTCAGCTCCTATTAATTTAGCTTCATAGATTTGATATTCATCAACCATAAAATCTTTTCTTAAAATAGGTAGTGATGTTATTGCTTTGACATCTTTTAAGTATTGATTACTACCTAAAAAGAAGTCTTCTTCTGTAAGAATAGATAAGGCTGCAGCACCAAAAGCTTCATATTCTTGAGCTTTTTGGATTGGATCAAAGTTCTCGCTAATAATCCCTGCACTTGGTGAAGCTTTCTTTATTTCTGCAATAACAGCCTCTGCTTTTCCAGCAAGGCTTGCCTTAAATTTACCCTTTGGAAGATCTAGTCTGCTCAGCTGCAATTTAATTTCATCTAAAGATACTGCTGACTTTTTCTTAACTAATTTAGCTTTAGTATTTTTTACAATGTCATTTAAAATTGTCATTAGCTATTTGATACTCTTACATAGGCTGCTAGCTTGTCAGCTGCTTTGCCGCTATTCATTAAATCAAAAGCTAGCTCTACTCCATCTTCAATAGACTCAGTTTTTTTTGCAACATAAAGACCAGCCCCAGCATTTAGAGCAATCATGTCTTGAATTGCTGATTTTTCTCCGGCAAAAGCCTCTCTTACTAAAAGCAGACTTTCTTCAGGAGTTTGAGCAGATATCTCACTAAAGTCTGCAGTAGAAAGGCCAAAATCTTTTGGTGATATTTTGTACTGATTAATTTTGTAGTTCTTAAGTTCAGAAATTGTGGTTGAGCCTGTAATAGTTATTTCATCTAGGCCATCATCTCCATGGACAATTAAAACATGCTCCATATGTAAATTTTTTGATACCTCTGAAAAAGTCTCAAGTAATTTTTTATCATAAACGCCTAGAACCTGTCTTTTAGCTCCACAAGGATTGGTATGAGGGCCTAATAAGTTAAAAATAGTTTTTTGGCCTATACGTTGTCGTGCTGGCATGACATATTTCATAGATTGATGATGTAAAGGAGCAAATAAGAATACAAATCCAACCTTTGCAAAAACTTTTTCAAGTTTTTCTCTATCATGACCAATATCAGCACCTGCAGCTGTTAAAAAATCTGCACTGCCAGACTTGCTAGAAATAGCCTTATTGCCATGTTTAGTAATTTGAGCACCTCCAGCTGCAGCAACAAAGGATGATGCAGTAGAACAATTAAATGTATGAAGCCCTGTGCCGCCAGTCCCACAAGTATCAATATGACTTCCATCTCCCAAATTAAATCTTAAAGATTTTTCTTTCATAACTTGAGCAGCAGCTGTTATTTCTAACTCTTTAATGCCCTTTTCATTTAAAGCTAAAAGAAATTTCTCAATATCGCTATCATCAACCATACCGGTCATTATGCTTTCCACTGCAAACTGCATCTCTTCAGACTTTAAGTCCTTCTTGGTTTCTAATTTTTTTAGAATAGTTTCAATCATAATGTTAAGAAATTTTGAATGAGTTTTTTACCAAAATCTGTTTCTATGGATTCAGGATGAAATTGTACTCCGTAAATTGGTCTTTGTTTGTGCTGAACTGCCATGATGATGTCAGGATTATCTTTGAGTACCGAGGTTATTTCTAACTCATCTGGTAATGAGCTTTTTTCGATGATTAGGCTGTGATATCTAACCACTGAATAAGGATTATCAATATCTTTAAATAGATCTTTATTGCTATGAGTAATTTCTGAGAGTTTCCCATGAAATATTTCTGGAGCTTTTATAATCTTGCCACCAAATGCTGCTCCTATAGATTGGTGTCCTAGACAAACTCCTAGTATGGGAACCGATGAAGCTTTTATTAAGTCAATTGAGATGCCGGCTTCATATGGAGTACAAGGTCCTGGAGAAATTACGATTTTATTTGGATTAAGCAAAGCTATATCTTGGAGAGTTATTTCATCATTTCTTTTTACGATAACCTCTTCTCCGAGTTCTCCAATATAGTGGACTAGGTTATAAGTAAAAGAATCATAATTATCTATAACTAAAATCATAAAATCATCTCCATAGCATCAACAAATGCCTTGGATTTTTGTTTACATTCTAACCACTCATTTTCTGGTACTGAATCAGCAACTATTCCAGCTCCAGCTCCAACATGAATAATATTATCTTTAATAACAGCAGTTCTTATTGCTATAGCTGTATCTATATTGCCATTCCAAGAAATATATCCTATAGCTCCGCCATAAATTCCTCTGGAGCTTGGTTCGAGTTCATGAATAATTTCCATTGCTCTTATTTTTGGAGCCCCAGATAAGGTGCCAGCAGGCAGTGATGCTTTGAGAGCATCAATATAATTTAAATTGCTATTGATACTGCCAACAACATTTGAAACGATATGCATTACGTGTGAGTATTTTTCAATAATCATTTTATCGGTGACTTTTACTGATCCAATTTTTGAAACTTTACCAACATCATTTCTTCCTAAGTCAATTAGCATTAAGTGTTCGGCTATTTCTTTTGGATCATTTAATAAATCTTTTTCATTCAAATTATCCTCTTCAGATGAGCTGCCTCTTTTTCTGGTTCCAGCAAGTGGCCTTAAAGTTAATTCCTCATCTTCTAATCGAATAAGAATTTCAGGAGATGAGCCTACCACTTGATAGTCTTCAAAATCTAAGAAATACATATAGGGAGATGGATTAAGTTTGCGGATTGCTCTATATAAAACGAATGGATCGCCATGGAAATCTGAGCAAAAATCTTGGGCAAGAACTACCTGCATAACATCACCTTCTTTGATATAACTCTTAATTACATCAACGGCATCAAGATATTCTGGCTTAGTAAAGTTTGATTTAAATTCAAGCCTTCCGGAAGGCTCCTTAAAATTATCATTAGGAATTTCAATCGAATGATTTATTAAGCTCTCAATTTTATCTAATTCATTTTGAGACTCCTCATAAGAGAGTTTTTGAGGACTTGCATTAAATATGATCTTAATTGAATTAGCAAAGTTGTCATAAACAATTAATTTTTCTGCCTTGATTAGAAATATTTCTGGCATATGATCTTTAAATTTCGAATTCTTCGCAGTTAAATCAGCAATTCTAGCTTCAGCATATTGAGCGCTCTCATAAGCAAAAAATCCAACATAACCTCCATAAAATCTTGGCATTCCATCTAATTCAGGTGCAGAATCTTGGGAGGTAATCTCCTGAATACTGCTGAGGGGGTCCTCAGAATAAAAAGAATCTATAACACCATTAATATTGGTTTCAACTTGATTGCCTGAAATTTTTATAAAATCTTTGCAACCAAATCCAATAATTGAATATTGAGCCCACTTATCCCCTCCTTCTACAGATTCCAATAAAAAGGTATTTTGCTGTGCTGAGACTTTTAAATATAAAGAGATGGGTGAATCTTCAACATTATCAATTTCTCGTGTTAAAGGAACTATTGAATAGGCTGAATTAGCATAATTTATATACTCTTCTTTTGTAGTCATGTTAAAAATCTATTATGTGCCCAATGGAAATATTATGCTCTTTAAACCAGCCTTTATTAACCTCTAAAGCAAAAGCAGCTTTATTTTTAGAGCATGTGCTAGCTTCAGACATGGGAACCATATCATAAATTTCTAAAATTTCTTTTTCTTTGGACATAAAAGCAATACTAAGAGGAACTTTAGTATTTTTCATCCACATACATCTTAGCGTGTAATCTTCCCATACAAAAAGCATGCCTGTATTTGGTTGAAGTGATGATCTAAACATTAACCCTCTTCTCCTAGAAGAAAAATTATCTGCTACTTCAATATTAGGTAATATTGATTTTAAGTTTATAACTTTGGGTTCTGTAAAAGCAGTAGCAGGAAAGAAGAGACTGCTAATAAGAAAAAATTTAAGAGATTTGTGCGCGGAGATTTGAGATGGTTTCTTCATAATTATCAGTGCCAAAAATTGCAGAACCAGCAACAAATGTATCGGCACCAGCTTTAGCGACTTCAGCAATAGTGCTTAAGTTAACACCCCCATCAACCTCCAATCTGATATCTTTTCCAGTTGCATCAATCATTTTACGAACTTTAGCAATTTTATTAAGAGTGCCTTCGATAAAGCTTTGACCTCCAAATCCTGGATTTACACTCATGAGCAAAACAAGATCTAGATCCTCAATCACGTCATCAAGTACGCTCAAGGAGGTGCCTGGGTTTATGGCCAATCCTGCTTTACAACCTTTATCTTTTATGGCGCCAATAGATCTATGGACATGTTTTGTGGCCTCAGGATGGAAGCTAATCAAATCTGCTCCTGCATTGATAAAATCTGCAGCCAAATCATCAACAGGCTCTATCATAAGATGGACATCGATAAAATTCTTGATTCCATAATCTCTTAAAGACTTGCAGACCATGGGCCCTATAGTCAGATTTGGTACATAGTGATTATCCATGACATCAAAATGAACCCAGTCGGCTCCAGATGACATGACATCCTCTACTTCAGCTCCAAGCGTTGCAAAATTTGCTGAAAGTATCGAAGGTGCAATTATGTATTTATTATCACTCATGGGCTAATTCTCTTCTTTATGAGCACTAATGGCAAGAGAAAGACGCTCAGGAGACCCGACATCTATCCATAATTCCCTTGCTTCATGGCCTGTGATCTTATTTTGGTTAATAAGATCTTTCAGCACATAATTCCATATATCAAAAGGTGGTTTTGGCAATTGCGTTGTTTTAAAAATAATTGGATTGATGACTGATATCCCTGCAAATGTGAGCTCATTTTGAGATTCAGAAATAATAACTTGATTATTTTTTATAGAAAAATCTCCAAAGTTATTATGTTCTGGATTTGAAACGCCGACTAAATGAGCAGCACTAACCTCAGTTGGCAATGTATCTATTGGTATCTCATGATAGGTGTCTGCATTAATCAAGAGAAATGGCGCATCACCAAGATGCTCAAGAGCATTTAAAATACCACCGCCTGTTCCTAGAATGCATTGTTCTTTTATAACTGTAATATCATGATTTGAATAATTTTTAGCTAAATGTTTTTCGATCATATCTCCTAGATAGGAAACATTTATAACGATTTCATTAATACCTGCATCTAAAATCTTATTAATATTTCTATCAAGCAAAGTCTCTGATCCTACTTCAATAAGAGGTTTTGGCATATCTTTAGTAAATGGTAGAAGTCTTTTACCTATTCCAGCAGCAAGAACCATTGCTTTCATAATGATGCTAATTTCTCAGTTAATCTGGGTTTAATTGTATCAAGCATATAGTTTTTACAAGACCAATTATTTGGAAGAATGTTTATTAAATTATCTAAAATCATTGGCAAGTCATTTAATCTGAAAGATCTTTTATTATTCATATAAAGCCTTGATAAGGTTCCAAGTATTCTCATATTTCTCTGGATCCCACCCCATCTAAAACACTCAAATAATTCATCAGCATTTAAATCTACTGCAGATTTAGTTTTATAAAATGCCAAAGAATCTTTAACAAAAGACTCATCAAATATTAAATAGTGATCTAACAATATTCCGGCTAAATCAATTCCTACAGGCCCTATACAAAGATCTTGAAAATCTATAACGCTAATCACATTAGCTTTTGAAGCAATAAGATTCCTTCTTTCAAAATCAAAATGGCAATTGAGTTTAGGGTGGTCACTAAGATTTTTTATTGTTGCAGCAGATAATTCTAAAATTGATTTATCAGCTTCGATTTCTAAAAATTCTTTGCAAAAAACTTCACTAAAAAGACTTATCTGATCTAGCAATTCATCTGCAGAAAGATTTTGAACATCAAGATTGGGGATTTCTTGAATCTGAATGAGCAACTCAAGACTTTTGTGTGTTAATTCTGTTTTATTAGATTCATTAAGTATTTCTAAGAGATTATCATCACCTAAATCTTCTTGAATGGTAATACCCAACTCTGGGTTATGCAGAAAAACCTTTGGTACATTTACATTATGTGAAGATAACATTTCTGCTAAGTTGCAGAATTCAAGATGATTGCCATTTGATTTATCTAAAAAACAAAGTACTAAATGATTTGAGTTATATATTAATCTCCAGTACTCCCGTCCGCTTGCTTCCAACTTTAGAGCTATAGCTCTTTCACACTCATACCCGCATTGAGTTGCTAACTCTATAATTTCTGATTCTTTCAAATTAGCTGTTTTTTACCTCATCTGGCAATGGAGTATTATCCGGAACAAAGAAATCAGGCATTAGTTCTGCAAAAGGAACATTTGCATACTTGGTAAAATCTTTAACTCCGGCTTCAAAAAGAACTATGTCATCAATGCAAAAATTACCACTAAAGGTTTTAGAGTCTTTGGTTAAAATTGTATAAGCAGCATCAGCCATAATATCAACATTTCTTGATAATCTCATAATCTCATCTCCACCAAGATGATTTTGAACAGCTGCAGTTGCTATAGCAGTTCTTGGCCATAGTGCGTTAACTGCAACGCCTTGGTCTTTAAATTCTTCAGCCATTCCTAGAACACACATGCTCATAGTGTATTTAGCCATGGTGTAGCCAACATGAGAACCAAACCATTTTGGATCCATGTCTAAAGGTGGTGATAAATTTAATATATGTGGATTATCGGATTTAAGGAGATGTGGTAAACAATATTTACTAACCATGTAGGTTCCTCTTCCATTAATTTGATGCATAAGGTCATAGCGTTTCATAGCAGTATCAAGAGTATTTGTTAATTGGATTGCTGAAGCATTATTGATACATATGTCTATACCCCCAAAATGTTCAACAGCTTTATTTACTGCATCACGAACATTATCTTCATCACGAATATCACACACCATTGGTAAGGCATCACCGCCAGCTTCAATAATCTCTTCTGCAGCAGTAAAAATGGTGCCAGGGAGTTTAGGATGTGGTTCTGCTGTTTTAGCAGCAACGACAATTTTTGCTCCATCTTGAGCAGCTCTTTTGGCCATAGCTAGTCCAATACCTCTACTACCGCCAGAAATGAAAATAACTTTATCTTTTAAACTCATAATTTTGTTCCTTTAAAATTTTTCTAAATAAGGTCTAAGATCTAATTCTTGTGTCCAGGCTGATCTATCTTGCGAATGAACGTTCCAATAAGTCTCAGCGATCTTTGCAGGGCTTAGGATACCGTCTTTTTCTTTAAGTGCATATCTGTCTGGAAAATTTTCTTTTATCCATGGCGTATCAATTGCTCCATCAATAATCATGTGTGCAACGTGAATGCCCTCTGGGCCAAGTTCTCTTGCCATGCTTTGAGATAATGCTCTAAGTGCAAATTTAGCTCCTGCAAATGCAGAAAAACCTGATCCGCCTCTAATAGAAGCTGTAGCTCCGGTGAATAGGATTGATCCATGACCTCTTGGTTTCATATATTTTGCAGCCTCTCTTCCTGTTAAAAAGCCAGCAAAAGCTGCCATTTCCCAAACCTTTTTATAAACTCGAGCGGTAGTCTCTTCTATTGAGAAATAAACATTAGCCCCAGGATTAAAGATAACAACATCAATTGGAGCTATAGTTTCTTCAACTTCTTTAAATAAGTTAATAATTGAATCTTCATCTCTGGCGTCGACACCAAACCCCTGAGCCCAACCTCCTTCGCTTTTAATTTGATTGGTTAATGAGTCAAGCTCAGCCGAACTTCTTTCTCTTCGAACTGGACATACCTTGTATCCTTCTTTAGCAAATTTTTTTGTTAATGCGCTTCCAGTTGCAACACCTGCGCCTATTATAATTGCCGAGTAATCTGAATTATTTTTCATATGAAATTTTATCTTGTAATATTAAACTTTAACAAATTAATTAATGAAAATGAAAGTAGACTTTATATTTGATTTTGCCAGTCCTAATGCTTATTTCTGCCATAAGGTAATTCCAGAAATTGAAAATAGGACCGGTATAAGCTTTAACTATGTACCTTGTTTGCTGGGAGGCATTTTTAAAATTACTAATAACCAAGCACCTATGATGGCCTTTAATGGCATAACAAATAAACTAGAATACCAAAATATAGAGATTCAAAGATTTATACAAAAACATGATCTTAAAAACTTCACGATGAACTCATTTTTTCCAGTTATGACTCTTCAACTCCAAAGAGGAGCTATTGCTGCAAAGTCATTAAACATTTTTGATGATTATATAGAAGCAATTTTTAAAGGAATGTGGGAAATGAGTCTAAATCTTGCAGATCAAGAAATCCTAATTGAGCTTCTTGCTACTGAAACTCAAATAGATATTCCTAATCTTATTGAAAAGATGCAAACTCAAGAAATTAAAGATCAGCTTATTCAAAATACTAGCAGTGCAGTTGAAAGAGGTGCTTTTGGAATTCCCACTTTTTTTGTAGATGATGAAATCTTTTTTGGAAAAGATAGCTTGGGTGATCTTGAGGACTTTATTACAAAATAGAACTTTCCATAAGATACGCTTTCTAAGCTAACAGGTATAAAATAAATAAAATGAAAAAAACACGATTAGCTGCTATGTCAGTAATATTATTGTTAGCATTTAATCTTAATGCTCAAAGTAATAATTCAGAGCTAGTCACAATAAATAAATCATTTAATGCAACAACTTGTCTTATTTATAATCCAGATACAGGAATAATAATCAAGGATGCAGATATTAGTATTGAAGCTGACTCACTGAGATTTAGTGATAATCAAGCCATTAGCCTCAATGACAACGTAAAAATTGATTTTCCAGGTGGTCTTCTGAGTTCTTCTAATGCACTAATTGGAGCTTCTAAAGAGTTAATAGAATTTAAAAAAGATACTACTTTATCTCTTGAGCAGATACTTCTAAAAGGTGACGAGGGATTTTTCAACAGAGCAAATGATGCAGTTGAAATGGAAAATGGCAACATCTTTTTATCTTCAAGAGGTTTAAATATTGATTTTAAGTCATTAAGAGGATCTTTAAGTGACGAGTTGAAAATTGAAGAGCCTAAGATTACTTCCTGCGCAGATTCAAAGACTGGTTGGCTTATTAGAGCTGATGATTTGGTATTAAATAATAAAACTTTTAGAGGTTTTGCTAGAAACCTTACTCTAGAACTGGGTGGTACTAAAGTATTGAAAGCACCCTATCTACCTTTTGCAACAACAAGTGAGAGATTATCAGGCTTCCTTGAGCCTTCTATCTCATCATCTTCTGATGGTGTTGATTTTTCTATTCCTTACTTTGCAATATTATCAGGCCATTCAGATATTACACTGAGCGCAAGAAATATTGCTGAAAGAGGTTCTGGTATAGAGCTAAATTATCGTTACATTAAAGAGCATACTAAGAATAATGTTGATGCTTTATACTTTAATAACGATAAAGAATTGCAGAAAAATTTCCCTGAACTAGCAGATTCAAGATGGGCTTATAAAATTCAAGACTCTTTGATGCTTAACAAAGCTTCGGGAATTAATTTTGGAGAGATTGTAATTAATTGGGCCGAAGCTTCGGATGCTATGGTTTTAAGAGATATTCCAGGGGAAATTACTTCAGTTGGGTTACAACGCGATCATTATTTAAATCAAAATATTACAATAAGTTCACGTTTTAATAACTTGGCAATGGAAGTTGAGTATCAAGGCTTTCAATCTTTAAATCCTCTATTATCAAATGGTTACAAGAAATCACCTGCAATTAATTTTAGTTTCAATAAAACATTTGATTCTATAGATATTAAACAAAAGCTAAATATTGCTACTTTTAAAGCAAGCAGCCTGCATGAATTTTTTGGAGCTTCATCAGAAATGGGAAGATATCTAAATTCTATTGAGGATCCAATTGAAGGAAGGCGAACTTTTGCAGACATAACCATATCTAAAATCTTTGATAAAGAATTTATTAAAATTAAAGCCGCCATAGGTGTTAAAAGTTTAAGTTATGATCTGCAAAATGCATCGATTCAAAATAATAATATAAATAGCCCTAATCTAGAAATTGATATCAGTAGCATTTTTGTAAAAATGAATTCTGATGGAATGTCTTTTATCCAACCTAGAATAGTCTTAGGTTATTCAGAATATAAGGATCAAACTGGTAATCCAGTATTTGATAGCAATATCTTGGCTTATAACAATCAAGTTTTTTCTAATGATCGTTTTTCAGGAATGGATAGAATTGCTGACAACAATTCTCATAGTGTGGGTTTTACATATAAATTAAGGAGGTCTAGTCGAGATATATTTAAATTTAGTCTTGCCAAAAAATATAATCATTCTGAAAACAAGGTATATCTAACCTCAATGCCTCCCATGATGAATAATAAGAATAAATTTTTTATGTCTTCAATGTGGATGCCTGATATGAATAATTCATTCAAGATATATGGAGGCTACGACACAAAAGATAATGAACTTCATATTGGAGGGATAAATTTTATGACAAAGTCATCAATAGGAACTCTTGGAGTTGCTAAAAGATACAGAAGAAGCGCTGGTGACTTTAAACAAACTCTTAATTATTCTGAAATATTTGCTGCAATAAATCTTAGAAAAGGCTTTAAAATTATTGGTAAATTACAACAAGATGATGAGTATGATATTAAGGTAGAGAGCATGCTTGGAGTCGAATATGAGAACTGTTGTGTGGCTTTTAGAGTGATAGCGAGTGATAAAAATCTTACTAAATATAATGATCTTTACAATTCAAACTATACATACCTAAATGATGCATGGGACAATATGATAAATATTGAAAACAAAAGTAGAATTAACTTTGAATTTGAGCTTAAGGGGTTTAATTCATCAATAAATAAAATAGATAAGCTGCTTCAAAATTCAATACTTAATTACTAGGAAATTTTATGAAAAAACTAACAATATTCTCATTACTGATTGCGCTCCCTTCTATCCTGCTTGCGAGAGTAGAAATATTAGATAGAGTGGCTGTTATTGTTGATGATGGATTAATCATGGAGTCGCAAATCATACAAAGTATTTCAGAAATCAAGCTGAATATGCAGGCGCAAAATATGCCCATACCACCAGCAGATGAAATGCGCGAACAGGTAATTGAAAGATTGATTATAGAAGAGCTGCAATTACAACTTGGAGATTTATATGGAATAAGAATAAGTGACGGAGAACTTAATCAGACTTTCAATACCATTGCTTCTAATAATCAACTCTCACTTGAAGATTTTATATTAACTATAAAAGAAGCCGGGCAATCATATGAATCATTAAGAGAAAAGATTAGAAATGACATGATCATCCAAAGAGTTCAAAGAGGTAAAGTTGGAAATGAGATAAATATTACAGAGCAAGAGTTTGAAAGCTTTATGATGACTGATCCATCTGTAGCTCAAATAAGACCAGAATTGTCTGTAAGACAAATACTTGTGAAGACAGAAAAAAATGCTCAAGCTGTTCTTAGAAGGCTAGAAGCTGATGAAAGTTTTGAAGCAATTGCAAAGGAGATTTCTCTTGCAAGCAACGCCTCCTCCGGCGGTTTAATGCCATGGAGAAAAATTGCTGATATGCCAAAACTATTTGGCACTGCTTTAGAAGAAGAAGTTGTTGGAACAATAAGTGATCCTATTTCAACAGGATCAGGATTCCATATTCTTAAGATTGAAGAAAAAAGAGGTCCCTTTGTTAAATATGAGAATCAGTGGAATGTGAGACATATTCTTCTTATGCCTACTGCAATTAGAGATCTCAATGCTACATTAAATGAGATTGAGGATATTCGTAATCGAGTTTTAGCAGGAGAAGATTTTGGTGAGCTAGCAAAAGAATTTTCTGAGGATGAGGGTTCTGCCTTAAATGGTGGAGATCTTGATTGGTTTCCTAAGGGGATGATGGTAAGTGAATTTGAAGAAATGATGCTAAATTCAGAAAATAATGTTGTTTCTGATGTATTTCAAACTGACTATGGTTATCATTTTCTTGAGGTTCTGGGAACT
>CABWZP010000005.1 GCA_902509965.1 uncultured SAR86 cluster bacterium
TCTAGGTGAGGAAATTGAAGTTAAAATCTTAAGTTTTGATAAAGAAAAGTTAAGAGTTTCCTTAGGATTAAAACAGATTCAAAATGATCCTTGGGAAAATGTAGATGGCAATTATGCTGTAGGTGGAATATACGAAGCTAATGTTTCAAATATTACAGACTACGGTTGTTTTGCTCAGCTAGAAGAAGGCATAGAAGGACTTATTCACTTATCAGAATTAGATTGGACAAGCAAAAATATTCATCCTTCTAAAGTAGTTGAAATGGAACAAAAAATTAAAGTGATGATTCTCGAGATTGATTACGATAAAAGAAGAATATCTCTTGGCTTAAAGCAAACTAAAGCCAATCCATGGACTGAGTTCTCTAATAAATATACTTTAGGCGATAAAGTAGAAGGCCAAATTAAATCAATTACTGATTTTGGTATCTTTGTTGGTCTTGAAGGCGATATTGATGGATTGATTCATCTTTCAGATATATCAGATGCCGAAGATCCAAAAGAAGCTTTAGAGGATTATAAAAAAGGCGATAAGCTTAGTTGCGTTGTCTTTGGTGTAGACGCAGAAAGAGAAAGAATTTCTTTAAGGTTAAGTGAGTAACTCTAAAGATAGCTTAAATCGTTCTGACATAGAGTCTAGCTTAATAAAAGAGTTCCCGGATCTTACAAAAGCTCAAATATCTAAATCAATTGATGTAATTATTGATTCTATAGTTGATGCTGTTGCAGAAGATGAAAAAGTTGAAATACGCGGCTTTGGAACATTCTCAAAAAAATATATTAGACCTAGAAAGTTTATAAATCCAAAAACTAAAGAAGTTTCTTATCTAGGGGAAACAGCAACTGTGCACTTTAAACCCTCTAAATCATTACTAGAAAAGTAACTTTTGGTTTAATATTCTAATATTATGACTAAATCAATCATAGTAGCTATTGATGAGCATGACAAAGCTTCATTCAATAGAATCCTAGACAGCTTAGAACCTAATCTGTGCATGGTTAAAATTGGAAGTGTATCTTTTAATGCGCTTGGTCATGACATTATTTATTCGGCAGCAGGCAAAGGCTTTGATATTTTTTTAGACCTTAAGCTTCACGACATCCCAAATACTGTGAAAAAATCTATTGAAGGATTATCAATTCTTCCAATAAAGATGCTTACTATCCATACATCAGGTGGCAGACTTATGATGGAATTTGCAATGGAAGCAATAAAAGGAACTGATATAAAAGTTTTTGGAGTTACTGCTTTAACAAGTCTATCGGATATAGATACAAATCAAATTTATCAAAGAACCGCTGCTGATCAAGTTAATGCAATGCTTGATATAGCAGAAGAGGCAAAAATTGATGGAGTTGTGTGCTCTCCTCACGAACTTGATCTAGTGACTGCAAGAGGGTCGCTTCTCTCAATTACACCTGGTATTCGTTTATCAGATTCAAGTGATGACCAATCTAGAGTTATGACTCCTAAACAAGCTATAGAACTAGGTGCAAATTATTTAGTTATTGGAAGGCCTATAACCGGCGCTATAGATATCTCAGAAGCATTAAACTCAATCTATCAAAGCATCAATTAATTATGAAAAAGCCAGATAATTATTTTTTTGAAAATGATCTCTTAAGATATGAATCTCATCTTAAAGGATTTACGAGTTCAATTTTTAATGAGTTTAATTCAAAATTTGAAGAACTTAATGTCAATTCAAAGATAGAAGATCTATTTGCTGGCAAAAATGTTAATTACACTGAAGATCAGGCTGCATGGCACCCACAATATAGAGCAAATACACCTAATTGGCCCTCTAAAGATTTATCTAAATGCTTAAATAAAGGAGTTCTCGATGGAGTTCTTAATATTGTTGTTCTTGGTATTGGCGGTTCATTTGAAGGACCAAAGTTATTAATTGAAAGTTTAATTGGACTTAACACAAATTTAAATCATCTGTTTATAACAGGCTCAGATCCTATTGAATTTATAGAGAAAACTTCTAATCTAAAAAAAACTGAGACACTTTTTATAGTCTCATCAAAGTCATTCACAACCGATGAAACACTCGAGACACTTAACGATGCAATAAAGTGGTCTGGAGATATGAATAAATTTATAGCAATTACAGCAAATGAATCAGAGGCATCTAAATATAATATTAAGCACATTATAAAATTTGATAAAGAGATTGGAGGGAGATACTCAATATGGTCTGATATCTCAGTTCCTGCTTTTCTTGATTCAACTTTTAAATCAGATAACTTTCTAATGGGCGGCAATCAAGCAGATCTAGATCTTCAAAATAATAAGAAATATTTACAGTTTGTTAAGAGATTATCTTTTAGTGACATTTGGTTAAATAATTCAAAAAATAAATCCTCAAGAGCTGTTTTGTCATATAGTTGGAAATTAAGATCATTTGCTGATTATGTTCAGCAACTTGAAATGGAATCACTTGGGAAACAACCCTATAAAAATTCCGACTTTAAAAAAACAGGACAAATTATTTTTGGAGGATATGGCCCAACTGCTCAACATTCTTATTTTCAATTACTTCATCAAGGCACTCAAGATATATGTGCAGATATAATTGCTAGCAAAGAGGATTTGAAAAGTTTGGCATATGCTCAGGCAATTACCCAAGCAAAAATTTTATCAGATGGAGCAGATGATCTTTTGAAAGCTGAAGAGAAAATTAATGGTAATATTCCCTTAAACCTTTTTCTACTTAATAAAATTGATGCATACACTTTAGGCTATCTAATAGCTACTTGGGAGCATAGAACATATATTACCGCTGCAATGCTTCAAATTAATCCATATGATCAGTATGGCGTAAGTGCCGGAAAGATTTATACCAAAAAATATCTCCAAGATAATGGAGCTTAATTTAAAAAAAGTTCCTGAGACCCCAGGCGTTTATAAATTCTTTAACAATTCAGAAATCATTTACATAGGTAAAGCCAAAAATTTAAAAAAAAGAGTATCAAGTTATTTTGGCAATGCTCAAAAAGACAGAAAAACTTCTCAAATAAAAAAATTAACAGATCAAATTGAAACTTTTACAACAAAAAATGAAGTAGAAGCTCTTTTACTGGAACAAATGCTTATCAGAGAAAATAAGCCCAAATTCAATATCCTTCTTAGGGATGACAAAACATATCCATATATCTATTTCTCTCTTGATCATGATTTTCCCTCTGTAAGTTTAAAAAGGACCAAACAAGCAGTTGATGAAAAGTATTTTGGCCCCTTTGTAAGTTCCTATGCAGTTAAATCTTCAATCAAAGAAATACAAAAAATATTTAAAATAAGAAATTGCAGTGATAATACCTTTGCATCAAGAACCAGGCCTTGTATAGAACATCAAATGAAAAGATGCAGCGCCCCATGTGTAAAAAACATAACAAGCAATGACTATTCTGAAGATATAACTAGCGCTAAAAGTTATTTAAGTTCATCTGATTCCCAGACTATAGATAGATTAAAAAAAGAAATAGAAGTATCTGTTTCAACATTAGCTTTTGAGAAAGCTGCTGAGATAAGAGATCGCCTAAATAGACTTACTCTTTTAAGAGAAGAGCAATCAGTTACTACCCTTGCAAAAGACTTAGATATATTTTCAGCATATGAAGACAACGGCTATCTTGGAGTTTGCATAATAGTCGTAAGAAGGGGAAAAATAAGAGGTACTAAAACAAATCTTATTAAAAAAGGATACTTCAATTCAATAGAATCAGTTTATCAGGGTGCTATATTAAATTTTTATAATAATAATATAGATATTCCAAACAAAGTTCTTTGCATTAATAAACTTGAATCAAAAGAATTAATAGAAGCGGCTATAAAAAAGAAACATAGTATTAATATAAAAATATCATTTACTCCAAGTAAGGATATAAGACCATTATTTAGTTTATGCAAAATGAATTCTCAGCAAGTGATATCTAATCATTTAAGCAAAGAGGACAAATACACTTTTGCATTTAAAGAATTAGCAAAAGATCTTGGATTATCTGGTGATATTAATAGGATTGAAACTTTTGATGTGAGCCACTTCTCTGGAGATAGAGCTATTGCATCATGTGTAGTTTTTTCAAAAACTGGTTCTTATAAAAAAGGGTATAGACTTTTTAATATACCAAAAGAATTTTCTGGTAATGATATTGGCTCATTAGAAAATGTTTTAAATAGAAGGCTGAGGTATTTTGATGATAAAGATATCAAACCTGAATTAATAGTTATTGATGGAGGTAAAACCCAGCTAAAATTTACACGATCCATAATTAAAGCTTCAATTCACAATGATATTAAAGTTATTTCTATTGCTAAAGGGGGTAATAGAGTTCGAGCTACTGAAACAATTTTTTCCGCTAATGGGATAGTAGAATTTGATAAATATTCAAAATCATATTTATTACTTCAAGAAATGCGAGACGAAGCTCATCGTTTTGCAATTTCAGCACAAAGAAAGAAAAACACAATAAAAAAATCTAAATTAGATCTTATCCCAGGAATTGGGCAGGTTTTAAAGACAAGATTATTAAATAAGTTTAAAAATATTAAGACTATTAGTGAAGCAAGTATTAAAGATTTAATGACTCTAAAGGGCATTAATGAGAAAATTGCCCAACAAATTAAAATAACCTTAAATTAATGACTTTCTTTATAAATGCACTAACACTTTCCAGAATTTTTCTTGCTGCTATTATTTTTGCTTTGTTGACTAGGCCAGAGGGATATCTATTAGCTTTTATCTTATTTTTTGTAGCCGGAGTAACTGATTATTTTGATGGCTACTTGGCAAGAAAATATGATTCAACCTCTCAATTAGGAGAAATTTTAGATCCTATTGCAGATAAAATATTGATAGTTTTTGTTTTATTTGGCCTTTCAGTAAATCTTACAAGTTATTTCATAGCTTTCATGGCATCTTTAATAATAACAAGAGAAATATGGGTAGGTGCATTGCGAGACTTCAATGCAAGACAGGGAAGATCAGGTGCTACAAAAGTAACATTTTTAGCAAAAATTAAAACTACAATCCAGCTTTTCACTATTACCATCTATCTACTAGGATTAACATTAAATAATATGCTTCTGATATTATTTGGAGACATGTTCTTATTCTTGTCATTACTAATAACTATCTATACTGGTTATATATACACATATAATAGTTTTAAGAATTAATTTTTCACTTTGAAGATAAGATGTATACAATACACATTGCAAAATTAGGCTGGATGGCAGAGTGGTTATGCAGCGGCCTGCAAAGCCGTTAACTCCGGTTCGATTCCGGATTCAGCCTCCATTAAAGAAATATTATGAAAATTGGAATTATTGGTTATGGCTTTGTTGGCAAGGCTCTAGAGGCTGGCTTTACTGATGCAGTAAAAATATTAAAAATAGATCCTAAACTAAATTCAAAGATTGATGATCTTATTGATTTTGATCCAGCTGCTATATTTATCTGTGTTCCAACTCCAATGAATAAAGATTCATCTCAAGATATCTCAATTTTAAGAAATGTTATCGATGAAATCAGTAAACTTAATTTAAAAGCCCTAATTGTTCTTAAAAGTACGGTTCTACCAAATTATATTAAAGAAATAGAAAATTTAATTCCTGAATTTATATACAATCCAGAGTTCTTAAGGGAAAAGCACGCAACCGAAGACTTTATTAACTCAAAATTAATAGTTTTCGGTGGAAGTCTCAATTCTTGTAAATATTTAGGAGATATTTATAACAATTTTACTAAATGCATAAGTAATGACTATATCTTCACAGATCCAACTACTGCATCTTTAATCAAATATAGCATTAATTCATATCTTGCAACAAAGGTCACCTTTTTCAATGAATTAAATCAATTATTTAAAAAATCAAGTACAAAAAGTTCGTGGGAAGAATTTATTGGCGCAATATCAAGAGATGAAAGAATTGGTAACTCTCATATGCAAGTTCCAGGTCACGATGGAAGATTGGGTTATGGCGGAGCCTGTTTACCAAAAGATTCAAATGCTTTTTCTAAATATGCTGATGAAATAGACACACCATTAAATGTATTAAAAGCTGCAATAAATGCTAACAATAAAATTAGATCATCGTATAATAGTGAAACAGAAAGAGAGTCAGATCAGAATATTAAGTTTAAAGGAGATAATTAGTTTAAGCATGCCCGAGTGGTGGAATTGGTAGACACAAGGGACTTAAAATCCCTCGATAGAAATATCGTGCCGGTTCAAGTCCGGCCTCGGGTACCATATAATTTAATTATGAAAAATACTTATCAAAAATACGCCTTTAAAAGTAAATCTATTGGAGATTTTGAATTTTTTATTGATGAAGAGACCTTTACGCCAACGCAAACCACCACAGCCATTATAAATTCATCATTAACAATGATAAACAATGAAGACAAAATTCTTGACCTGGGTTGTGGATGCGGAATTGTTGGGATAATAATTGCTAATTTAAACAATGAAAAGTTTAAATTATTTGCTTCAGATATTAGTAATTCAGTGGAAGAAATAGTAAAGCTTAATGCAGAAAAGTATAATGTAGAGATTGATGTTAGAAAAAGTGATATTTTTAATGCATGGAAGGGTTACAGATTCAACACTATTATCAATGATATTTCTGGAGTTTCGGAAGAAATTGCAAAAATTTCACCATGGTTTAAAAATATATCATGTGATACTGGGGCTGGTGGCGATAACTTGATAAATAAAGTTTTAAAACAGTCTCCAGACTTTCTTCATGAAAATGGAAAATTAATATTTCCAATAATTTCCTTTTCAAATGAGAAAGAGATTTTACAGCTGGCTAATGAAGTATATGGAAACGTAAAATTGCTCAAAAAAGATTTCTGGCCTGCTCCAAAAGAATTATTAGATAATATAGATTTGTTAAGAAAGCTAAAGAAAGAAGGCCTTGTTTCATTTGAAGAAAAATTTGGTTCAATCATTGGATACACTGCTGTATATGAAGTATCTTTATCAAGTGACTAATGCATTACGTATATTCATTTAGAATTTCAACTGCTATAATAATTTGATGAATTTTAAAGATCCAAACCAAGATTTACATGATTTACCAAAATTTGAAACATCTTTTGAAACATCTAAAGTTTATAATTTTGATGACCCTGTAGAGAAAAAATTCTCAAAAGAGTTAAAACAAATCCATGCAGATGGCTACGCTATATTAGATCTAAATCAACCTGATGAAATATATGAAACTATAAATAATAAGATAGATAATAAAATCTTTGAGGGTAATCCCAAACTTAACCCTAAATATTATCACTATAATGAAAACCCTCGTGTCATTGAGGCATGGCGTGATATAAAAGAGATTGTTGATTTGGCTAGAGACATTGATGTTTTAGATTTTCTGGAATGTGTTTATAAAAAAAGGCCAATTCCTTTCTCAACTATAAATTTTATAAAATCATCTGAACAGCCCCTCCATAGTGACTATATGCATTTTTCATCAAAACCAGAAAGATACTTAACTGGGGTTTGGTTTGCATTGGAGGACATTGATATAAATTCAGGCCCACTTCAGATAATTCCCAAAAGTCACAAATTATCGATTACAACTCTTGAGGAACTTTCACAAGATATACCCAAAAATACTAAACAGTTAAAAGAAAATTATACTGAATATGAAGAACACGTTAAAAAAGTTGTCAAACATAATAATCTGGACTCTAAAAAAATTACTATTAAAAAAAATCAATGTTTAATATGGACTGCAAACCTGCTCCATGGCGGTTCACCAATAAATGATGAAACATTAACACGGAAAAGCTTAGTTGTTCATTATCATTATGAAAATTGTTCATACTATAATCCGGGATTTTCAAAGTTCTCAGAAGATATTATGGCTGTTAGAAAAATTGAAGAAATTACATATTAAAAAGGAGACAATATGACTAAAGACGAGCTTTTTTTATTGATTAAAGATGCTTTAGATGCTGATAACCAAATTGATATCAATGCATCGGCTGATAATATACCTGAATGGGATTCATTGGGGCACTTAAGTGTTTTAACAGCATTAGACGATGCAACAGATGGCAAAGCATCTTCGTTAAGTGATTTGAGTGATGCAACATCAGTTACTAAAATAGTTAGTATTCTAGAAGCAGAAGAAATTATATAAATACACACTGCAATTTATGAATATCAGCATAGACGGCATTGGTTATCAATTAGCTTCGAAAAAAGAAACCTCCACTGATCTAAAAAATGATAATCCTGAATGGGATATGGATTTAATAGTATCTAAAACAGGTGTTGAAACAAGATATGTTTCTGAAACAAATGAGACTGCATTAAGTCTTTGTATTGCTGCTGCAAAAAAACTAGATTTCAACTCTCATGATATAGGGGCTTGCATCTTTGTTAGCCAATCACCTGATTATATGCTTCCTACTTCTGCCTGTATTGCTCAGGAAGAACTAGGACTAAATAGGGATGTAGCAGCTTTTGATATTAATTTAGGTTGTTCAGGTTTTATTTATGCCTTAAGTGTTGCAAAGGGCATTCTAACTGATATTGAAAAATCTAAAGCACTATTGTTGTGTGGTGATACATACTCCAAGTTCATAAATAAAAATGATAGGACTTGTAGACCAGTATTTAGTGACGCAGGCAGCGCAGTTTTATTGTCAAAATCAGAGAGTAAAAATACTGGTCCTTTTAATTTTGGAACTGATGGAAGGGGTTATGACAAATTAATAGTTAGGAATAGAGCATCAAAAGTTGAAAGTAAATTCAATGATTTTCTTCATATGAATGGTGCAGAAGTCTTGCTATTTACTATGGCAAATGTTCCAAGTGGAGTTAAGGCTTTATTAAAAAAAGCTAATCTTGAATCTGAAGATATTGATTACTTTCTTTTTCATCAGGCTAGCGCCATAGTATTAGATAATATTCAAAGAAAGTTAAATATTCCTGATGAAAAGTTTCCTAGAAATAGTAAAGACATAGGCAATACCGTCTCTGCAACAATTCCTATACTTATGAAAGATCTTGAAGATGAAGGAAGGCTAGAGAAAGGTCAAAAGTTATTATTATTCGGTTTTGGTGTGGGTTACTCATATGGAGGATGCATTCTTGAATACTGACTTAGAAGGTAAACAGATAATAATCACTGGATTTAGTTCAGAATTAGCCATAGCATCATTTCAACAATATGCCGTCAATAATCTTATTTTTGGTACCTATAATAACAATAAGATTAGTCTAAAAAATAAAAATATTAAATTATCTAAACTAGATTTAGCCAGCGAGAATGAGATTAAAGAATTTGTTGAGAGTATTAAGAAAGATTTAAAAAATGTTATTTTGGTAAATTTTGCTGCATATAAGTTTGATGGTTTGCTTGCAAATTATAAAGTAGATGAGTGGGATAAAACATTTGACATAAATATAAGGTCAAATTTCTTACTTACAAAAAATATTTTACCAATAATGATCGCAAATCAATGGGGTAGAATTATTCATATTTCTTCAGCACGAGGATTAAGAGGTAGTTCCGGATCATCTGCATATAGTGCATCTAAATCAGCATTAAGTGCTTTTAATAAATCAATTGCAAAAGAGTATGCTAGGTTTGGAATTACTTCTAATATTATTTCACTTGGATACTTTAATTATGGCATGTTTAAAGAACTTGATTTAAAGCTTAAACAAAAATTTATAGAATCGTTACCATCTAAATTAATGGGCAGTCATAAAGACGTTTCAAGCTGTTTTGAATATTTAGTTCATTCTCCGTTTACAAATGGTGAAAAAGTTACCATAGATGGCTGTATGGACTAGATGGTTGTTTTTTATCTATTGTAATAATAATTTGCATTTAGACTTTAAAAGTAAATACTTTTAATTAAAGATAGGAAGGCTTGATTTCACAGCAATAAATTATGAGCTCTAAGTTTGAACTTGAACATAAAAAATTATTCAAAGCTGAATTTGTTGTTGGTAAAACATTTAGGCTTGTTATGATAAATCCTGACTGTGAGCAAGATGCTAACTTTGTAATTGAATTAAGAAATAGAAAACTAAACAATTATTTAAGTACAAGTAATATCTCACTCAATGATCAAATGAATTATTTCAAAAAGTATAAATTAGATTTTAAAAGAGGAGAACAAATTTACTACAAAATTTTTGATATATCAAAAAATACTTTCAATGGTGTCGTAAGACTTACTGAATTAAATAAGATAAATAAATTTTGCTATGAGAGCATGGTTGCAAAAGAAAATATAAGCCCTTTGGTTCCAACTGATGTAGTTCTGGCAATATATACAATTGGTTTTGAAAAACTCTTCAAAAAAAATTGTGGCCCATTTCCAGTTATAAAAAAAAATATAAGAGTATTAGATTGGCATAAAAAAATTGGAATGACTGAAATTATTAATGAAGATAATGAATATTTTTATTTAGAGATCTCTTCTGAAAATTATTTTAATAATATTGAAAAATATAAGAAGCTAGGTCTTGGCCTTGTAAGTTATGAAAACTAAAAATAGTATTAGAATATAGAATAACTTATACTTAATATTTTATAGCATTAAGAATACGATAAGCTATCTCACTATAAATAATGTTTAATTTTTTATGATGCAAGAAAATTATAATGAAAGACACCCTAACGATTTTGATGATGCAATAGATCTTCAAGAACTTTTCCATGCACTAATTCAGGGAAAATATATTATTATCTCTGTAACTGCTTTTGTATCAATTCTTGCGGTTATTTACAGCCTTCTTTTACCAAATATTTATGAATCTAAAGCTTTATTAGTTCCTGTGGACTCTTCAAGTAGCATTTCTACAGCTCTTCAAAGTTATAGTGGTCTTGCAGGGCTTGCTGGAATAAACCTTCCATCTGCAGGTGCTGAGAGTAATTCTGCAAAAGCATTAACTAAAATACGTACACTTAGTTTTTATGAGAAAAATATACTTCCTTTTATTTTCCTTCCAGATCTTGTAGCTGTTAATTCTTGGAACTCCACAACAAATTCACTAGCTTATGAAGAAAGTATTTACAATAAAACTTCCAATACATGGGCTAAAGACTATGACTACCCAAGTGTCCAGCAAAGCTTCCAAGTATTTAATGAGGGACACATAACTATTACTGAAGATAAAATATCAAGCTTTATTACTTTATCAATTAAACATCAATCTCCATATATAGCAAAAGAATGGGCTGAATTGATTATCAATCAAGTCAATACCTTTTATAGGCAGAAAGATAAGTTAGAGTCACAAAAGGCCATTAGCTTTCTTAATGAACAGATAGCAATGACGAGCTTATCTGAAATCAAGCAAGTTATAGCCCAACTTCTTCAACAAGAAACTCAAAAGTTAACTTTAATTGAAGCCAATCAATCATATGTATTTGATTACATTGATCCTCCTGCCGTAATGGAGCTGAAATCAGGTCCTAGCAGAGCTATTATTTGTATTCTAAGCGCACTCTTTGGAGGGATTTTAAGCATTGCTATTGTGCTTATAAGACATTATGGTCTCAGGAAAAAAGCTTCTTAAGTCTCTAAACTGTTATTTTTTTAATTATAAAATAAGATAATCTTGCTAGTATCATTTAAAATTTTAGGTAAAAAATGTCTTTAAAAGCAATTTTGCTCGATCGTGATGGAGTAGTTAATATTGATTCCGGTTATGTATATCGAATTAGTGATTTTATATTTCTTGAAGGTATTTTTGAATTAACGCGTGCGGCTGT
This sequence comes from uncultured SAR86 cluster bacterium, assembly GCA_902509965.1. Taxonomy (GTDB): domain Bacteria; phylum Pseudomonadota; class Gammaproteobacteria; order Magnimaribacterales; family D2472; genus MED-G78. The sequence goes on from CABWZP010000005.1 coordinate 11,765, forward strand.
TGCAAAAGGCTATCTAATTTTTATAGTTACTAATCAGTCTGGAATTGGACGTGGATATTACTCTGAAGAAGACTTTCAGAAAATCACTACATGGATGATCGCTCGTTTTAAATCTGAAGGTGTTGAAATAAAAAAAGTATTTTTCTCCCCCTATCATCCAGTGCATGGAATTGGAGAATATAAAAAAGATCACATATCGAGAAAACCTGGCCCAGGAATGATTTTAGAGGCTAAAAATAAATTTGATTTAGATTTAAGTTCATGCATTCTTATCGGAGATAAAGAGTCTGATATAAAAGCGGGTATTGCAGCTGGTGTGGGTATTAATTTATATATAGGTAACTTGGTTAGTATTGATAATTTGGAATTAGATAATTGTTATAAAATTTCTCAGATTTCTCAAGCTAAAAAATATTTATAGGTAAAAGATTAATGAAGCAACTTTTAGTTTTAGCAGGAGGTTTTGGTACTAGACTTCGCGGTTTAGTAAAAGACGTTCCCAAGCCCCTAGCTCCAGTTGCAGGAAAACCTTTTCTTACGCATCTTATTGAGCAATGGGTAGAACAAGGCATAACAGAGTTCATTTTTCTTTTGCACTTTGAATCTCATTTAATAGAGGCCATTTTGCTAGATATTTCCAAAGATAAAGCATTTGGAGATATTCAAATTGATGTGATAGTTGAGGATCATCCTCTTGGCACCGGTGGATCAATTTTAAATGCTGTAAATTCTCTTAATATTAAAGAATCGTTCTTAGTTGTAAATGCAGATACTTGGTTAAGTAACGGCATTATAGAAATGAATGATTCTGCTCCAAATACTATAGGCGCTGTAATGGTAGCAAACAGTTCTCGTTATGGGGCTTTAACTCTATATAATGGTATTATTACAAGTTTTCTAGAGAAAGAAAATTCTCCCAGAGCGGGCTTGATAAATTCTGGTTTATATCATCTAAGCCCGTTAATTTTTTTAGAACTACCAAACGTGAGTGATAGTTTTTCTTTGGAGAGCGAAGTATTCCCTTTTTGCATAAGCAATAATATGTTGTTTGGTTTAAAAATAGATGCTGACTTTATTGACATTGGTATTCCAGAAGACTATTTAAAATTTCGAAGGTTCATCGAGTTAGGAGAAAAATTTGAGCATTGATACAAAAAAATTAACAATTAAGAAGGGAGCAACAATAAAAAGTGCTCTTGAAAAAATACATCAAAATCAGCATGGCATGATCTTGATCGAGGATGTTAATGGTAAAATTATTGGAATCGCTACCGATGGCGATATTAGAGCAGCGCTTTTAGATGGCTATGTTTTAGAAGATGACATTCATAATTCTACTAATTATGAATTTATTTCAGCAAACATAGATACTCCAAGAGAACAATTAATTAAGCGACTAGATAGCCACATAAAAGTTATTCCTATTATTAATAAAGATGGTAAATTACATTCAGTAATTTCGAAAAAACATTTGCCAATAGAAGATGAAAAGTCAGTATATATTCGTTCGCGGGCACCTGTGCGAGTTAGTTTTGGAGGAGGGGGATCTGACTTAACTCATTATTTCGAGAATACGGTTGGTGCAGTTATTAATAGTGCAATCTCAATCTATAGTCATGCTACTATGAAGGTACGAAAAGATTCTAAGATTATAATTAGCTCCCTTGATTTGGATGCCGAATTAATTGCTGATGACCTACAACACGCATTATCTCAAAAGTGCTCTTTTGTTTTAATTCAGTCGTTACTAAATGTTATACAGCCTAAATTTGGATTTGAGCTTTACCTTAATTCAGATTTTCCCGTTGGCTCAGGTTTGGGTGGTTCAGCATCAGTCTCAGCAGCAGTTTTAGGATGCTTTAATGAGATACGAACTGATAAATGGAATCATCATGAAATTGCTGAAATTGCTTTTCAGGCAGAACGTTTGCATTTAGGTATTGCTGGAGGGTGGCAAGATCAATATGCAGCAGTGTTTGGCGGTTTCAATTTTATAGAATTTAATTCTGATGAGAATATAGTTAACCCTATTCGAATTCAGTCAAATATTGTAAGAGAGCTCGAGGAAAGCCTTATTCTTTGTGCTACAGGCATCGAGCACCACTCTGGAAACATTCATGATAATCAGAAAAAGGCCATGACTTCAAACTCTGTGCGTGAGATGGTTAAAGATAATGTGGAGTTAAGCTATGCAACACGTAATTATTTACTTCGAGGTGAACTTACAAAATTTGGTGAGTGTCTAGACAAAGCTTGGAAACTCAAGCGAAATTTTAGTAGTATGATAACTAACTCACACTTGGATTCAATTTATGAAGGCGCTATAAAAAATGGTGCAATAGGTGGTAAACTGCTAGGTGCTGGAGGCGGCGGTTTTTTTATTTTCTATGTTCCTCCATTTGAAAAGCATAGTTTAATTAATTACCTTAGGTCAAAAAAATTAACTTTACAGCCCTTTCGCTTTGAACAAAATGGTCTCAAAACTTGGAAACACAGAGAAAGCACCAATTCCCTGAAAGGAGAATAATTAATTTTATGAAAATTTCAAATTTTAAAATAGGTGAGCAAAAAGTATTTGTTATTGCTGAAATTGGAAATAATCATAATGGCAGTTTAGATTTAGCATTGGAAATGGTAGATGCTGCTAAGGATGCTGGAGCAGATTGTGTTAAATTTCAGATGAGAAATATGAATTCTGTTTATAGAAAAAAGAGCCTTGCCAAACAGGGAGAAGATCTAGGTACTGAATACATTTTAGATCTTTTAGAACGTTTTCAGTTATCTGAAGAAGAACACAAAAAAGTTGCTCAACACTGTAGTGTCAATGGAATTCTTTATATGTGCACTCCATGGGACTCGAATAGTATAAAGATCTTGGAGAAGCTAGATGTTCAAGCTTATAAAGTAGCCTCTGCTGACTTAACAAATTTACCATTAATTGAAAATCTTATTTCAACAAAAAAGCCCCTTATCTTGTCTACGGGTATGAGTTCTGTTGATGAAATACAAATTACAACCAAGTTCCTTAACTCAAGAAATGCTGAATTTGTTTTATTGCATTGTAATAGTACCTATCCGGCACCATTTCATGATATTAATCTTAACTGGATTAAAAAACTCATGGATATTCATCCTTTAATTGGTTATTCCGGTCATGAGAGAGGTATTTCTGTAACACTGGCAGCAGTTGGTCTTGGCGCAAAGGTTATTGAGCGACATTTCACATTTGATAGATCTATGGAAGGTCCCGATCATGCGGCTAGTCTGGAGCCTCTCGAATTTAAGGCTCTTGTTACCGGGATTCGTGAAGTTGAATTGGCCCTGGGTGATGGTTTTGAGAGAATTATTTCGCAGGGAGAAATGATAAATCGTGAAAATTTAGCTAAAAGTCTGATTGCAGCTTCAGACTTAGTCAAAGGAACTATTATCGAACCTCACCATTTAAAAGTCCTTAGTCCTGGCCAAGGACTATCTGCTCAAAAGTATGAGGAGCTTTTAGGACGAACTGTTCAGCGTGATATGTTAGAAGAAGATTATTTTTATCCTTCTGATCTTCAAGATTCAAGAATTGAACCTAAAAGTTATAACTTTAACCGACCATGGGGTGTGCCAGTTCGTTATCATGATTTTGCTGAATATAATGCCAAGATTAAACCTGATATCTTTGAATTTCATCTTTCTTATTCAGATCTAGATCTTGATATAGATGATTTCTTGAATGGAGAGTATGATTGTGATTTTGTTGTTCACGCTCCAGAACTATTTTCTGAGAGTCGGCTTATGGATTTGGCATCTCCTGATGAAGAATATCGTCAATATTCAATAAGGGAAACGCAGCGAGTTATTGATATCACGCGATCGATAAAAAAATATTTCCCAGCTACTAAACGACCAATGATTGTCGCTAATATTGGAGGCTTCACCATGGACAATTTACTGCCAACAGATGAATTAGATAGCTATTATATTCGATTTGCTGAAAGCCTGTCCTTGCTAGACCTGGAAGGCGTTGAATTAATTCCGCAAACTATGGCACCATTTCCTTGGCATTTCGGCGGACAACGTTATCAGAACTTATTTGTTCATGCAGATGAATGCACCCATTGGTGCGAAAAACTAAATTTACGCATGTGTTTTGATATTTCACATTCTAGATTGATGAGTAATCATTTTGATATCGATTTTTATGATTTTGCTAAAAAAATTGCTCCAATTACTGGGCATTTACATCTTGGAGATGCTAAAGGGGTTAATGGTGAGGGACTTCAGATAGGTGATGGCGATATTGATTTTGAGCGACTGGCCTTAATACTCAATGAAGAGTGTCCTAAAGCATCATTTATTCCAGAAATTTGGCAAGGGCACAAAAATGGCGGTGAAGGATTTTGGAATGCGCTCGCCCGACTAGAAAAAATTATTTAGGAGAAAATATTTATATGAATATAGCAAATGTAAAAGAATCAGTTCAGGCTTCAATTGATGTAAAAACTCAGTTACTTCATGATACTCAACTCATTACACAAATAGTTGATTTAGCATCTAAGTGTACAGACTCATTGCACTTAGGTGGCAAAATTATTTTTTGTGGAAATGGTGGGAGTTTTGCTGATGCACAGCATCTGTCAGCTGAATTTACATCAAGATTCCTTTTTGATCGTCCTGGATTGGCATCGATTGCTTTGGGTACAAATAGTTCGGCCATGTCGGCTATCGGAAATGATTATGGCTATGATAATGTGTTTTCTAGAGAAATTGAGGCCATAGCAAACCCTGTTGATGTTATTATTGCTATTACAACAAGTGGCAATAGTTCTAATATTTTAAAAGCAATAGATGCAGCTAAAATTAAAAAAATTTTTACGGTTGTCTTGACAGGATCTGGCAAAGGTAAAATATCTGACGATGTAATCACTCTTAATGTACCCTCACATGATACTGCCCGAATCCAAGAATGTCATATTTTAATTGGGCATATTATTTGTGGCATTGTAGAAGAGGCTATTTTTGGAAGTTAACAACTTTAATGTAGCAAATTTCATGAAAAATATAAAAATAGCAATAATTGGACTGGGATATGTAGGCCTTCCTCTAGCAGTAGAATTTGGTAAAAAACATGAAGTTGTTGGTTTTGATATCAACCAAGCTAGAATTGATGAACTTAAAAAAGGTATAGACTCCACTCTTGAAACATCCTTACAAGAATTAAATGATGCATCTAGGCTGAGTTATACATTTGATAAAAATGATATTGCAGACTGTAATATTTTTATTGTTACTGTTCCCACACCGATAGATGAATTTAAAAGACCGGATCTAATACCGTTACAAAAGGCAAGTGAAACTGTTGGCTTGTTTCTTAAAAAAGATGATATTGTTATCTACGAATCTACAGTTTACCCAGGTGCTACAGAAGAGGTCTGCGTCCCAATTCTTGAGCAGTATTCTGGCTTAAAATTTAATATAGACTTCTATTGCGGTTATTCTCCTGAAAGAATTAATCCGGGGGATAAAGAGCATCGTTTACCTTCTATCAAAAAGGTAACCGCTGGTTCTACTCCAGAAATTGCAGATATTGTTGATTCGCTTTATCAAGAGATAATAGATGCAGGAACACATAAGGCTAGCAGTATAAAAGTAGCTGAAGCAGCCAAAGTTATTGAAAATACTCAGAGAGACGTTAATATTGCACTTATTAATGAGCTAGCTCTTATCTTTAATAAATTGGATATTGATACTGAATCAGTTTTAGATGCAGCAGCCTCAAAATGGAATTTTCATCCATTTCGACCTGGATTGGTAGGAGGGCACTGTATAGGTGTTGATCCCTATTATTTGACTCATAAAGCAATAGAGGTTGGTTATAATCCTGAGATAATTTTAGCTGGCCGCAGAATTAATGATCAAATGGGCTCCTATGTAGCAAATCAAGTATCAAAACTTATGATGAAAGAGCTTATTCAAGTTGCTGATGCTAATGTACTTATCATGGGTTTAACTTTTAAGGAGAACTGCCCAGATATTCGAAATACACGAGTAGTTGATTTAGTAAATGCACTTAATGATTTTAACTGCAATGTCGATGTTTATGATCCTTGGGTTGATAAAGATCGCAGTATTAATGAGTGCAATATTAAGCCAATTGATAAACCTGCTAAAGGGAATTATGATGCTATTATCTTGACAGTTGCACATGATGAATTCAAAGCACTGTCTGAAGAAAAGATAAGATCTTATGGTAAAGATCGCCATGTACTTTATGACATCAAGTATTTACTGAAAGCTAATGAATCTGATGGCAGACTATAGTGTGGCTAGTTTGGTATACTTACATTTAAATAAAACTTAAAATAAAGGATTAATAATACTATTTTAAATAAAGTAGAAGCCAAGTTAAAAAAATAGATATGACCAAGATTATTTTTACTAGTTTAAGTTTCATTTATCATTATTTAAAACAATGTTAACTAAAATAATATATTTAGAGGGTAGCTATTATGGCAATTGTTAAAGGGTTTCGACACACTGGTATTATTTGTAAAGATATAGCTAAATCGCTCGAGTTCTATAAAGATTTTTTAGGGCTAACTGTAATTCAGGATTTTTGGGATGACAGCGATTATATTAATAAAATAACTGGGCTTAGTGGTGCTAATGTTCACATGATCAAACTTAAGGCAGATGATGGGACTATCCTAGAACTGCTTGATTATGTCACTCATCCAACTGAGCTCATTGATCAAGAAATATATAATGTGGGAGCTTGCCATGTTGCTTTACAAGTATATGACATTGAAAAAGCTTATAAAGAATTACTAAGTAAAGGGGTAGTTTTTTTGAGTGCTCCGGTATTGTCTTCTGAAGGTATTGCAAAAGTTTGTTTTTGCTTTGACCCAAATAATACTCGAATAGAATTAGTTGAAATGCTTTAATAGTAATTTATATAGTCTAAATATGGATATGCTAAAGTTATCTATAGCTCAATTAAACTAAATCGGTAGTCTAAATTCATGAATAAAATATTTGCCATAATCCCAGCCAGATCAGGATCGAAAGGTGTTAGGGATAAAAATATAAAAAACCTAAATGGACACTCTTTGCTGAAATGGTCAATAAATGCTGCTAAAAAATCACAATTAATCGACAGAGTCTTTATATCTACAGATTCTCTAGAATATGCGAAAATTGGAAGTGATCATGGAGCTGAGGTTCCATTTTTGAGGCCCGCTGCTATATCTGGTGATACAGCATCTGATTTAGATTTTATAACTCATGCAATTGAAGAATTTCTTAAGATGGGTCTTAAACCCGATTATCTTGTGCATATCAGACCAACAACACCGATAAGAGACCCTGATATTATAGATGATGCAATTTCTTTGTTTAAAAACAACAATCAGTTCAATTCTTTGAGATCTGTTCATAAGATGTCAGAATCCTCTTATAAAACACTAGAAATTCAAAATGGAAGCCTTGTGCCTCTAGCTCTATTTGGCGATGCGAAAACAGACTCAAATGCACCGAGACAAAGTTTTCCAGATACCTATCAGGCAAATGGTTACGTAGATGTTTTAGATACAAAATTTATAATGGAAAATCAGGAAATTCATGGAAAAAAAATACTACCTTTTATTACTGATATTGCGCATGAGGTAGATTCAATAGAGGATTTTGATTATCTTGAGTATCAAGCATCAAATTCAAAAGAGATAATCAAAAAACTATTTTAGGAGAAAGAAATGTCATTTATGTTTTCACGAACGCCAAAGAAAGTATCGCCGGTAAATACTAAGAATAGATTAGTCATGACTGATATACCATGTCCAGGCACTAAAGAGATTTTAGAAAGTTTAGATATTGTTGAGTCACGATCTATGCACGGACAAATTCCAATAATATGGGATGCTGCTTATGATTTTAATATTATTGATATAAAGGGAAATAAGTTCATTGACTTTACTTCGGCAATATTTTTTGCAAATGTTGGGCATTCAAATTTGAAAGTTTCTAATTCTATTCAAGATATGCTTAATAAACCTATTATGGGGTGCTATGCATATGGCAGTGAGGTTAGAGCAAACTACTTGCAAAAACTTATTGAGTTTTGTGGACCAGGTTTTGATAAAGCATTTTTATTATCTGCAGGAACTGAAGCTACTGAAGCTGCATTTAAATTAATGAGGATGTATGGCCAAACAAAGAGTAAAGAAAGGCTGGGGGTAATATCTTTAGAAAATAATTGGCATGGCAGAACCATGGGGGCTCAGATGATGAGTGGAAATCTAAAGCAGAAAGAATGGATTGGATTCGACGATAAGGATATTCATCATCTCTCTTTCCCATATCCGTGGGTTTTAAATGGTCAGTCTGGCGAATCTTTTTTCTTAAAAAAAATACAGGAACTTAAAAAAAATGGTGTTGATCCAAAAAAAGATATTTGCGGAATGATTTTAGAAACTTTCCAGGGTTGGGGGGCTGTTTTTTATCCTAAAGATTATGTTAAAGCAGCTGAAACATTTTGTAGGGATAATGATATCGTCTTAACATTCGATGAGATGCAGGCCGGCTTTGGACGAACTGGTAAGGCTTTTGGTTATCAACATTATGATGTAGTCCCAGATCTAATATGTTGCGGAAAAGGAATGGGTAATGGATATCCTCTATCTGGTGTTATAGGTCGAGGAGATATTATGGACTTGCCGGAGATAGGAAACATGAGCAGCACACATTCCGCCAATCCAATGGCATGCGCGGTAGGCCTTGCTGTTTTAGAGGAAATAGAATCTCGTAATTTAATAGAAGAAGCAAAAAGAAAAGGAGAAATTCTAAAAACTAAATTAAATTACTTAAAAGAAATTTCAAATGGAAGAGTTAGTCATATTCTTGGAGAAGGTTTAATAAGCGCAATTCTTTTTCAAGATCCTAATACCGGTGGTGCTGATGGCCTAACAGCATCAATGGTAGCTGAAAAATGTTACGAAAAAGGTGTTTTAGTAGTTCATACCGGAAGAGAGTCAATAAAGTTAGGGCCTCCCCTGACTATTTTAGATGAAGCTTTAATAGAAGGCCTTGATGTTATAATAGAATCTTTCAAAGAGGTTATTAAGGAAAATGAATGATAAGAAAAATGACTCAATACCAGATGACTATATAAACGTTATTTATGGAGAAGATGTCAAACCCTTCACATCCTATCCTATTATATTTACAAAATATTTATTTAATAGGTTTGGATTGCAAAAAAATAGCAAACTTTTGGACCTAGGTTGTGGAAGAGGCGAATTCCTCAATGGCTTCATAGGTGCTGGTGTTTCAGGCTATGGAATTGACTTTACCGATGCTGCCATAGAATTTTGTCCGGATGCGAATATTAAGCAAGCTGATATTGAAAATAATGGACTCCCTTATCCAGATAACTATTTTGATGTAGTGTTTTCAAAATCTGTGATCGAGCATTTTCACAATCCAGATATAATGGTTAAAGAGGTTTTTAGGTGTTTAAAGCCTGGTGGCTTAGCAATTATTTTAGCACCTTCATGGGAATATAATCACCGAATATATTTTGAGGACTATACTCATCGAACACCCTTTATGATGCCATCTTTAAATGATATTTTACTAATTCATGGTTTTGATATGGTAAATGTTGAGTTCTTTAAACAATTGCCTATTTTATGGGGAGGCTTTTACTGGTTACTTAATCCATTGTCAGTTTTAACAAGATATTTAATACCAAGAGTATTTAGTAAAAACTTTAAATGGGTAAGGTTTTCAAAAGAGATAATGCTTTTATCAACTGCTGTGAAGCCAATTAAATGATGACACTTCTAATTCGAAGTTATTATCTACTTATTATAGGCAGCTCATAAAAATGTGCCTCGTTTTTTAGTGGCGCATATTAAAATAAAAAATTTACTATGAAAAAAGATATGTTTAGGTTGGACGGAAAAATAGTTGTTATTACTGGTGCCGCAGGATTTTTAGGTCGAATGCACTCAGAAGCAGTAGCATCTTTTGGCGGTATTCCAATTCTGATAGACCTTGAACAGAGTAATGTTGATGACTTAGCAAATGAATTAAATGAAAAATACAATGTAACTTCGTGCGGATATTCTGTAGATATTACCAATGAACAGAATATAAAAGATAATGTAAAATTAATAACAAAGGATTTTGGTCAGATAGATTGTTTGATTAATAATGCAGCTAATAATCCAAAAATGGAGGATGATGGTCAAGTAAATTTTTCTCGCTTGGAAAATTTCACTCTTGAAGCATGGAATAAAGATGTCAGTATTGGCCTAACTGGAACTTTCCTTTGTGCAAAGTACTATGGTTTTCAAATATCAAAAAATCCTAACGGAGGGAGTATTGTGAATATTTCTTCTGATCTTGGTTTAATAGCTCCTGATCAAAGACTTTACGCTAAAAAAAATGTGGATCTACATCTTCAGCCTGTAAAGCCAGTTACTTATTCAGTTATTAAGTCCGGATTAATTGGTTTAACGAGATATCTATCTACGTACTGGATAGATCAAAACGTACGCTGTAATGCAATATGCCCTGGTGGTGTTGAGAATGGTCAACCAAGTGATTTTTTAAATGAGGTTAGTTTAAGAATACCTATGAAGAGGCTTGCAAAGTCTCATGAGTATCAGGGAACTTTAGTTTGGATGTTGAGTGATGCATCTAGCTATCTAAATGGAGCAATTGTTCCTGTTGATGGTGGAAGGACGGCATGGTAGATGGAGTGTATCCCTCAAATAAAATAGGTCTAAAGCTATATTGGAGTATAAAAATTTATTATATTAATAATTGTTTTTAATTGTTAATATTAAGGTAGTTTCATAATTAGATATAAAATATAGTCACTTTTTAAAAAATATTTCATATTAAAGCAAGGGTTATTAAAAAAATGAATCATATTGGCGAAACCTTTTATTCTGACGAAGAACTCAGAGGTATTAACTTTAAATATCTTGGTGCAAATGTAAAAATAAAAAAAAATGTTGGCATGTTTTTTTGCGATAACATTTCTATTCATGACAATGTAAGGATTGATGATTTCTCAATAATAGTTGGCACAGGAGCTGGTTTGGTTATTGAAAATAATGTTCATTTTTCTGCAAGAGCATATCTAGTATGTTTCGGGGGTATTGAAATAAAATGTTACTCAACTTTTGGCCCAAATGTTTCGATTTTTTCTGCCTCGGATAATTATACTGATGCATTCCTTTCAAATGGAACAGTAGATGATAAGTATAAAAAATTAGATGCACAAAAGATTGAAGTAGGTCCTGGCTCAATAGTAGGCTCAAGCTGTACTTTATTACCTGGCGCATTAATGGGAAGAGGGTCAAGTTTAGGCGCACACTCTTTATTAAAAACTAATGTTGAAGAATACGAAATTTATGCTGGCATTCCAGCAAAAAAAATAGGCCAAAAAGAAAAATTTAATTCAGAAATACTAAGATTAATTGATAGTTAAAATGTTTTAGTAATCTGTGAAAATAAGTGTATCGTTATGATCAAATAAAGACCAATTGGGAAATACTAAATAATGACTAAAACTAAATATGATGAAATTCAGGATTACTTAATGGTCAACCAGAGCATCTGGCTTATCACAGGAGCGGCTGGATTTATTGGCTCTAATTTACTAGAAAAGTTACTTATCCTTAATCAAAAAGTGGTAGGTTTAGATAACTTTGATACAGGTTATCAACATAATGTTGATCAGGCTATTAGAGACGCCTCTCAGGAAACTGGCAAAGACTTAAGTGGTAATTTTACATTTATTAATGGCGATATTAGAAATCTTGATGACTGTAAGTTGGCTTGCCGTGGCGTTAATTATGTGTTGCATCAAGCAGCACTTGGATCAGTTCCAAGGTCGATAGAGAATCCTATAAATACAAATAAAGCTAATATTGATGGTTTTTTAAACATGCTGGTTGCTAGCAAAGATGAAAATGTCCGAAGCTTTGTTTATGCAGCATCTAGCTCTACTTATGGAGATCATCCAGATTTACCAAAGGTAGAAGATAATATTGGCAATCCTTTAAGTCCTTATGCTGTTACAAAGCTTGTAAATGAATTATACGCACGTGTTTTTGCATCTTGTTATAATTTCAATGCTATAGGCTTAAGATATTTTAATATTTTTGGTAAACGACAAGATCCTAATGGTTCTTATGCCGCAGTTATACCCAGATGGATATCAAACGTTTTAAATAATGAAGACGTACACATCAATGGAGACGGAAAAACTAGCCGAGACTTTTGTTATATCGATAATACCATTCAAATGAATATACTTGCAGCCACCAGCAATAATCAAGCAGCTGCTAATCAAATATATAACGTAGCTTTAAATGATAGTACAAGTCTAAATAATCTCTTCAAAATAATCCAAGAAGGGCTTGTCAAAAGGATAGATGGGTTGCAAAAAAAAGATCCAATATATAGAGAATTTAGAGCTGGGGATGTAAGGCATTCCATGGCAAATATTGATAAAGCTAGGTTATTATTAAAATACCAGCCAAAATTTAATATATATGATGGTATGGAAGAGACAATGGATTGGTATATGGAGTCTTTAATAAAGTGAGGTTATTAGTAACAGGTGGAGCTGGATTTATAGGTTCAGCATTAATAAGACATATTCTTGAGGACACAGATTATTCTGTAATAAATATTGATAAGCTGACGTATGCAGGAAATTTACTATCTTTAACATCTGTAGATAATAATAAAAGATATACATTTAAAAAAATAGATATCTGTGATGGAATCGAGATAAAACAGGCTCTTAAAAAATATCAGCCCGATGTTTTAATGCATCTTGCCGCAGAATCGCATGTTGATCGATCAATAGATGGTCCTGGTGAATTTATCTATACAAATGTCATTGGAACTTTTACGCTTTTACAGGAGGCAAGACTTTACTGGGATGGTCTTAATGAAAAAAAGAAAAATAATTTCCGCTTTCTCCATGTCTCTACTGACGAAGTTTATGGTGATTTAGATAATACAAATAAGCTTTTTAAAGAAGATACTCCTTATGCTCCAAGTTCACCTTACTCAGCTTCTAAAGCAAGCTCAGATCACTTAGTAAGAGCCTGGCAACGAACTTATAAATTACCAACATTAGTTACTAATTGCTCGAATAATTATGGCCCATATCAGTTTCCTGAAAAATTAATTCCATTAGTAATTATAAATGCTCTTAAAGGTAAAAATCTTCCAATATATGGTAATGGAATGCAGATACGTGATTGGCTATATGTTGATGATCATGCTCGAGCACTATTGCATGTAGCGCTAAATGGAAAAGTGGGAGAAACATACAACATTGGAGGCCATAATGAGATTAAAAACATAGATGTTGTTAAAACTGTTTGTAGAATTTTAGATGAGCTAGTGCCAAGTAAGTTTGATTATATAAGAAAGTATGAAGAACTTATTTGCCATGTGGATGATAGAGCTGGGCATGATATAAGGTACGCTATTGATGCTAGTAAGATATCTCATGAGCTAAATTGGAATCCAAGTGAGACATTTTTAACTGGTATCAGAAAAACAGTTGAGTGGTATCTTCAAAACAATGAATGGTGCAAGTCTGTTCAAGATGGAACATATCAAGGTGAAAGATTGGGGATGATGCAAAAATGAAAGGGATTATCTTAGCAGGGGGGTCAGGTTCGCGACTCTATCCAATTACTCAAGGAGTATCAAAGCATCTCCTTCCCATATTCGATAAACCAATGATATTTTATCCACTCTCAGTGCTTATGCTTTCTGGTATAAAAGATATTCTTGTAATTACTACACCAGAAGATGAGTCTGGTTTTATAAGAGTTTTAGGAGATGGAAGTAAATATGGTTTAAATATATCATATGCTATTCAACCTAGCCCAGAAGGCTTAGCTCAAGCATTCATTATTGGTGAAAAATTTATTGGTAATGAAAAAGTCTGTTTAGTGCTTGGCGATAATTTGTTTTGGGGTCAAGGTTTTTCATCTATGCTAAAGAGCGCTTCTATGAAAGAGCATGGCTCTACTATTTTTGGATATCAGGTTAAAGATCCTGAGCGTTTTGGTGTAGTGACATTCGATGATAAACAAAATGTTTTAAGTCTTGAAGAAAAACCAAAAAATCCTCAATCTAACTATGCAGTTACTGGTTTATATTTCTACGATAATGATGTTGTAGAAATGGCAAAACAAGTTAAGCCATCGCATAGAGGAGAGTTAGAAATAACTTCTCTTAATAAAATGTATATGGCCAGAGGTGATCTTAAGGTTGAGTTATTGGGGCGAGGCTTTGCTTGGTTGGATACAGGTACATACACGAGTCTATTAGAAGCTGCTATGTTTGTTGAAACCATTGAGAAACGCCAAGGCTATAAAATTGCATGCTTAGAAGAGATTGCATGGAATAATGGGTGGATTGATGATGGTAAAATTTTGCAAAGCGCACAATCGCTTTCTAAAAATAGTTATGGTAAATATTTACTTGATTTACTAAAGAATAAATCATGACAGTAGTATCGCATAAAATATTTGGTGATTATCGTGGAAAGCTTATTGCAATAGAGGGAAAAAATGATATACCATTTGATATTAAGCGAATTTTTTATATTTATGGCGCCAAAGAAAATATTTCAAGAGGCTGTCATTCGCATTATAAAACTAAGCAGTATTTAATTGCATTGTCAGGTTCTTGCAGCGTTACATTAGATGACGGCAGCACTAAAAAAATATTTCTTTTAGATAGTCCTGATAAAGGTCTATTTCAAGACGCTCTCGTATGGGGCGAAATGCAGGATTTTTCAGATAACTGCGTGCTATTGGTCCTAGCTAGTGAGTATTATCAGGAATCTGATTATATCCACGATTATAATCTCTTTTTAAAGAGGGTAAAATGACAAAAAAACTATTTCCCAGACATTATCTGTTTATAATATTGTAACTTTTAAAAATTAGTTAGCACATTATTGTAATATAATCATAGCTATGATTCCCTTCTTAGATTTAAAAACTATAAATGCAGAATATCGTAATGAAATGATTGAGGCGTTAACGAAGGTTATTGATTCGGGTTGGTATGTTCAGGGTGAAGAAGTTAAGGAGTTTGAAAGAGAGTTTGCTTCATATTGTGATTTTAAGCATTGTATTGGAGTAGCTAATGGCTTGGATGCTCTTGGTCTCATTTTACGAGCATGGAAACAGTTAGACTATATAAAAGAAGATGATGAGGTTATTGTCCCTGCTAATACCTATATTGCTAGCATTCTAGCAATAACTGAGAACGGCTTAAAGCCTGTTTTAGTAGAACCTGATCCAAAGACTTATAATATCAATCCAAAATTAATTGAACAAGCAATAACAAAAAAAACAAAGGTAATTTTACCCGTTCATCTATATGGTCAGTTCGCTGATATGACAAGCATTATGGATATTGCTAATCTCCATAATTTATTGGTGCTAGAAGATTCTGCTCAAGCACATGGCCGGAGGAGTAATTTAAATGAACATAATGTTTGGGGCCATGCGTCTGGATTTAGTTTTTATCCTGGTAAGAACTTGGGCGCTCTTGGCGATGCAGGTGCAATTATTACAAATGATAGCTTGTTAGCAAAAACTATTCGTATATTGGCAAATTATGGTAGCTCCAAAAAATATGTAAATCTATACAAAGGGGTTAATAGCCGACTAGATGAAATTCAAGCAGCGATACTCCGAATAAAGTTAAAGAAATTGGAGAAAGATACAGAGTATAGATCTGTTATAGCTAACCATTATTTAAATAATATAAAAAATCCTTTAATAACACTTCCAGAAATTAGAACTTCCTCTAGTTGGCATTTATTTGTTGTATTAACTGAATACAGAGATAATCTTAGTGACTATCTAGAAAAAAATGGTATCCAAACTTTGATACATTATCCAATACCGCCACATAAACAAAGTGCATACAGTGAATGGAGTTCACAAAGCTACCCAGTTACTGAACGACTTCATAATCAGATGTTAAGCCTACCAATTTCAGGGGTTCAAAAAATAGAAGACACAAAAAAAATTGTTCATTTTTTGAATAGTTTTATTCCAGAATAGACCTAAAATTCAAATCTTTATGACACACATGCTAATAAAACTTTCAGTCAGAAATTA
Organism: uncultured SAR86 cluster bacterium; assembly: GCA_902509965.1. GTDB lineage: Bacteria > Pseudomonadota > Gammaproteobacteria > Magnimaribacterales > D2472 > MED-G78. Next base: position 27,937 of record CABWZP010000005.1, read on the forward strand.
ACTTATGAATATACTTATATATGGAGATCATAGCGCTGCTGGACTTAATTTAATTCCAGGTTTTAATAGCCTTGGGTGTTCAGTTGATTATGTTTCTAACTTTGACCCAAAGAGAGGTTATTTTGTCAGCATACCTATAAGAACAGGAAAGTCTAAAAACGTAAGGCGCATTTCTGGCTTTATTAATTCTTTGTTATTGCCAATTAGACTGAAAAAAAAATATGACCTAATAATATTGCCTAATCCATTTGCAGGTCCTTTTATGCTTAGTGATTGGGTTTTTAAAATGCTTAGAAATAGAACTCAAAACCTTATATGGTGGGCAATTACTTGTGATACTAAGATGAGGATCTGGAGAGAGCCTAGAGATACCCCCTTGTGTCAAGCATGTAATAAACAAAGAGGTACTGTTAATAATTGCCCAAAATTTAATGATACTGGCATAAAATTTGAACGAATAGTAGAGTCATATGTTGATGAAATTATCCCGTGTGCCCTTGAATATGCTGATGGACGTTTTGCCGAAAATCCAGATCTTAAAATAATTCCTTTATCAACATCTATCACCTCAAAGAAACCTAAAAATATAGATATTGGTCCTAAAGATAAAATAAACTTTTACCATGGCGCAAATTCTATTTTTAAAGGATCAGATGTTATAGGACAAGCATTTTCTTATGGTGAAAAAAAATGGAACAAAAATGCCAACTTTAATTTGGCAAAATTTCTTCCATTAGATGAATACATTTCTTTTATTTATAGTCAAGACGCTATTGTAGATCAATTATATAATGAGTCATTTGGAGTAAATGCACTGCTTATAATGCAGACTGGAAGTTTGCTTTTAGTTGGCAATACAGAAAAATTCGAATCCTTTACTCATCAAAACGAAGCTCCGATAGTTAGGCTCACTGGTGAACTATCTAATTTAGAAGATTCTATTGATGATATTATCTTAAAAAGCGATTATTATAATGAGATGCGATTAAGCGGACCAGCATATATTGAAAAATATCATTCTCCAAGTGTTATTGCCAAGCAATTTCTAGATAGAATAAAAAATTAATAGAAAATAAACACTCTAGGATTAGATTAAGTTAATAAGTTGAATGTCGATTAAAATGCCTTTTTATAAGTTATCTATAAAATGAACTTATGTATATTTATATTATTTTTTAAATATTTATCATGGAGCGTTTACTTTGAATAATTATTGGTCTTTAAAAAAACTAGCATTAATCATATGGAAATCAAAAAAAAATCGATTATTAGGTTTATTTTTTTTGGTATTACTATCTTCAGTTGCCGATATTGTTAGCATAACTGCAATTATTCCATTTTTAGGATTACTAACTAATCCAGATGCTGTTATGTCTCATCCATATGTAATAAATATATTTGGTTCATCTAGATTACTGTTAGATAAAAATTTATTTCTGCTTTTTGTTTCCGTCACTTTTATTAGTTTGATTATTATTTCTGGAATTATACGATTGACCACACTTAAATTAATTACCTCATTTTCATTCAAGACAGGTTCAGAACTTAGTACGGATTTTTTTACTAAAGTAATTTATCTTCCGTATGAGGAACAAATTAAAACTAAAAGTGCAGACACCATTGCTGGGATTACTCAAAAAATAAATAGTACAGTTTCTATAATTCATGCCCTTATAATGCTATGTGCAAATATGTTAATTTTTATGTTGTTAAGCATACTAATTATTTATATTGATTATAAAGTTGCTCTTTCTTCTGTAGTAATTATGGCTCTTTGCTATATTTTGGTTGCAAAAATTACTAGAAAGAGATTGCTAGGTAATAGCTCTATAATATCGAGTCAAACAAGTATTTTGGTAAATATTCTTCAAGAGAGTTTTGGAGGGATAAGAGATGTAATTCTAGATAAATTAGAATCTTTTTTCATTAACCGCTATCAGCCAGTCGACAAAGAGTTAAGGCTTGCAATGGGCGATAATATTTTTCGAGGCGGTGCGCCTCGCTATATAATGGAAACTGTAGGCATTGTTATAATGGGCGGTGTTTCAGTTTATTTAGTATTTACTTTAGAAGATTTAACATTTGTAATTCCACTTTTGGGTGCAATTGCTCTTGCTGCCCAAAGAATTTTGCCAGTTATGCAGCAAATTTTTGCCTCATGGGCTATGATCATGGGTCACAAAGCTGAATTGGATGATGTTATTACAATCCTTGAAAGGAGTCTTGAGACTGGGTCTGAAAATTCGGAAATTTTTTTTAATAATACAATTAGCTTAAAAAATCTCTCATATTCCTATTCTGAAAACAATAGCGTTTCACCTTTAACTTTATCAAATATTAACATTACTATTAATAAAGGAGATGTTATTGGAATAGTTGGTAAGACAGGATCAGGAAAAAGCACTTTAGTAGATATAATTATGGGGCTGCTCGTTAATTTTAATGGAGACATGCTTATTGATGGTATTAAAATTAATAGAAGCAATATTTCTAGTTGGAGATCAAAAATTGCACATGTTCCTCAAGATGTATTTTTAAAAGATGATTCTATAGCTTCCAATATTGCTTTTGGTGTTGATAATAATTTATCTAATATTTTAGAGATTAAGAATGCAGCTGAAGTATCTCAGCTTGGTGAATTTATTGATAGTTTAAAAGAAGGTATTGAGTATAGAGTGGGTGAAAGAGGAATAAACCTTTCTGGAGGCCAAAAGCAGAGGATTGCAATAGCAAGAGCAATTTATAAAAAATCAGAATTAGTGGTGTTGGATGAAGCTACAAGTGCTCTCGATTCAAAAACAGAATCATCAATCATGAAAATGATCAATTCAGTTGATAAAAGCACCACCGTGCTAATCATAGCCCATAGATTGACTTCACTTAAGGAATGCAATCGTATATTTCAAATATCTCACGGAAGTTTAAACGAAATTGATACCAAAGATTTTTTTGAACAAAATAATATTGTATTTTGATTAAAAAAATCTTTAGTAACACTAGTCGCATGGAAATTATAAAAAAAAAGTATTTTTGTTTCTTGAAAAGCTAATATTGAATTAATGAAATATACTAAAACATATAATAATATAGTATTGATATTCACAATTATCGGATTAACATCCTTCATATTGAGATCAGTTTTTAGTGTTGATATTGCTTTGTATTCAGCATATCTATTTGGCGGGATCTTATTCTTTGTAATGGCTCTTAATCCAATACCAAAACTATTGCAGCTTTACATTTTTTGTGCAATCTTAGGTGCTATTTTTCTCATAATTAATAACGGTCTTGATGCTGGTAAAACTTATTTGCCATTAATTTTATCATCATCAGGTATTGCGCTAGGCATAAGTAGGACCATAAAAACAAATTTTAAATTCCATATTTATTTCTCAGCTTTTTTATTCTTTGGATTATGCTTTTATTTTTTTGTATCTTTTGCAATCGATGGTAATCTTTCTTCAGTAACTGCTGGAAGTAGGAACCATGTCTCAACTAATTTGATATTAATTTCTATTTATTATGTTATTGTTCGACGTTGGAATGGGTTGGATATTACTCCTTTATACCCAATTTTGATTTTAACTTTATCGAGCATGGCAATTGGTATATCAGGGATAATATCATCAGTAATTATTTTTTTGGGTTACTTTGTTACAAGAGGTATAAGGGTTATTTTATTTGTAGGTTTTACTATTCTAGCTTTGTCTTTGACGTTGGATTGGGTAAGTATTGCAATATGGTTAGATGATGATCTTCTTCGAAAAATTTACTACAAACTATCAAGCCCAGACATCAGAGTAGATATTATTGAAGGCTATATAGAACGACTTGATGCTATTAAATTTATCACAGGTGTTCCAATTAACGAATTGGAATGGACCTATCAAGGATTAGGTGAAGAGTGGATTCGATCCAATAATCTTCATAACTCATACCTTCTTTTACATAGCAAAGTTGGTATTAATTTCTTTGCAATTATGATCGGACTATCATTAATATTGCTAAAACTTCTTAGAAAGGATTTTTTAGTATTTACTTTGTTATTTGCAATCCTTCTGAGAGCGTCTACAGACACAATTATTCTAGCGCATGGATTTCATGAGTGGGCTTTGATCCTAATACTTTTATATGCTGTAGAAAAGCCAAAGAGGCTAAGTGTTGCAAAGTAATTTTAATTCTTTTGTATTATTTCTTAATGATACTTATAAAAAATTATTATCAGTTATCATATTCTTTTTAATTAGAAGCATTGTTCCTAGTGCAGAGTATGCCGGCGCTAAGACTCTTAAGAACCGCTTTAAGTCTAGTGAGAATATGTTTGCATTGGCTCCAGGGAGCTCTATTGGAAACTATTCTGAAGAGGATTTCAGTCTAATCAATCGATATAATTCGATAGGTGTTAACTTTTTTATTTTACATGAGTTTAAACCTACACTATATCTTATTGAGACTCATCCTAATCGACTTGGCTATTTTGAGTTTTTTAAAAATAATTTTACTGGTGATACACCTATTTTATATAAAGGTTATAGTTCTCATAAAAAAATTGGAATGGTATTAAAAAATGCCCAAGCTTCCCCTAAAAATTTTACAAATTTTCTTGTTATAAAAGACGGATATCAGCGCAAAAGTTGGTCATCAACCCCCATCTGGCAAAAAAATAAAATACTAAATATGTCAAGCAGTGACTATATTTATAATCCTACTGCAAGCATTTTGTATATTGTTTATATGTCTTATAAATTGGGTTACAAGAAAGTGATTCTTTGCGGGTTTGATATGGGTGATAAATACTTTTTTTGTGATCCTGAATCAATCAATTATTCGTTTGCTTATAAACAAGGTCTTTGTAATATTGCTAACACCATCCATAATGATGATTCAAGGAAAAAGTTAATAATAGAAGAGCTTATTTATATGGATAATAAATTTAAGACTGAGAGAGGCGGTGGAGTTTTCGTTTATACTAAAGATGGTATCTTATCTAAATACCTCCGCTTATATACCGATAATTAGATTTTATATATTTTTAAGTAGGCTAGATACTTTTTTGAAATATAATAAGTAGACTTTCTATACATAGGGAAATACTTTTGAAAAATATTTTATTACTTTGTGCCTCAATGAATAAAGGAGGAGCTGAAAGAACCATTTCAATTCTTCTTAAAGAACTTGAAAATGATAATAAAATTAATTTGCATTTCATCCAAATGGAAGATGGACTAGATTATATATTACCTAAAGGCATTCAAAGAGTTATCTTATCAAAAGCTAAAAAAGGTAGAATTAGAAAATTCTTAGAATTACCTTATGTCGCTTTACAGGTATTAAATTACATAAAAAAAAATAAAATAGATATAACAATGTCTTTTTTGTATAGGCCAAATTATGTAAATGCTTTAACTAAACTTTTCGGTGCCAAATGCAAATCAATTATAAATATCAGAAGTACTTCTTCAAGGTATATTAGTGAAGGTTTTAGTGGAAAAGTAAATCTTTTTTTAATAAGAAGCTTATTTAATAATGCAAATACTATTATTTCTAATTCAAAAGGAGTGGATGAAGATTTAAAGTCTTTAATGCCCATTTTAGTTAAGACAATAGTTATAAATAATCCTGTTGATATAGAGCATATTAACCTTTCTTTAAATGATGAATCTAGTATTAGTTTCAATTTTAAAGAAAATGTAAGATATATAATATCAGTTGGACGCATTATTCCTCTAAAAAGAAATCAGGATTTATTACATGCATTTTATAAACTGCGCAAGCATGACAAAAGCTTAGAGCTAATTTTTCTTGGAGATGGTATTTCAAGAAGTTATTTAGATGAATTATGTATAAAATTAGATATTGTAAATAAAGTGCATTTTATTGGAAATGTGTCCAATCCCTTTTATTACTTAAACAGATCTGATTTATTTGTATTAAACTCAGAAACTGAAGGCTTTCCTAATGTTCTTGTTGAGGCTTTGGCATCAGGAATACCTGTAATTTCATCAGACTGTAAGAGTGGGCCACGTGAAATTCTTGAAGATGAAAAATATGGTCTTTTATATGATGTTGGTGATATTAATGATTTAGTTTCAAAGATGAAGTACTCCTTATATGCGAATATCGACTTGCAAGAAATTAAAGACAAAGGTAAAAAAAGAGCAAATCACTTCCATAAAGATATTATTACAAGAAAATTTAAAGGAGTTTTATCATAGTTAAGCTAATAAGAATTACTACAGTATCTGAGTCTCTTAAGATTCTTCTTAAAGACCAGCTTAGATTTATGAATAATCACTTTGATGTAGTGGGGATATCCAGTAGCGGCAAATATTTAAATGATATAAATTCTCAAGAGGGCGTCAGAACTATTGAAGTAAATATGTCTAGAAAAATATCACCTATTATGGATTTAGTATCCTTGTTTAATATGATAATTACCTTACTAAAAGAGAAGCCTCAGATAGTCCATACTCATACACCAAAAGCTGGAATAATTGGGATGTTGGCTTCTTGGATTTGTCGAGTTCCTATTAGACTCCATACAGTTGCTGGTCTTCCTGTAATGGAAGCGACCGGTTCGAAAAGAAGAGTTTTATTGATTGTAGAAAAAATAACATATTTTTGTGCAACAAAAATTTATCCAAATTCTTACGGACTTATGAATTTTATTTTAGAAAGAAAATTAACTTGTTCCTCTAAATTAAAGGTTATTGGTCATGGTAGTTCTAATGGAATTGACACCAAATTTTTTGACCCAACAATAAATCATTTTGAGAATATTAAAAAGAAGTATCATTTAGAAAACAAATTTATCTTCTTGTTCATTGGAAGAGTTGTATCAGATAAGGGGATAAATGAGCTTATTTATGCATTTAATAAAATTTCAAAAGAGTATGAGAATATCTCTTTACTTTTAATTGGTCCTTTTGAAAATAACTTAAACCCGATTTCTGCTGAATCATTTAAAATAATAAACAGTAACAAAAACATACAAAGTACTGGGTTTATAGATGACGTGAGGCCATATCTTGCCTGTTGCGATGTTTTTGTATTACCTACCTATAGAGAGGGTTTTCCAAACGTTTTATTACAGGCATGCAGCATGAGTGTTCCATGCATAGCAACTGATATTAATGGATGTAATGAGATTATTACAAATAACTTTAATGGGCTTTTAATTAAATCTAAAGATAAATTAGATCTTTACCATGCCATGAAAAAATATCTTTCAGATAAGAGCTTATTAAAAAAATTATCAATGAATAGTAGAAAAGACATTTGTAAAAAATATCAGAGAGAAAATTTCCATCATTTTTTACTTGAAGAATATAAAGAGTTACTAAAATCTAAAATTAATTATAACTAGCAGATGAAAAGTATTAATACTAAAATGATATCAGATTTACATGTAATAACTTTTTTTGCAACTTTGATATTTCAAGTGACACTCAAGTAAATTGTAGTTATAACAAATCCCCTAATAAATTTTTTGATTACATAACAGGATTACCTTCAGTTTTAAATAATTATCCTGGGTGGCTTGCTAATATTGTTAATGAAACTAACTCAGGATTTGTGCTAGCTCCAGAAAATGCAGAAGTCTTTGCTCATACTTTAGGGCAAGCTAGAGAGAACCGTCAGCATTTGCCAATAAAAAGTAAAAATGCCAAAAACTTTCCAATGAGAGATTTAATAGAAAAAAATCACTCCTTAGACTTGGTGAAGATCCTTGAAAACACGTACAATTAAATAAAAAAAACAAAGCTCATGAATAAATTAGATATTTTAAATAATGATACGATAGCCTTTGCAAAAAAGATCTATGGAAATGATTTTATACCTCTTCACCGTCCAGTATTTGAGGGGAATGAGCGTCAGTATTTAGTTGATTGTATCGATTCGAATTTTGTCTCTTCGGTCGGTGAAAAGGTAGTTGAGCTCGAGGAAAAAGTAGTAAAATTTACAGGATCTAAGTATGCAGTAGCGACTGTTAATGGGACTGCTGCTCTTCATGTAGCAATTGAGCTTGCTGGAGTCAAACCTGGAGATGAGGTGATATCTCAAGCCCTTACTTTTATTGCAACGTGTAATGCTATTAGTTATGCAGGTGCTAAACCACTTTTCATAGATGTAGATGTTGACACGATGGGACTTAGCCCAACTGCGTTAAAACGCTTCTTAACAAAAAATGCTGAGAAAAGGACGAGTGGAACGTTCAATAAAACTTCAGGTAAAAAAATATCTGCATGTGTACCTATGCATACTTTTGGATTTCCCTGTCGAATAGTTGAAATTGCTGAGATTTGCGCCGATTGGGATATCGCTTTGATAGAGGATGCTGCTGAGAGCCTGGGTAGTTTTGTTGGCAGTCATCATACAGGTACTTTTGCCTTAATGGCTACACTTAGTTTCAATGGAAATAAGGTGATTACCACAGGTGGTGGAGGAATGATTATTACTGATGACTTTGAACTTGCCAAGCGAGCGAAGCATATTACTACGACTTCAAAGGTTCTTCATCCTTACGAGTTTGTTCACGATGAGATAGGATACAACTATCGCATGCCCAATCTGAACGCAGCCTTGGGTTGTGCCCAAATGGAGCGTTTAGATGAATTTTTGGCGATAAAAAAACAGTTAGCTGTTCAATGGGATGCCTTTTTTGATAAGAGAGACGTCAATTTTTTTAAGGCGATTAATGAAAATAAGGCAAATCACTGGCTTAATGCAATAATTTTGGATTCTAAAGAAGATCGTGATGAATTCCTGAAGGTAACCAATGATAATAATGTGATGAGTCGTCCAATTTGGACGCTAATGTCAAAACTCCCAATGTTCAAAGATTGTCAAACAGACGGTCTTGAAAACTCGCTTTGGTTAGAAGATCGAGTAGTAAACATACCCTCAAGTGTTCCTGATGGAGCTATAAAGAAACTGGATATATAATAGTTGCTATGGACATATTAAAACTAATTGGTCGAACAGCGCCATTGTTTGATGACGATATTTCTAGTGACCAAAAAGAACTAGAGGCCTTAGTTTCAAATAGCCGATTTTTGGTGATAGGTGGCGCAGGTTCTATTGGCCAGGCTGTTACGCGTGAGATATTTAAGAGGAATCCTCTTGTGCTTCATGTTGTTGATATAAGTGAAAACAACATGGTAGAACTTGTAAGAGATATTCGAAGTACTCTCGGTTACATTGACGGTGATTTTCGTACTTTTGCCATCGATTGTGGTAGTAATGAATATAGAGCACTCATGAATTCTAGTGAGGGATATGACTATGTCCTTAATCTTTCGGCGCTTAAGCATGTTCGGAGTGAAAAAGATCCTTTTACATTAATGCGTCTTATTGAGGTCAATATCCTTAATACCATCAAAACAGTTCAAATGGCCAAAGAGCAGGGCGCTAAGAAGTATTTTTGTGTATCGACTGATAAAGCTGCAAACCCAGTGAATATGATGGGTGCCAGCAAGCGAATCATGGAAATGTTTTTAATGCGTGAAAGTGAATCAATAAAAATTTCAACTGCACGTTTCGCCAATGTGGCTTTTTCCGATGGTTCACTCTTGCATGGATTTAATCAACGCTTCGCTAAGCGACAACCTATTTCAGCACCAAATGATGTTAGACGTTACTTTGTAACACCTCAGGAATCTGGAGAGCTATGTCTAATGTCATGCCTCCTAGGCAAAAATAGAGATATATTTTTCCCAAAGTTGAGTGAACAGCTTCATTTGACCACTTTTTCCGACATTGCTGAGCGCTATATAGAGAACCTTGGGTATGAACCTTATCATTGCTCAACCGAGGAGGAAGCAAGAGACCGATCTGATGAATTAATAGCTTCCAAGCATTGGCCGTGTTACTTCTTCAAATCAGACACCTCAGGTGAAAAAGATTTTGAAGAATTTTTTACAGAGAATGAAGTGTTAGATCTAGATAGGTTTAAGAATCTAGGAGTGATTAAAAACGAAGCTAACTACAGGTCGAATATATTGGATGATTTTTTAGAAGTGATTCATGGACTCCGCGCTCAAACAGTTTGGGAAAAGGCATCAATAGTTGATCTATTTAATAAGATGATCCCTGACTTTGACCACAAAGATACAGGTAAATATTTAGATGGAAGGATGTAACTGATGACTCGAATATTCGACATTATTTTTTCTGGGGTTGCTCTCGTCATTCTTTCGCCACTATTAGTGCCGTTATTTGTAATTTTGCGATTGACAGGAGAAGGCGAAGTCTTTTATCGACAGTTGCGAGTGGGGTTTCGGGGTGAGAGATTTAATATCTATAAATTTGCGACTATGTTGAGGGATAGCCCCAATATTGGCGCTGGAACATTAACGATGATAAATGATCCGAGGGTGCTGCCAGTGGGAGCCTTCCTGCGAAAGACAAAAATAAATGAGTTACCACAGCTACTAAATATTTTCATTGGTGATATGAGTTTCGTGGGTCCGAGACCTCTAGTGCCAGAGGGAGAGGAAAACTATACCAAAGATCAAGCCAGAATTATAAGATCTGTTCGCCCTGGTGTAACTGGTATTGGCTCTCTTATTTTGAGAGATGAAGAGAGTTATTATGCTCATCGCTCGGATGCGCGAGAATTTTACATACATGTAATTTCGCCGTACAAGGCATCTTTAGAAATTTGGTATGTCAACAATCGATCGACTACTCTAAATATGTTAATTATAATAGCCACTGCCTTTGCGGTGATAGCGCCGTCGTGGGATGTAACGAGGTTATTTAGTAATTTGCCGCATATGCCGGCAGAAATGATCGATTCACGTTTACAGTAATAAATTAACTAACTAAAAGGAAAAAAAATGGAAGATAGAGTAAGAGCCCAATTTGTGGAGTGTTTTGGTATTTCTAAGGAAATTGTTGTAGATGAACTTGAATATGCTTCGATCCCCCAGTGGGATTCGGTTGCTCATATGTCTCTAATCGTATGTTTAGAAGATGAGTTTGATATCATGATTGAAACAGATGACGTTATAGATATGAGCTCATTTAAAAAAGCTAAAGAAATAGTTAACAAATATTTATAGAATGTCCACCCAGCTGCCATTTTGGAGTTCTGATTTATTCGAGTCGACTGAAGGTTTTGCGATTGCAACTAAAGATGTAAATCTGACCTACTCTGATTTGAATCATATGGTAACCGAATATGCAGCTCACCTTGCGGAGTTTGATTTAAAAAACCAGCTAGCCTTTTTGCCCATGAAAATGAATATTTTCAGTGTGGTTAGATATTTAGCCTGTCTAAGAGAGTCAATTGTACCACTTCTTCTGCCATCAGATATTGATGGGAGCTTAATGCAGAACCTATATGAAGTGTATAAACCAGCATTATCTTTTGGTTTAGATGATTTGTATGAAATAGAGTTGCACAGCATGCCGGTTTTGGAAGTTGGATTGTCAAAAAATTTAGCGGTGCTACTAAACACATCAGGCTCAACTGGAAGTGCAAAACTTGTAAAGCTTTCACACGATAACCTTTACCAAAATACTAAAGCAATCTGTGAATACCTCAAGATTAATTCCCTAGATAAGGCTCATTGCTCGCTTCCACTCAGTTACTCTTATGGCTTATCAGTTCTCAATACGCATTTACAGGCTGGTGCCTGTGTATACTTATCAGAGCTGACTCCATTTTCTGAAAATTATTATGATGAACTTATTGAAGAGAATATAACATCAATCTCAGGTGTTCCTTTCTTCTACCAAATGTTGTTTCGGACTGGGTTTTTTGAAAAAGATATGCCTTCTCTCAAAGTGATGACACAAGCCGGAGGAAAACTTGGTGATAACCTAGTAAGAAAGTTTAGTGAATATGCAAAACTTCACACCATAAATTTCTTTGTAATGTATGGTCAAACTGAAGCCACTGCTAGGATAAGCTATGTACCTCCTGAGATGCTGGACCAGAAAATTGGATCCATTGGAATTGCTATACCAGGGGGAAAATTGAGTTTATCTAGTGATGGAGAGCTTGTCTATTCTGGTCCAAACGTAATGATGGGATATGCCAGAAGCAAAGCTGATTTATTTTTGAAAGAGAGTCAAATAGGTTCATTGTCTACAGGAGATTTAGCTAGGGTTGATGCAGATGGATATTATTATATAACTGGCCGACTAAAGCGTTTTGTTAAGTTGGCAGGATCCAGATATGGGTTAGATGAAATAGAGATTTTTCTTGAAGATGAATTCGAGATTTCCTGTGTGGCAGCGGGGAAGGACGACAAACTGATAATTTTTTTGGAGCAATCTACTCTAGAAAATAATTTAATTATCACAAAACTACAGGACAAGTTTCTTATTAATAGATCTTTTATCAAAGTCCTATCGGGTGAGCAATTAGCAAGGAAACCTAACGGCAAAAAGGACTATGCATTTTACAGGGAAAGATATAGTGAAAATTGATAATTTAATTGAAAAACTGGATGAAATTGATTTGGTTAACCCTTATTCGATGACCGCCAGTGAAAAAATGCCGTTTCTTCAAGACTTAATGAATAGCTTAACCAGTTTTCATTATAACAACTGCATAGGTTATCGAAACTTTACCAGTGTGTTTAATGATTCTGTAAATCATCCACTAGACATAGACAGTATCCCGTTCCTTCCTGTAAGAATGTTCAAACAGCATGATTTATTTAGCTTAGATAAAAGTTTTATTTTTAAGACTTTAAACTCCAGCGGCACGTCTGGCCAGAGTGTTTCAAAAATACACCTTGATGCAACCACAGCAAAAAGGCAGTCAAAAATTTTATCCTCGATTACTAAAAACTTTATTGGAGATGCTAGAATTCCAATGATAATCGCTGACAGTAATGAGTTATTTAAAGATAGAGCTAAACTTAATGCTAGAGCGGCTGGAATTCTTGGTTTTTCAGTATTTGGAAGGAACCATTTTTATTGTTTAGATAAAGATCTAAACTTGTTGGTAGAGGGTTTAATAGAATTCCTTGATAAACACCGTGACGGCCCTATATTTATTTTTGGATTTACTTTTATTGTTTGGCAATCATTAATACAATATGCAATTAAGAACCAAGTTAAATTTGATTTTGGAAATCAAAGTGTTTTGATACATGGGGGTGGATGGAAAAAGCTAGAAGATCAAAAAGTTAGTAATCATGAATTTAAACAAGCTCTTCATGACCATTTAGGAATAAAACTCGTTCATAATTACTACGGAATGGTTGAGCAGGTTGGATCTATATTTATGGAGTGCGAACACGGCTATCTGCATTGCCCGAATTATGCTGAGGTGATTATTAGAGATCCTCTCAATTTTGATGTCTTACCATTCAATAGGGAGGGTGTTATTCAGGTTTTAAGCGCACTCCCAGTAAGTTATCCAGGACATTCACTGCTTACAGAGGATCTTGGAACAGTGCATGGCGAGGATGATTGTGGCTGCGGCCGAAAAGGCAAGTATTTTACTGTATCTGGAAGAATGCCACTAGCGGAGCTTCGGGGCTGCAGTGATACAAGGGAGGTAAAAATATGAGCGTTAGTATTTTATTCGCTCATGAAAAGGTAGCTTCGGTTGAAGACGCAATAGATTATCTTGAAAGTTGCAGTATTTGGAATATCTTCGACAAAAGAGCAGTTTCTTTCATTAATAAATTTTCTTCTTTATTGCTTAAATATCCAGCTATTAATCAGTACCCAGATTTAGTTGCCTTGGCTTATTGGTTTAGGCGTGCGAATATTCACAAACTAGAGCAACATTATATTAACGATAAAGATGTTTTCAGAGTGGGTAGAGGTTTATCGTTGCACATAGCTCCTAGTAATGTAGATACTATTTTTGTTTATTCTTTTTTCTTATCTCTCCTTGCAGGAAATTCTAGTTTTATTAGAGTGTCCCAAAAGAGTTCTCCTCAACTAGATATTATTATCCAATTGTTTCAAGATCTTTATGATTCAGGTGAGACTGAAACTGCAGGTAGGTTTGTGATTTGTACCTACCCACATGAAGACACAACCACTGAAATAGTGTCAAAGCTTTGCGAGCTGAGAATTATATGGGGTGGCGATAAGACCGTCAGTAATATCACTGCAATACCTCTTAATCCCACAGCTTTAGAAATAAAATTCCCTAATAGAATATCTTTTTCTGCCATAAATTTATCAACACTTACTAAGACAACTGACAAAGAACTGATTAGATTATGTGAAAATTTTTATGCTGATATACAGCTATTTGGTCAGCAAGCGTGTTCCTCTCCATTGGCTTTATATTTTGTCGGCTCCTCGGGCCCCTGTGAGCAATCTGAGAGATTTTGGAATTTCTTCGCAGCAGCTGCAAAAAATCATAAATTATCTGCTTCAGAGGTAATGGATAGGTATGTCTCATTATCCAGTATGGCGATTTCTGGAATAGTTGATAAAGCAGAAGTGCCATTTAGTCATGATAAAGTCCTCCTACTTAATGGTAGTCTAACAACACAGATATCTTTCAGAGATGGACATCCAGGAAATGGCTCTATAGTTCAATTTTTTTTGCCACAAATAGCGGATCTTTCAAGCCACATAAGGCCCAAAGATCAAACATTATCCATTCACGGATTTTCTTTGGGAGAGGTGGGTGAGCTTTTAGCCTCTCTTACCAATAGAGGTTTAGATAGGGTGGTGCCTATTGGGCAGGCATTAGAATTTAGTAATATATGGGATGGTTATGATCTAATTGATTCTATGTCTAGAAAGATTGACGTATCAAAAATAAAGTAGGATTAATTTCTATAATCGAAGAACTTCTTATCTTGATTTAGCCTGGGTTTTTTTAGCAACAATAGCACAATCTATTTTTTACTATAAAATGAGGAAGATAATTGTTTCGTAAATTTTTATGGGTTTTATTATGAGCGAAAGCAAAGGTAAGAAAAAATTAATTTTAGTGGGCGGGGGCGGCTTTTTTTTAGAGGTAAGTGAGTATATATCTGCTTCTAATGATGCATATATTTTTGGATATTTAGCTGCACAGAAAAGTAGTGGTATTCTCGACATAGATTATTTAGGAGATGTTAGTGAAGCTGAAAATTATACAGATTGTTATTTCTTGATCACAATAGGGAATCCTCAGACAAGAAGCCGAATTTATAATTCTCTTAAAGGCAAATGCAAACTCTATACTTTTATTGACCCAAGAGCCATAGTTTCTCGAAGTGCTGTGATTGGTGAGGGGGCAGTTATTTGTCCTAATGTCATATTAAATGCTCGATGTACAATTGAGCCTAATGTAGTAGTTAATGTTAATGCAAGCGTAGGCCATGAATCTTATATAGGAGAATCATCTGTCTTGTCACCATATGCAGCACTCAACGGCTCGTCTAAGGTCGGGGAAAAGTGTTTTCTAGGTACAAGGGCGACAGTCTTTCCAGGGAAAATATTAGGAGACTCGTGCATTGTTGACACGCATAGTTTTGTTAAGTCTAATGTTCCAGAGAAAAGTATTGTCTCATCGAAAACAGAATATCTAGTCTTAAAAAACCGACTAATGAGGTAAGTTATGAATTTAGATGGAAAAGTTGCTTTAGTAACTGGTGCCTGTAAAGGTATTGGGTTGCAAATTGCACATGATTTAGCAAAAAATGGAGCGATGGTTTACATAAATGGTCGCGATGAAGAAAAAGTAAAAAAACTTGTTATGACTTTATGTAATGAAAATCTACGAGTGAGGCCTTTTATTTGTGATGTTTCAGACTATGATAGCGTTAAGCTTGCTTTTAGATCATATGCAAAAGAAGGTAAAAAACTCGATATACTAGTTAATAATGCTGGAATTTTAGATGATGCTTTAATCGGAATGGTATCATTAGGTCAAATTGAGAAGACATTTAGAACCAATACATATTCAGTTTTATTTTTATCACAATACGCATCCCGCTTCATGGCTAGAAATAATAAAGGTTCGATAATTAATATCAGTTCAATAATTGGTACAAATGGGAATGAAGGTCAAGCAGTGTACGGTGGTTCTAAGGCGGCTATTATTGGTATCACTAAAAGTCTAGCAAAAGAATTGGCTATAAAAAATATAAGAGTTAATGCTATTGCTCCAGGATTTATAGATACTGATATGTCTAGATCAGTATCTGATGCTGTCTTTCAAGAACGAATTAATTCGATTGCTATGAAAAGGATTGGATTGCCCTCGGAAATATCTAATGTAGTCGCGTTTTTAGCATCAGATTTTTCTTCATATGTAACCGGTCAGGTGATAGGTGTAGATGGAGGTATGTTGATTTAGGTTAACATTTTTTGTTTTTTTTGAAAAAAATTAATTACCTTATCTGTTAATATTTTACACAAAGATAATTTTAATTTAGTGCTAATATCTGCAAGCCTTAATTGTTCAAAAATAATAAAATTAATCTTACATAGCATATATATGGTTAGTGCCGTATATATGGCTTTAAAATAATTATGACCCATTAAGCCTTTGACATTATTATTTTTTATAAGCTTTTAAAGTTCTTAATTGATAATAAGACATATATAATAAATCCAAATTTTAATACAATGATTAAATTTAATAACTTAAATAAAGAAATTCCTTTTCTGCTTTTTAAAGCGAAATATGATAAAGCTGTTGATGCAGGTCAAAAAGCCATTGAAGCCATTTCAATTTCTTCTTTCAACAAGGAGATAAGTGAGGTTGATTCTAGATACGTAAATCTTAAATTCATCACAAATGATGAGTTTATTTTTTTTAGTAACTATAACTCTGTGAAAGCAGCCTCCTTTAACTCTCATAACCAAATAGCTGCATTAGTATATTGGCCTAGTATTAATGTTCAGATTAGAATAAAGGCAGAAATAAAAAAAACTTCAAATGAATTTAATAAGAAATATTTTTTTGACAGATCAGAAGAAAAAAATGCATTAGCTATTTCATCTAACCAATCAAAGCCAATAGATTCTTATAACCAAGTTAAAGAAAATTATAATAAATCTTTAAATAATGATAATTTAAAGAAATGCCCAGAGTTTTGGGGAGGTTATTCTTTTACTCCTTACTATTTTGAATTTTGGGAAGGGCATGAGTCACGACTAAATAAAAGAGAGGTCTATGAAAAAAGTGATAATAGTTGGAAGCATCTTGTTCTTCAACCCTAGATAAAATTTTATTGCGTAATAGGTTAATTAGTATAAAATCACATTCACAAAATGATAAAAATCAAACTTTCACAAATAAATAACATTATTTTTAATACTTAATGTTTTCAATCTGCTCTATTCTTCAAAAGGTATTACCATAGCTTCTCAAAAGAAAAATATCACTCCTATTAATGAAAAAATTAGAGCTACCGAAGTTATGCTCATCAGTTCAAATGGAGAAAAACAAGGCTTAGTTTCGATTGATTTAGCTTTAAATTCAGCTAAGGCTGAATCTCTTGATCTGGTCCAAGTATCTCCATCTGATGCAAATCCAGTCGTTTGTAAATTATTAGATTATGGAAAACATATCTTTGAAAAGAAAAAAAGCACTTCGTCTTCTAAAGTTAAAGTCAAAAGGAATACTGTAAAAGAAATAAAGTTTAGACCATCTACTGATATAGGTGATTACAATATTAAATTAAAAAAGATTAAAAGCTTTATTCTTGACGGAGATAAGACTAAAATAAGCGTCCGTTTTAGAGGTAGAGAAATACTTAATAGTAATCTTGGATTAGATCTTCTTAATAGAATAAGAGATGAGCTTGAAGAAATAGCTCAAGTTGACCAAGAGCCTTCATTAGAAGGAAGACAATTACTTATGGTCTTATCTCCGCTAAAAAAGAAATAAATATAAAGAGAAAGATATGGGATACAAGTTAAAATCGCACTCAGGTGCTGCTAAACGTTTTAAAAAAACAGGTACATCTGTTAAAAGTAGAAGTGCTAGCAGAAACCATATACTTACAAAACAGTCTACAAAAAGAAAAAGACACAATAGAGGACTAATTAAGTTAGCTGGAACCACATTAAGAATGGTTCAAAAACTTATTAAATAATTATGCCAAGAGTAACTAAATCAGTCACAGCAAAAGCAAAACATAAGAAGGTACTTAGTGCCACTAAGGGACATTATGGAGCAAGAAGTAGATTATTTAGAACTGCTAAACAATCTAATATAAAATCTCTACAATACGCATTTAGGGATAGAAAAAATAGGAAAAGAGCCTTTAGATCTTTGTGGATTGCAAGAATTAATGCAGGCTCTAGAGCTTTAGGAGTATCATACTCAGTTTTAGTAAATGGTTTAAATAAAAGTAATATTTTGCTTGATAGAAAAATTTTATCTGACTTAGCAATAAATGATGCTTCAACATTTGAGAAAATTGTTAAAACAGCAGTAAATTAATTTTAAAATGTCTTCTTTAGACAAAATAAATCCTCCAGCTATTTCTAAAGATATTGGAACACTGCATCCAATAAATCAAACTAAAGATTATCTCCTGAATCTCCTTACTCAAATTGGGTTTAAAGAAGTTCATGGTCCTGAAATTGAAAGTGAAGATTTTAATTTTGATATGCTTAATATCAAAAAATCACACCCAGCAAGACAGATGCATGATACCTTTTATGTAGAAGATAAAAGTAATGTATTAAGAACGCATACATCACCTGTACAAATTAGGAGTATGCTTAAATCACAACCACCTATAGCATTTTCATCTGCTGGAAAAGTTTATAGGAAAGATGATGACGCCACTCATTTACCTATGTTTCATCAGGTTGAGGGTATATATGTTGATAAAGATGTAACTTTTTCCAACTTAAAAGACCTAATACACCAAATTCTTCATAATTTATTTGGAAAAGATGTTGAGATAAGATTCCGTCCATCATATTTCCCATTTACAGAACCATCTGCAGAAGTTGATATTTTATCTAAAAATGGAAAATGGTTAGAAATTCTAGGTTGTGGCATCGTCAACCCAATAGTATTAAAGAATTGCAATATTGATCCAGAAAAATATAGCGGTCTTGCTTTTGGTCTCGGAGTTGAAAGAATAGCTATGCTTAAGTACGGAGTGAATGACATAAGAGAATTTTATAAATCAAATTTAGATTTTTTAGGTCAATTTAAATGAAATTTATATACAAGGATCTATTACATTTCTTATCTGATAAACCGTCTATAAAAAATTTATCGGAAAGACTTTTTCAGCTTGGTCATGAGCATGAGATTAATTGTGAAGTATTTGCTATGGAGTTCACTCCAAATAGAGGTGACTGCTTATCACTAATTGGATTATCAAGAGATCTTAATGTTTTTTTTGGAAAAGCTCAGCCCTATAAAATCTTTCAGGAAGAAATAGAAAATCTTAATCTGGATTTTAAAAATCTCTCACCTGAAGTTTGCCCTAAAATTAGTTTTCTAGAAATTGAAATCGAAGGCAATGCAAAGGAGTACAAACCATACCTTGAAAATTATTTTTCTTTACTTGGAAATAAGAAAGTAAATTTCTTTACAGATATTTCTAATTATATTTCTTATGAATTAGGCCAACCAACCCATTGCTTCGATGCAAACACCATTAAATATCAATTAATATTTGAAAATAAAATTTGTGAAAAGTCTTTTAAGACATTACTAGGAACAGATATCAATCTTGGTGGTAAAAATTGTATTTTTTCAATAAACGATGAAATCATAAGTCTTGCTGGAGTCATGGGAGGTATGTCAACAGCATGCTCAACAAGCACAAAAAAAGCACTGATCGAGTGTGCTTATTTTATTCCTGAAGCAATAATTGGAAAAAGTGTTAAATATAACCTCGCTTCTGATGCGGCCCATAAATTTGAAAGAGGTGTTGATATTCAATTACAAGAAGAAGTGCTTAGAAGATTTATCCAAATAGTAAGAGACCATGTATCAATTAAAAATATTAAAATTCAAACATTTGATGAAGGCCAAGATCAGAAAGCTAAAATCCCGATTGATGTTAAAAGAATTAATAAAATTTTAGGTATAGATCTAGAAGAAGAAAAATACCTCACACATCTAAGCAAGCTAGGTTTTGGCATTGAAAAGGAAATTGTTGTTCCCACTTTCAGGCATGATATTGCATCACAAAATGATTTAGCAGAAGAGATAGCAAGAGTTATTGGCTATAACAACATAGAAAGTAAGCCTTTAAAGATTACAAAAAAGTTAGATAAAAGTACAGATGATGTTAATAGATTAAAAAATTACCTAATTAAAAATGGTTTTTCTGAGGTCATCAATTTTCCATTTACTGCAAATGAAGAAAAAAAATCTATATCAATTGATAATCCATTAGACTCGAATAAAAATAAACTTAGGACCTCCTTAAAAAATTCTTTGTTAGAAAATCTTCTTTATAACGAAAGAAGACAGAAAGATTCAATAAAATTCTTTGAAATCAGTGACTTGTACACAAAAAATAATGAAATTACTCAAGAAAAAAAACTTGGGATTATTATTAGTGGGAGAAAAAGCCATAATTATTTAGATTTTTCGAAGAAATTAGATAATGCATATTTGAGTGAACTATTAAATCAAGACTCTAAAAAGCAAGCTTTTGTAATTGAAGAAATATCAAGAAAAGAGCTAAAAACTAAAAAGAAAGATAAGATTTTTTATTTAGAAATATCAATAGATAAAATACCCAAGCATCTATTCAAAGACTCAGAATCAAGAATAGATCAGATTAACTTTATTAAATATCAATCAGTTTCCGAATTTCCTTCTAGTACTAGAGATTTTTCTTTTTCAATAAAAGATTTAGAAAAGTATAATGCAGTAATTGACTACTTGTCAGACTTAAATGATAAGAATCTTAAAGATGCCTTTATTTTTGATTTTTATGAAAATAAAAAACTTAACGAGATTAAGGTTGGCGTAAGGTTGATTTTTCAATCAAATTTAAACACTTTGTCTGAAGAGGATATCCAAAAGAGTGTTAATGAGCTCTTACAGCCAATTATTGATTTAGAGGGCATTTCAATACCTGGGCTTTAGTAAAAATGTCTCATCCCATCTATAATATTTAATAAATATATGTAAAATACATTATTAATACACGTATTACCTATGAAAAATTATAATCAATATCTATTTCTAGTTTTCTTTATTTTTTCCTTTAATGTTTCAGGCCAAGCCATAGACCCTTCAATTTTATCTCAGCTTAGTCCAGAACAAATTGAGATGGCAAAAGATGAATATGCAAAAAAGAATTCTGCAGATAAATCAGTTGAAGAGCTGCCAGCGATAGATGAGTCATTAGTAACAAATGAATCTGCATCAGCTAAAGACGCAAATAAAATTCCTGGTCAAAAATACGGTTACGATTTTTTTTCATCAACACCAACTTCTCTTACAGCAGTTGGAGACCTTCCTTTACCTAACGACTATAAAATCTCTTTAAGAGATCAATTTAGAGTTATCTTATCCGGTTCAAAAGATGCCATATTTAACTTAAATGTTAAGCTAGATGGCTCAATATTATTTCCTGAGCTTGGAGCTATTTCAGTTGTTGGACTGAGCTTTAAAGATGTTAAAGATAAACTATCGCAACTAATTGAACAATCCTACATTGGTGTAAATATAGACATTTCCATACAAAATTTAAGCGCTAAAAAAATTACAATAGTTGGGGCAGTAAAAACACCAGGAACCTACCTTATAAATCCTTTCAGCACTATTACAGGCGCATTAGCGTACTCTGGAGGAGTCTCTGAAATAGGCTCGCTAAGAGACATTAAATTAATAAGAAATAACGAAGAAATTTTTTCATTTGATTTATATGACTTACTT
Organism: uncultured SAR86 cluster bacterium; assembly: GCA_902509965.1. Lineage (GTDB taxonomy): Bacteria > Pseudomonadota > Gammaproteobacteria > Magnimaribacterales > D2472 > MED-G78. The sequence goes on from CABWZP010000005.1 coordinate 49,736, forward strand.
GTTAGAGGAGATAGATCTAAAGATCTGACTATTGAAGCAGGTGATACTTTGTTAATTAATGCAGCATCACAGTTTGTTGAAATAAGTGGTGCAGTAAAACGACCAGCTATATACGAAATCTTAGAGGGCGAAACTTTAATGGATATAGTAAATTTTGCTCTTGGCTTTGACCAGACTGCAAACAAATCAAATATATCTGTATCATTTTTAGATCTAAATGAAGTAGCGATAGTTAAAAAAAATATAAGCAGCCTAGACCAGAGCCTAGAAAGCGCATTGTCTGTAAATGTTTTTAATTATGTGAGCGTTGATACCTCTAATATTCAAGTACTTGGCGCAATAGAAGAACCAGGTTTTTATGATATTAAAAAATATAATAATTTAGAGAGTTTGATTGATCGTTTAAAATTTGTGGATGTATATCCATGGCTTGGGGTTTTGGAGCAGTTTGACAATAATAAGATTCTTAAATCTATTATTTTATTTAATTTGACTGATTCCAGTACCTATAAATCTATAGAGCTTTTACCTAACTCTAAAATTTATTTCGCAAATATTAATGAAAAATCATTTGATGTTAGTGAAATGGCCAAAGCTAAGATAGAAGACTATGAATTAGTACTTAATATTAGGCAAGAAACTTTTAAACTTCCTGTATATGGTAAATATTCTGTTAAATCATTTCTAGATTTATTGGGTTTAGATATGAGTGATGTAGATGATATCGCAACGTACATAAGTCCATTAGAAAACATCGTTATTAATGATTCATTTAAAAATATGCAATTTACTGCACAAAAATATAACACCGTATCTTTTAAATCGCCTGATAATAATCTTATTACAGTCTCTATTAGCGGAGCAATAGATTATCCTGGAACGTATGTCTTAAATAATAATTCTACTGTTGAAGATTTGTATCAGCTAATTGGTAACTTTAAAAATCAAGCCTATCTAGATGGTATAGCTCTTACAAGAGAAGTTATTAGAGAAAGACAAGTTAAAGCAATACAGAAATCAAATGAAGACTTAAAAAAAGCCTTGCTTATTAGTTCCCAGAAAGGAAATGCAATTGGCGATGTAGGTATTATAAGAGCACTTTCTCAATCAATCGATCCTGTGAATTTAGGAAGACTAGCTGGAGATTTTTCTCCAAAATCTCAAGCATCATTAAATACAGTTTTACTAAATAATGATAGAATTATAGTTCCCAAAAATCCTAATGCTATAAGTGTTTTTGGGGAAGTCTTAAATCCGATAGCAATGGAATACAAAAAGAATCAAAGTTTGGATTCTGTAATTAATAATGCTGGTGGATATCAACAATATGCAGATAAAAAAAGAGTATATGTTATCAAGGCAAATGGAGTTGTTGTCAAAGCTTCAAGAAATATTTTTGGAAGAAATGTAAATTTAGATCCTGGTGATACCATTGTAGTTCCAAGAAAAATTATAAATCAAAGCCCAGGTATA
>CABWZP010000006.1 GCA_902509965.1 uncultured SAR86 cluster bacterium
TTCTTCATGCCATCATCAAAGTCATCACAGTTTATTGCAGCTTCAACACATTTTATAATTTGCCCAGGAGCAAACTGACCTTTTCTAGTCTTAGCAGCCATTGCCTTTGCTTCAAGCAATACATTCTCAGAACCTCTTGCTGCTATCACTTTTTCGTTTAAATCCCTTACTTTTGGATGATTTTGCGTTTCTGAGCTTACTTTTTGAATAAATTTAATAGAATCATTGATTAAATCGTCTGAAACTTCGTCAATAATACCCATTGATAAGGCTTTTTTAGCGTTAACATGCATACCCGTAAGCATCATTTTAAGCGCTTCAGCAGGACCAACAAGTCTAGGAAGTCTCTGAGTCCCTCCAGCTCCTGGTAAAAGCCCTAAATTAACCTCAGGAAGACCAACAAATGCTGCAGGACCGGCAATTCTGTAGTTACATACTAAAGCAGTCTCTAATCCTCCACCTAAAGCTGAACCATTTATTGCAGCAACAACAGGCTTTGAGCAAAATTCAAGCCTTTTAAAGGCCTCATCAAGGCCTGGCCCATCTGGATTCTTACCAAATTCAGATATATCAGCACCAGCAATAAATGACCTGCCAGCACCTGTGAGAACAACACCTAACACATCAGGGTCATTTTCAGCTTTATCTATGTTATTAACAAAACCAGCTCTAACACCATCGCTAAGTGGATTAACAGGCGGATTGTCTACAGTTAGTATAGCTACGCCATCTTTAACTTCGTAATGTACTGTTCCTTTCAATTTATTCTCCTAAAAATATCAAGAAATGCATTATACATAAAAAATAATGATTTTATTTTATAAAAACTATTGATATATTATTATAAGCATGCATAATAATACATGTCAGCAATTCTCTCCCCCTATTTAGATAGCTGACATCCTCTGGAATTAGATGGAGGGCTCTGCCCTCCACTCTTTTAATAAAATTAAGGTTTAATATGAAAAAATATGTTGATAATTTAGAAGTTTTTGTTTTAGTTACGCTATTCCTAAGCTCAATTTATGCAATAACCCCAATAGTATAGTATTATCGCTGCATGAAAAACTTAGCACTATTATTCACTCTGATATTCGGGATATCCACCCATGCTTGTACAAATCTGTTAGATTCAGACTTAAAGGTTCTTGATTCATCTGATAGAGTTAATATGTGTCAGTATGAAGGCGATGTAATTCTAGTTGTAAATGTTGCTAGTAAATGCGGCTACACATACCAGTACGAGGGCTTACAAACTTTATATGATGCATATAAAGAACAAGGATTAGTTGTTGTTGGTATACCATCTAGGGATTTCAGGCAAGAATATACAGAAGAATCATCTGTGGCAGAGTTTTGCTCTACTGAATATGGTGTTAACTTCCCAATGTTTGCAACTGCAAAAGTAAGAGGAGATAGAGCTCATCCTTTTTATAAGAAATTAGCAAAAGAATCTGGAATGACTCCTAATTGGAATTTTAACAAGTACCTTATTGGCAGGGATGGAAAAGTTTACAAAGGTTACAGATCTAAGGTTAAGCCTGACTCTGAAATACTTATCAATGCTATAGAAAGACTTCTTTAAACCTCGCTTATTAGCACAATACTTGGCTTCTGAAAGCTAAAAACTCCATTATCTACAACCCCGGCAAAAGAATTAAGCTTTAATTCAATAGCTTCTGGGTCAGATAGGTCTAACCCTTTAACATCGAGTATTTCATTACCTTGATCAGTTGTAGTTCCGATTCTTAATTCCGGCACACCACCTAATGCAAGAATTCTTCTTGCCACCAAACTTCTAGATTCAGGAATTACTTCAACTGGAAGAGGGAATTCTCCAAGTTGATTTACAATCTTTGATTTATCAACAATACAAATAAAATCCGTTGCAGCAGAGGCTACAATTTTTTCTTTTGTATGAGCAGCCCCCCCACCTTTAATTAAATTATTATTCTTATCAACCTCGTCAGCTCCATCGATATAGAAATCAATTCCATTAACATCATTTAAATTAAAAACCTGAATGCCCTTCGATTTAAGTAAGCGTGAAGAAGCATGTGAGCTTGATACAGCACCTTTAAAAAGATGAGAATAATTATCTAATTCATCAATAAAATAGTTAACAGTAGAACCAGTACCTATACCCAAAACCATCGAAGAAGTTAACTTATCCTTGATAAAGTCCATAGCTTGTTTAGCAACATTGATTTTTGAGGCACTCATGCAGGTATAATACAAGAAATTTAATAAGACTATTACTTTGAGACTAAAAATAAATAAAACAGGAAGCTTCAAGCATTCTAAAAAATATATAAAACTCATTAATGAGGCTAATGTATATGACGTTTCCATTAAAACACCTGTAACTTTTGCTACAAATATGACAGCAAAAATTGATAATGAAGTTTATTTAAAAAGAGAAGATCTACAGCCTGTTTTTTCTTTTAAGAGCAGGGGAGCATATAACAAAATTCTTAGCTTGACCCCAGCTCAAAAAAAGAAGGGTGTAATAGCCGCATCTGCAGGAAATCATGCACAGGGAGTAGCTTTTGCTTGTAAAAAATTAAAAATACCTTGCTCAATAGTTATGCCTGTAACCACGCCTGATATCAAAGTGAGGTCAGTTAAAAATTTCGGTGCAAAAATATTACTAGAAGGTGACAGTTTTAATCAAGCTGTAAAAGCAGCTTTAAAAATAGCTAAAACTAAAAAAATAGAATTCATACATCCTTTTGACGATCAATATACGATTGCAGGTCAGGGCACTATTGGTCAAGAAATATTAGAAGCTGATGATGAATATGATGCAATTTTTCTTCCGGTTGGAGGAGGGGGGCTACTGGCCGGGGTTTCTGCTTGGATAGCCCAACATACAAAAAAAGTAAAAATTTATGGCGTTGAGGTTGAAGATTCTGCATGTCTATTGGAAGCTATTAAATTTGATAAAAGAGTTAGACTAAGAGAGGTTGGTTTATTTGCAGATGGCGTAGCAGTAGAGCAAATCGGTAAAAATAATTTTGATGTTATTAAAGAATGTGTTGATGGTGTAATAACTGTTAGTGTTGATGAAGTTTGCGCAGCTGTTAAAGATATATTTGAAGATACCCGAGTTCTTTCAGAACCAGCTGGTGCATTAGCCTTAGCTGGATTAAAGAAATATAGTAAAAAAATTAAAGGCAAAAAGTTTTTAGCAATTAGCAGCGGAGCCAACGTCAACTTTGAAAGATTAAGTTATATTGTTGAAAGATCTGAGTTGGGTGAAAATAGAGAGAAAATACTCAGTATACAAATTCCAGAACAGCCAGGCAGTTTTTTGAGGCTTTGTAGAATTTTTGGCAAAGCACAGATAACAGAATTCAATTATCGAATGGCTGATGAAAGTAAAGCTTTTGTTCTTGTTGGCATTAAAACTAAGACTGAAGAATCATTTAAAGCCTTAAAAGGTAAATTAAAAAAATCCAAATTCAAATTTAATGATTTAACAAAAAATGAGATCTCTAATGATCACTTGCGCCATATGGTTGGCGGAAGAAATAATCAAGATGCAGACAAAAATTCTGAGCGGATTTTTAGAAGTGAGTTCCCGCAAAAACCCGATGCATTGATAAACTTCTTAAGAGACTTTGGTACGAATTGGAATATTTCTTTATTCCATTATAGAAATTTAGGTGCAGCTTTTGCTAAAGTTCTTATAGGTATTCAAGATAATCCTAAAAGCAGTAAAAGGCTTGAGGCTCACCTTAAAGGATTAGAATATAACTTTGTTGAAGAAACAACCAATAATGCTTATCAGGATTTCCTTCGATAATTATTCTAAAACCTTAATCTAAGTTTTATTGCAAAAATTTTACCTGAAGGCTCATTCCATGAGTCCTCGATGATTGTGAGGCTATCAGATTCAATATTTTCTTCAAAAATATTACCACCTTGGCTATAAACTATATAAAGATTTGATAAAGGCGCTAACTCATATTTATATCTAATCTGGAAAGCAGCCTCACCTACATTAAAAGGATTTACCTTTTGGTCACTGCGAATAATATAGCCTTGTTCATTGGACATTAAGCTTGTCGGGTTAGAGGCATTTAAGGCAACAAACTGACCTTTAAGTCTTAATTCATGCTTATCGCCTTTAAAATAATTCATATTAAATGATAGGAATTTTTCTGTTGAATCATATGCAGCTAAATAATTCTTATCTACCCACTTTAGCCAATCTTTTTGATCTCTATAATTAAAACTAAGCCCCATGGTTAAAAAGTCTTTAGGAAAAAAGTAATATGATGCTGAAGCCCATGTTTTTTTATAACCTTTAGAAGCCCATGATGTATTTTTATCACCTCTTTCAAAGTTAAGTCTTGCACCTATAGCAAAATTTGAAAAATTCATTGAATCGTAACTTCCACCAAAACTATACCTTGCTGGCCTTTTCACAAAAGGCGATAAGAAATATTTTCTAGTTATAGTTGTGTTTTTTCCTGAAGACTTATATACACCCCATAAAGCAAATTCATTGGTATCTTTTAATTCAATTTCAATTTTTGGGTTAATAAAATTTTCTATAGTATTACCATTTGTATCACTTTGGTGTCCATAGCGGATTGAATATTCTATGTTTTTATACTTTGACTCATTAGAAAAGTATCTGTCAAAAGATGATCTGCCACCAAAGGATATCCAATCATTTTTTTGAAGATAACCCATATCATTAATGTCTAAGTCATCTCCATAATAATGAATTCCGAAGTTATGATTATCATCTTTAGTTGGCTTGTATCTCAGGCTGGCTTTATAACCTAATGAAGATTTATTGTCAGCCTCAGCATGAAGTAGGATTGATGAGACCCTTAATTTATCACTAACAATGTGATCATAATCTATGGTATTTACTATTGCTGTTCTATCTAGAATAGGGTCATCTGTATAGGTAATCATGTAACCAAGAGTCTTATTATTATTTTCCTGTTTTATTCTTCCAGCATAGTAAGAACGACCTAGTGAAAAATCTTCATCTTGTTCGCTTGCTGTGAAGAAACCATATTCAGTGCCCCCTTCTTTTTGAGTATACCTAAGGGCATAATCAAGATCTGAATATTCTTGCTTGGAGTCATTGCACAAATCTTCATTAATTGATTGGCTGCAATTATATGAAGGCTTTGACCCAATTCTTCTGGTGTGCATTATTTTTAATCTGTCTCTGTCAGTAATATCAAAGATAGTTTGATTTTCATTAAAAAAAGCTCTCTTCTCACCATATAAAGTTTCTTCAGCTGAGAAATTCACAACCACATCATCACTCTCAACCTGACCAAAATCTGGATTGAATGTAGCATTTATTTGTTTTCCAGTACCTGTATTATAAAAAATTTCAATACCAACCTTATTAATTTCATTACCAGTTACAGAGTCATTTGCTGAAACGATATATGGGAAGTAGTTAATATTTCTTTTAGCTGGATAGCTATCTATCTCATATTCATTTAACTGATACATGTATTTATCTCTTTCAGGATGCGTTTTAGCAGTACCCACCAAATTCCCATCAAAGGCTGTATATCTAAAAGCTCCAAATTTGATTGTTCTCTTGCCCGTTATAGGCAGCATATTACCAATTGACCAGGGAATAAAAATTTCAGAAACCCAATTCTCATTATTGACTTTTGTAAAACCAACCCAGTCACCATTCCAATCATAGCTTTGATCATTACCATTTCTTATAGTTGAATCAAGTAAAGAATTTCCTAATGAGAGCATAAATGTATATGCAGTATTTCCATCACCATCAAAATCTACCACAAACGCATTCCTATCAGTTTTGGTGTTCCATTCATCTCTAACATGCTTATATGAACCCATTGAATTAGGGTCTTGAGAATTTATAAAACCAACATATATACCATTTTCATTAGAAAATATTTTGACAATCGTTTTCTTATTAGATTCTTCTAATGTATACGGAAAAACATCATAAAATGTTGAAAAGGAATCTGCATCAACCCATTCAGGCTCATCAAGAACGCCATCAATATCTAATGCTAATGTTTCCATTGCAAAAAGAATAGACAGAGATAAAATTAGATTTAATGTTTTCAATTGATTTTTCCTCAGGCTAATTTTAGCTACTTCTTTTTAAATTTCTATCTCTATATTTCAATCAATATCTATGAAAACCCTGCTCAGTAAATACAAGATCAAATTTAAGATCATGAGGCTCACCAAATTCATCATTTATCAATTGAAATTCGTAACCTAAGCCAATTATTATTGCCTTATCATTAAGATATTTTAAATCTTGCAGAGCTCTATCATAGTAGCCACCTCCATGGCCAAGTCTTGATCCTTTTTTATCAATGCCAACAAATGGTAAAATTAAAAGATCAAATTTTTCAGCAGGCAAGATATCTTGATCAATAGATTCAAGAATATTAAATTTATTAATAACCAAATTATCTTCACTGACAAATTTATTAAAATGAAGCTTGTTTTCTTCTAAAACTCTAGGAATGTAGACTTTTTTGTTTTTATTAAGCATTTTTTTTCTGATGGCATCAGTTTTAACTTCACTTTTTGACGGCATATAAATAAGAACATTTTCATGCTTTAAAGTCTTTACATATTTGAGACAATTCAGTTGAATTGTCGCTGAGGTCTTTATAATTTCTCTCTCAGACATTAATGATAATTTGCGCTTGAGAGATTTTCTAAATTTAGTTTTGATCATAAAGATTCAGCGAATCAACAAACCAATTCACCGCTATGTGCTATACCTGAACCGAAAGGACAGGTGGTGAACTTCTTATCGAATCAGGCTTCCCTCAGAGGAGGTAATGCTCAACAACGACATTGGATTATCACCAGATAATTTAATATCGGTTCAAAATTAATTAACACATTGGCAAATGAACCAGAATGTCTAATTATTATAAATTAATTAATTATTATGAAAAGTAGAATATTACTTTTGTAGAACTTCCTCAATGCTCTGAATCATAACCTGCATTGAATCTTGGTCTTCATCATTTGTTGATGAAGAATTATTTTTTTTAAGAAACTTGTTAGCTAAACTTAAGCCTGCAAGAATCAAAGCATTACTTTTATTATCAATACCATCTAATTCAGAGTTTAATAGTTCAGCAGCATTAATTAATGCGTCTTTTTCTTCAATAGGACATGAAAGGCTAATATCTCTTCCAAAAATTTTTAATGCGACTATCTCCATCTCACTCATTTATATCCACCTTTTTACTTAATTCGGCCACTTGATCATTTAACAAATCAATTTCTTTAGTATATTTAAGTTTGGAAGACTTCCAGTCTCTTTCTCTTTTAACATAAGAATCAATTATTCCCCGCTGCTCATCAAATCTATTAATTAGTTTATTAAGCTGTAATTTAAGGCTAGCTAGAACTGTTTTTTCTTCAGACTCATTCATGTTTTTAGTTTAAATCTACCAACAGTAGTTGGGAAGTTTAATTTAAAAGAGTAAAATTAATGTTATGAGTAAAGTATATCAAAAAAGAAGACAAACATTAGGCAATCTACTGCCTATGGATTGTGCAATTATTATTCCTGGGGCTGATCTTAAATATAGAAATGCAGATTCTTCTTATAACTTCAGACAAGATAGTAGTTTTTTCTATTTATCTGGTTTCTGTGAAGCAAACTCAACTATGCTCATAGTAAATACCAATGGCGTAATCACATCCTCTGTTTTTGTTCCAAGAAAAGATAAGTTAAAAGAAATATGGGATGGTTTCAGAGAGGGTCCGGAGGGAGCTAAGGAAAATTATTTATTTGAAAATGCCTTTAACAATGATGAGATTGACTCTGAACTTCCAAATTTAATTAATGGGATGAATAAAGTTTTTTATCCTTTCGGCAAAAAAGATGGATTTGATCAATTAGTAATAAATTGGATGAAATCAGCAGGAACAAAAGATAGGCACAGTAAGGCAATAGATATTGCTGATGGCTCTTCTTTGATTGGAAACCTCAGATTAATCAAGGATAGTGATGAAATCGAAATCATGAAGCAGGCTGCAAATATTTCGGCTGACGCCCATATGGAAGCTATGAAAGCTGTAAAGCCAGGCATGAATGAACAGTCGATTGAAGCTTTGTATTTGTATGAATTTGCAAAACAAGGTGGTCGATTTGCAGCTTATACTCCTATTGTCGCTGGTGGAGATAATGCATGCGTTCTTCATTATGTAGATAACAACCAAGACTTAAATGGGTCAGACCTTTTGCTTGTTGATGCTGGTTGTGAATTTAAGATGTATGCATCAGATATTACGCGAACATTTCCAATCAGTGGAAAGTTTTCAGCAGAACAGCTTGCTGTATACAATGTTGTATTAGAAGCTCTTCATAAAGCTACAGAATGCGTAAAAGTTGGAAATAACATAATGGATCCGCAGATCACGTCAGAAAAAGTAATTACTAAAGGATTGGTCGAATTAGGAATCCTTGAAGGTGATGTTGATGATTTGCATCAGCAAGGAGCTTTTAAAGATTTCTATATGCACAAGATTGGTCATTGGCTGGGCCTTGATGTCCATGATGCTGGCGACTATATGGAAAATGATGATCATATGCTTTTTAAGGCCGGAATGGTAACTACAGTTGAGCCTGGTATTTATATTAGTAAAGATGCTAATGTCCATGATAAGTGGAAAGGTATAGGCATTAGAATCGAGGATGATATTCTTGTAACTGAATCAGGTAATCTTAATTTAACTGCTAAAGTCCCATCTGACCCAAAAGAAATCGAAGCCTTAATGGCCTAAAAACTTTATGGAACATCCTGTCATAATTTCTGGAGGAGGGATTATTGGTTGTTATGTTCATTTGCGCTTAAAACAAGCTGGCATATTGTCACAAGTAATTGAGAAAGGATCACCATTAAAAGTTTCAAGTCAGAATATTAGAACTATTTCTCTCAACCCTAGCACCTACAAGCTTCTATTAGAAATAGGTATTGAGTTAGAGTCTGCATCAGTTAAAACTATAAAAGTATCTGATGGAGATAGCTCTGGAAGAATTCAATTTACTGCTGATGAAGTCAATGAAGAAGCACTATCACATGTAGCTATGTTTGATGAGCTCCTAGAAAAAATACAAGATAAAGCTTTAAATGCTATTAAGTATGAATCTGAAATAACTTCCATCTCTAAGTTAGACACATTAACAAAAATAACCCTGAATAATAATTCTGAACTTCAAACTTCACTTCTTATTGGTTCCGATGGAAGAAATTCACCAGTAGCAAAACTATCAAATTTTGTTTCCAAAACAAATGATTACAAGCAGACAGCTTTTACTTTTTTAGCAAAAGAAAAATCAGATCATAATAATTCAACCGCAAGCCAGATTTTTTCCAATAAAGGAATTTTTGCATTAATGCCAATTAAACATTTAAATGAAAATATGTTTTCAGTAGTTTGGTCTGTACCTAATGAGCTTTTAAAAGATACCAATAAAGATAATTTTATTGCTGAAAACATTGATGCAATGACATCAAAAATTAACTCAAAAATTACATTAGAATCCAACATTATAAGTTTTCCACTATCCAATCATCATCTTGATTCTTATATGAAAGAGGGCGTTGTTGTTGTTGGAGATGCTGCTCACTCTATTCATCCTTTAGCTGGACAAGGCATAAACCTTGGTTTTGCTGACGCAGATATTTTATGTGAAGAAATAATAGAAGCCTTTAAAAAAGGTTATTCGATTGGATCCTATAGAGTCCTAAAGAAATATGAAATAAGAAGAAAATCAATTAATGAAATTATGCTCAAAGCCATGGATGGGTTTATCGGATTATTTGGCTCAAACAACATATATATTAAAGTTTTAAGGGGCCTTGGATTAAAATTTTTTAACAAGATCTCGTTTATGAAAGTATTTTTTATTAATCATGCCTCAGGATCGCATAAGCTATGATTGTTGAGTTGCTTTTTAAATGAGAATGATTATCATCTAAATACTAATTTACTTGATTTTTTTAAAATGAGATTTTTACTATTTTTATGTCTTTCGGTTTTACTGGTTTCATGTAGCCAAGAAAAACCTTCGGATCTTCTTACAATCTATACATCTAGACAACCACAACTTTTAGAGCCTTTGTTGGAACAATATAAGGAAAAAACTGGTATAGAGGTAATATTACTTTCAGGCAAAGCGCCTCAGCTAATGGAAAGAATCGCTGTAGAAGCCAATGCAACAGAAGCTGATATATTTATGACAGTTGATGCTGGGGTATTATGGCAAGCTGGCGAAAAAGGAATTTTTGAAGAAATTAATTCAGAGATTTTAAATAAAAATATACCAGAACACTTAAGAGATGCTAATGGTAAGTGGTTTGGTTTATCAAAAAGAGCTAGGACAATTGTGTATAACTCTGACTTAGTTTCTGCTAAAGACCTTACTTCATATGAAGATTTGGCTTATCCAAAGTGGGCAAATAGACTCTGTTTAAGAACTTCAACCAAGGTTTACAATAGATCACTTATTGCAAGCATGATAGATGCGGATGGTTTTGCAGCTACAAAAAATGTTGTTCAGGGTTGGGTAAATAATCTTGCTACTGAAGTTTTTTCAAGTGACACACAGGTTCTAAAAGCAGTCTCAGCAGGACAATGTGCAGTGACAATAGTAAACACGTATTATTTGGCAAGACTTGCTGATGATCCAAAATATTCAAATTTAAAATTACATTGGGCTAATCAAGGGGGCAGAGGAACTCATGTCAATATTTCAGGTGCTGGAGTTATTAAATATTCTAAGAATAAAACTGAAGCAACTAAATTATTAGAATGGTTATCCTCTAATGAAGCCCAGGAGACTTATGCTGGAGCAAATAAGGAGTACCCAGTTATGGATGCGATTGCAGTAGGCTCAATTCTTAAAAATTGGGGCCCTTTTAAAGAAGACCTTATCTTAGTAGAAAAATTAGGATCTCTCCAAAAAGAGGCAGTGCTTTTAGCTCAAGAAGCTGGATATAAATAAGATTTAATGGAGTAAATAAACTTGGGATTAAGAGAGTTTAAACTTTTTCGCCGCGTGAGCGCATCTCTTTAAGAACTTCACTAATACCTTTTTTATCAATAATACGCATTCCCTTGGCTGAGACTTTAAGGTTTACAAACCTATTTTCAGATTCAACCCAAAACTTATGTGTATGCAGGTTAGGAAAAAACTTTCTTTTAGTCCTATTGTTAGCATGAGAAACATTGTTTCCTGATTGAGGAATCTTACCGGTTACTTGACAAATTTTACTCATAGAAACGCGATTTTATATATAACCGCGACACTTAGCAATACTATTAGCAATTAATATCAATTTTTATAAATGTTTTACTATCACAAATACCTAGCTTGCAAATGGATTTAGAATGGGAGAAAGTAGCAACTTATAAAAAAATTAAATTTTCTAACAAACCAAAGGATTTTATCTCTTGTTAAATATAAAAATAAAAATCATTAACCCTAAAATCGGAACTCAAATACCCTTACCTGAATACAAGACTTCTGGATCAGCCGGAATGGATGTTAGAGCATGCCTGAAAGAGACAATCACTTTAGAGCCTGGTAACACAGAAATGATACCTTTGGGGTTTGCAATGCATATTAATGATACAAATGTAGCAGCGCTAATAATTCCAAGATCAGGACTTGGATCGAAGCATGGAATAGTATTAGGAAACCTAGTTGGGCTTATAGATTCAGACTATCAGGGTGAATTAATGGTTCCAGCCTGGAATAGATCTAATGTGGATTTTACAATTTCATCTGGAGACAGAATCGCACAAATGGTTATAGCACCTGTAATCCAGGCAAGCTTTGAAGTTGTAAGTGATTTTGAGGAAACTGAAAGAGGGGATAAGGGCTTTGGGAGTTCTGGAGTAAAATGAATTTACTATTTCTTTTTTCCAAATCTCTCTTCGAAACGTTGAACTCTTCCACCAGTATCAATGATTTTTTGCTTTCCAGTATAAAAAGGATGACATGCAGAACATATATCTAATGACAAGTCATCTTTTAATGTGCTCATGACAGTAAAGGTATTACCACAACCGCAAGTTGCTTTAATTTCTTTGTATTCTGGATGTATATCGCTTTTCATAATAAATCTAAAATTTGGATGAGAACTATAACAAATAAGTCGATCTTTTCAATTAAAACATGAATATTTTTTATTACGACATTGCCATCCCTATTCCTGTTAGAGAAACATTTACCTATAAATCAAAAGAAATTTTAAAAAGCGGATCAAGAGTAGCAGTTAAATTTAGAAATAAAGATATAGTCGGCTATGTAGTGCAGCAGCTTAATGACATGCCAGATTTTTCAACAACTGAAGTCTCTGAAATACTAGATAGTGAGCCAATCTTCAAGCCTTCAGATATGCAAATTATTTTATGGTTAGCAGACTACTATCATCACCCTTTAGGAGAAGTATTTGACACATTTTGCCCACCAGCATTAAGAAAAATAACAAAAACTGATAGCTTGTTGTCAGTTGAAGAGCCAATTTATTCAATTTTAGAAAAAGATAAACAATTTGAGCTTAACAAAGAGCAAGAAAGTTGTATAAAAGAAATTAAAAGTCTTAGAGGATTTGATCCTTGTCTCTTATATGGTGTAACAGGCTCAGGCAAAACAGAGATATATCTTCAAACTGCTGGCTTTTATCTATCTAAAGGCAGCTCAATTTTAATTCTTGTTCCAGAAATTTCTTTAACCCCTCAGTTACAAGAAAGGTTTATCAATAGATTTGGAGCTAATATTGGCATTTATCATTCAAGGCAAACTCCAAAGCAAAGATATAATGTTTGGCAAAAAGCTAGAAATGGAGAGATAAAAATAGTAATTGGAACTAGGTCTGCTATTTTGAGCCCTTTAACAAATTTAGGCCTGATTATAATTGATGAAGAGCATGATCAGTCATACAAACAACACGAAGGCTTTAGATTTTCTGCTAGAGATGTAGGCATCAAGAGAGCACAAATTGAAAAAATTCCAATAATTCTTGGAACAGCAACACCCTCATTGCAAACTTTAAAACTAGTTGAAGATAAAAAATATAAACAAGTAAATCTTCTAAAGAGGGCAAATGGTTCAAAACCACCAGGTTTTATAACATTAGATATTAATGATTCAAAGCTTGAATCTGGAATCGCAAAAGAATCACTAGACGCAATAAAAAATACGCTAAATAGAAATAAACAAGCACTTGTGTTTATTAATAGAAGAGGCTTCTCTCCCTTGTATGAGTGTAATAACTGTAGATGGGTAGCAGAATGTAAATCATGTGATGCCCGCTTAGTTTTTCATCATGGCCTAGATAGATTGATTTGTCATAGATGCGAGTCTGCATATGGTCTCCCAACAAGATGTCCAGAGTGTTCCAGTTCTAATCTTAGTCTGCAGGGCTCAGGCACAGAAAGGATAGAATTATTCTTAGAAAAGTATTTTAAAGATACAGACATTATTAGGCTGGATCACGACACTACCAAAAAGAAAGGTTCGCTAGATGAAATTATAGAAAAAGTACATGAATCAAATTCTGCAATTTTAGTGGGCACTCAAATGCTTGCTAAAGGACATGATTTTCCCAAGGTAGAATTGGGAGTAATACTTAATTGTGATGCAGGTATCACAAGCCCAGATATAAATAGCCTCGAAAAAATTTCACAGCTATTAATTCAAGTTTCTGGCCGTGTGGGAAGACGGGATAGCAATGGCAAAGTATTAATCCAGACTAGATATCCAGAAGATAAAAATCTAAAAGAATTAAAATCTGGTGATTATCTTCACTTTGCTCTAAAAAATTTAAAACAAAAAAAGGAACTTCACCACCCACCATATTCTGCAGTTTGTTTATTAAGAGCAAGTTCTCCCTTAGCCGATCATAATATTAAATTTTTATCAAAGGTGGCTAATACTTTGAATATTGAATCAGAAATATCAGCAATTGGACCAATACCATCAATAATCTCAAAGACTAGAGGAAACCTTAGACACCATCTAATTATTCAGACTGGATCAAAAACTCTTTTAAATAAATATGTAAAGGATGTTATTGATTCAATTTTATCCTGGGATGAAACTAAAAAAGTTAGATGGTTCTTTGATATTGATCCGATTGATTATAGTTAAATAGCTATATTAATTTTTTGTCCAGGATAGATAGATTTACCACGAAGATTATTAAGATCTATTATTTCATCAACTGTCACACCAAATCTTATAGCAATTTCTGATATCACATCACCTTTTTGTATGGTGTATTCAACACTTGATTGTACAGGGTCCATGAAAGTATTTGGTTTAGGCTTCTCTTTAAAGTAATTGTGAATTCCTAGGAATATTGATCTTGCTATCATGCGTCTGCCTGGTTTGCCTTTCAGTCTAGCAGCATCCTCAGGATTTGATAAAAAACCAGATTCTACTAGCACAGAGGGGATATCTATGGATTTTAGGACTCTAAAATCTGCAAATTCAACATTTTTTTTATGTAATTTCGTATATGGATCTAGCCTTAACTTTTCTAGAATTTTATTACCTAAAAGAACGCTATTTTCTATCTTTGCCTCATAAACTAATTGATATAAAGTTCTAGCAGCATCTTCATCAAAATCATTCACATCTAATTTTCCAATCTTTGCTTTTACCTCAGGATTATTTGCGAGCTCTTTTTTTGAAAGATTTTCAGCTGTAATGCTAGAAGCTTCCTCCGACCAAACAAAAACTGAAGCACCTTTTACTGAGGATAATCTAAAAGCATCAGCATGAATAGAAACAAAAATATCAGCCCCAAATTTTCTTGCATTTTGATACCTATCATTAAGGTCAACAAAAGAATCATCTCCTCTTATCATTATTGGTTTATAGCCTTTTGTATCCCTAAGAGTTCTTTCAAGTTCTTTAGCAATGAGAAGTGTTATATCTTTTTCTAAAATGTTTAGCTTGCCAATGGCTCCTGGATCTTTGCCACCATGACCGGCATCAATGGCAACAATAATATCTCTTATATTTTTTTTGAGTTCATTATCTTTTTTTATTTCGAAGATTAATAAAACATGATCATTTTTTTCAATTTGCCAAGGTTTCTTCCAGTAAACAGATTCATATAAATCAAGCACTATTCTTGCGGTTGTGCCGTCTTGAGAAGCTCGTATTTTCTTGATTGGATAATTTTGACGACTATCTAATGCTTCCTTTAACTCAGAATCTTTTACATCAATAACAATTCGAGAAGGCTCATCTAAAGCATAAGAGTTAATTAGCGATACTTTACTTATCTTAAATGTAATTCTTATTTCACCAGTTGGTAGTTCTTTAATTGATGAAAACTCTACTAGATTTGAACTATAGCTATCTAAACTAATAAAAAATAAACAGCTTAGAATAATTAATTTTTTCATTTTTATTTATCTTCTTTCATTAATTTTTCAATAAGAATTGTATCTCCAATCATTTCTATTTTCCTGCTATTTTGATAATGCATCATATTAATTTTAAGATTGGCCATCCTTTTTCCTTCAACTTTTTCAGGCCATTCTATGAATATTACTTTTTTGCCGTTAAAGTCTCGATTCAGCTCAAGCATTTCAACATCTTCTTCTATTTCAGTTCTATAAAGATCAATATGAAGAATTAGAAATTCTTCAAAGTCATACTCTTCGCAGATAGTATAGGTCGGGCTTTTAACAGAACCTCGCCAACCAAGCGCTCTTAGGACACCTCTAACTAAAGTGGTTTTACCAGCACCAAGGTTACCTTGAAGATGAAACTCAAATATAGAATCATTAGATTCTTTAATGAGAGCAGCAATATTACTCCCAAAATTTAAAGTTTCACTTTCATCTTTAAGAATATAATTTTCTATCATTTATGATTAATTTTTTTTCTAATTAAAGGAATTAATTCTGAAGCTGCTAATCCTTTTTCACCATGCAATTTTACAAATTCACTGCCAGCTAGTCCATGAGCAGCTACAGCTAACAGAGAAGCATTCTGCGCAGATAATCCTTGAGCTATAAAACTACCAATTAGTCCTGCTAGGATGTCTCCTGTACCACCCGTAGCCAGCTCAGGACCGCCTTCTTCACATACATATATTTTGTCATCAGCAATTACAGTTCCAGCTCCCTTAAGAATAATAGTTGCATTATATTTATCTTTTAAATTTCTTGCTGCCTTGATTCTATCCTTTTGTATTTCTTGAGAAGATAGTCCTAAAAGATCTGCTGCCTCGCCAGGATGAGGCGTAAGAATAATCGAGCTCCTGATTGCTTCAAGAGAAATATTATTTTTTGCTATATAACGCAGAGCACCAGCATCAAAAATAACTGAGCCATCATTATTTTCTAAATGTTTGATTAGCATCTTAATCATTTGCTCAGACCAAGAGCTTAGAGATAGCCCAGGACCACAAACAAAAACATTCTTATCAACCAAAGCTGAAACAACTTCCTCAGGCTGATCACATCCTATTGTCATAATCTCTGGATTACGAACCAGAGAGGCTTTCAAATGAACTTCATGACTAATGAGAGAAACTAAACCAGAACCTGATTTCAGAGCTACTTCAGCAGCCATGATCGCAGCACCACCCATATTCTTATCACCACCTAATACAAGGGTACTTCCAAAGTTACCTTTATGGCTATTTGAAGATCTTTTTTGCAGCAAGTCTTTTACATCTTTAAAGGTATATGCGGTAGCAGTAGCTCGACTTTCTTTTTCCATATGTAAATTTAAATTATGAAAATGTTTTTCTCCTGTAGCGATTTTACCCTCATTAAGACTTAACCCTAATTTTCTGCCCACAAAACTGATGGTTTTTTTTGCATTAACATAAGCCTCACATGCAACTCCAGTATCTGGATTAATGCCTGATGGTATATCTATTGATAAAATATTCTCATAAGAATTCATAGTTTGTATTAAATTAATTATGCTCATATCAAGAGACCCCTTAAGGCTTGTTCCAAAAATAGCATCAATAATAAGAACATCCTTATGAAGATTATTTAAAATTAATGGTTCATGTATTAAATTCAGATCACGAGCATTATTAAAAGCTTCAAAACATAAATGACTTTTAGTTTTATGTTCTAAAGCATTTATTATCTTGACGTCAAAACCTGCTTTATATAGATAAATTCCAACATAGTAGCCATCACCACCATTATTTCCCGGGCCACATACACAAATATATTTCTTATTTTTGAAATTTTGTTCTATATATTCTGCAGTGATTTTTGCAGCTTGAAGCATGAGCTCTTTATCTGAATTTCCTTTGCCAAAATATATCCTTTCATATTCTTGTACCTGCGAGCTAAGAAATAATTTTTTCAAAAACTAATCGGCTTGAAAGAAGGCCACTCTATCAGAATGGAAGGATCCAATATAGATTTTATTTTTGAAAGGATAGGCTGTAGTTGGAAATCCAAATACAGTTTCTTGAAATGAATATATATTTTTCTTTTTAAGAGAAACAAGATCAATTTCATGAATAGAAAATGGCAATGAACAAGTAACGCTAATTTCTATATCACAGTTCATCATTACATCAATCGTCTCATGATCTAGAGAAGTAAGCCAAATAGATTGATCTAGCAATATCATATTATCAGGTGAATTTATTTTATATCTTCCGATAGATTCACCATTTAGAAGGTTTATAACACGTAATTCATCACCAAGATTATAATTAACATACAAAAGCTCACTATCTTCATCTAGCCCAATGCCGTTAGGTTGACCTCCATCTGATCCAACCACCTTACTAAAATTCTTTTTATCCCACTTTAAAACATACCCAGTAGAATATTTAAATAGAGCTGCACTTAACCACTCATTTACCGTTATATCTCTTTCATACATATGGGTAACATAAAATGACCCATCTCTTTTTATACTCAAATCATTAAAATAATTCTCCTCAGGAGCAATTACACAGCCTCTCCAAGTCATTAGCCAACTATTAGCATCTTGAGTTAATTCAAAAAATTCAACAGATTCAAAAGGGGAGTGATTTACAACACCAAACTGGATCAGTCCATCATCTCTTTGTATCAAATCAACACCATGAGGGCCAAAATTATCAGATGGATTCCTTTTGCAACTTGGATCTCCCCATACATTTTCTCCAAATTTAATCTGAGGTATTATTTTTGTTCCATCACTTATCCTAAGCAGCGCAAAAGATCCTTCACCATCTTTCTCTTCATAGGGCTTTATTCCCCCAAATTCTGACATTAAGAAAAATTTATTATCTGGTAAGAGGGCCATATCCTCTGGATTATTAAATCCACAATACAAAGATATTGATTCATCAGATTGACATTGATCTATATTTTTTACCGGCCCCATATAATCTCGGGAAACCATAAGCAAAGTTAAACTAAAAAAAAGTAAACTTAATGGGATAGTGAATTTGAAATAATTTTTAGCGAAAATATCAGCAAATTTATAAACTAGATTTTCAAATAATATAGCTATAAAACCTCTGAATATTGAGACTATACCAAAGATAAACAGAGTATTTTTCCACACTCTATCGGACCAAGAAAAATCAACTATATAGAGCAAGAATGAGCCTATTATTAAAGCTAAGATGCCTGATAGTTTTATATTAGATGAATCTAATATAACCTCCATCAGTTGCAGCATTATTTTTTTAAATAATATTATTAAACTAAAACATAAAAAAATAATTGCTAATATTTCATTCATGCCTCAACTTCTCCATTTATAGATAGCTACTTTAATTATAGCAACTATCTCAAGAGGCTTATCTAATGGCACATGGTGAGCAGCACCAGGCACTTCTACAAAGTCCATTACTTCCTCAAACTCTTTTTCCATAAAGTTTAAGATTTTTGAACCAAGAAGCATGCTATTGCCTCCATAAATATATAAAGCTTTACACTGAATATTAAATTTATATTCTGAGAGACGGCCTAGTTTCCAAAATAAAGTATCATCAAATTTCCATCTCCAGCCTTCCTCTGTTTCATAGATTGAGTGCTCAGCTATATACCTTAAATACCAATCATTCTCACATTCTTGAGCGGGCATTAATCTAAATCTTTTAACAATTGAAAGCTTATCTTCATAATATTTAATCATTCTCAAAGGACCGGTACTTCTGTGTTTTGCATAGTCATAATCTGGGGGCCTTATAGGAGTATCAATCATGACTAGATAATCAACTATATCTGGATGTTCAGTTGCAACAAAACCAGCCACATGACCTCCGAGAGAATGACCCACTAGAATTATATTTTTATCATTACTAATTAGTTGTTCAGAATCTAATATATCAATCATTGCTTTTGAAAAAGACTCAAAGCTGTAGTCTTCTCTATGCGCAGAGTCTCCCATTCCAGGAAGATCAATTGCAAGAACATATGCTGTATCTGAAAACTGTGGAGCAATAGGATCCCACCATTTCATATGTGCCCCAGTTCCATGTACTAAAAAAATTACGTTTTTACTATCTTTATTCCCCCATACTTTATATGCAACTTTATGATCCTCTGAGATTATAGTTTTGCATTGAGATTCATGTGTAATTGAATCCTGGAACCAATCAGGAGCACAAGAAATATCATTTTGAAGATTGTCAGTAACTTTCATTGCACGTATTCTAAGCTATAAAATGCAAATAACTAACTAAATGAATACTCAAATAATAACACCTGCGGCAACTGTTTTAATTATAAGAGACGGCCAAAAGGGCATTGAAGTATTTATGGTAGAAAGGTCAAATAGACCTCCATTCGGGAATTTATTTGTTTTTCCAGGAGGCAAGATAGATCAAAGTGACAATGATCATAGAGCACAATCATTATGTAGGAGCATCTTAGATGAAGAAGCGTCATCATTATTAGGGATTGAAAAAAATGGACTTGGTTATTGGATAGCCTGTGTTAGAGAATGTTTTGAAGAGGTGGGGATATTATTAGCAGAAAAAAAAGATGGCTCTAAATTAAATCTTAATGGTTTAGAAAAAGAAAAATATCAAAAATATAGACAAGATTTACTTGATAACAAAATAAGTTTTTATGATATTTGTACTCAAGAAGGATTAGAGCTATTAACAGAAAATATAGCGCCCTTTTCTCACTGGATAACTCCGGACATTGAAGTGAAGAGATTTGATACCAGATTTTTCATTGCGTGCTTGCCTGAAAATCAAACAGGCATTCATGATGGAAATGAATTGGTAAATAGTCTTTGGATCTCTGTAGATGAAGCTATTAAAAAAGCTTATGCAGGTGAAATGAATATGATAATGCCGACCATTAAAAATCTTGAGCAATGTAAAGGTTTTAAGACCATTAAAGATTTATTAGATCACCAACAAAAACTTACAAACAAAGATATACCACCTATTTTGCCTAAGTTTTTTAAAAAAAATGGTAACTGGATAGGCCTATTGCCTGGGGATGAGGGGTATGATGACAACTAATGACTAGCCTTATAAAAAAGATAACAGCACCAAATGGAGGGGTCTTTACTGGAGGAGGCACTAACACTTATCTAATAGGCAAAGAGGATGTTACCGTTGTTGATCCAGGTCCTTATATTCAAAGCCACTTAGATGAGATTATCAAAGCTGGCAACAATAATATCAAAAGGATAATTGTTACCCATACTCACAAAGATCATTCACCAGGTGCAAAACCCTTAGCAGAAACTTTAAAGGTTCCGGTAATAGGATCTTTTGCAAAGTTTGATATGTCTATTCAAGATGAAACATTTGAGCCTGATCAAATTCTTTACGACAAAGATATTATCACTACTAGCGAATACACAATCGAAGCTATCCATACACCTGGGCATGCTTCTAATCACTTCTGCCTTTTAATTCAAGAAGAAAAATGTCTATTGACAGGAGACCATATTATGAATGGTTCTACTGTTGTAATAGCCCCGCCTGATGGAAATATGACCGAATATCTAGATTCACTTAAGAAACTTGATAATTTTGATATTAAATTGTTAGCACCTGGACACGGTGATTACCTTAATGATCCAAAATTAGTTACAAACTGGATCTTTAATCATAGATTAACTAGAGAAGAGAAAGTTCTTCAATCAATGCAAAAATTAAAAGAGACCGCAATAGAAGATCTTTTGCTAGATGTTTACGATGATGTTGACCCGCATCTTCATCCAATTGCACTATGGAGCTTAGAGGCTCATTTAATTAGGCTAGAAGAGAGTAATTTTGTAACAAAACTAGAAAACGATCACTGGAGAATAATCAGCTAGTTACTTTTTACCATTTTTACTGCAATTGTAATACTTAGAATTTGGCTGATTTTTTGGACTAATACCAGTTAAATTTAATTCACAATTAAGATCTTTTGATTCATCATTTAGGTCCAATTCAATGGTTTCAATGAATTTCTTATCATCGGGAAGCTTTATATTGTTGCTGTTATTTATATTCTCAACTGCATCATCATAATTTTCTGAGTCTAGGCAATCAAAATAGTCATAGTGCTCCACAATTGGACTGATTTCATCTCCTCTAATGCGAGGCTTGTTCGCACCAAGGGTCTCTTGAACACACCTTGTTGACTTTGCATCATATGCTTTATTTATTATTGGTATATCAGAACTCAGTGGAGAATAAGGATCAATTGTTGCGCAACTAGATGTGGCAACTAGCACTAAAAATATAATTCTATTTTGCATCATTCTTTTGACCTAATTAAATCTTCTACAACGCTTGGATCTGCTAATGTTGAGGTATCACCAAGGCTATCAAATTCACTTTCAGCAATTCTTCTTAATATTCTTCGCATTATTTTACCTGACCTAGTTTTTGGGAGCCCGGGCGCCCAATGAATATGATCTGGCTTTGCAATAGGACTAATTTCATTTGAAACAAATAATCTTAATGTATTTCTTAATTCATCTTCATATGCTTCACCTGACATTAAGGTTACATAGGCATAAATTCCTTGACCTTTAATAGGATGATCAAATCCAACTACTGCTGCTTCTGCAACCTTTGGGTGGAGAACTAAAGCGCTTTCAATTTCTGCAGTTCCAAGTCTGTGCCCAGATACATTAAGAACATCATCGACTCTTCCAGTTATCCAAAAGTAACCATCTGAATCTCTTTTAGCGCCATCACCAGTAAAATAAATTCCATCATATTGTGAGAAATATGTATCAAGCATTCTTTGATGATCACCATAAATACTTCTGATTTGACTAGGCCATGATTGAGTTATTACAAGATTGCCGGAATTATCACCCTCAAGTATCTCCCCCTCAGGATCAATAAGTTCAGGCTTTACTCCAAAAAAAGGAAAAGTTGCAGAACCAGGTTTCACTGGAGTTACCCCAGCAATTGGAGATATAAGAACAGAGCCAGTTTCTGTTTGCCACCAAGTATCAACAATATGACATTTACTATTTCCAACTACTGAATAATACCACTCCCAGGCCTCTGGGTTAATTGGCTCTCCAACAGTTCCAAGTATTCTCAATGATGTCCTATTAGTTTTAAGAACAGGCTCATTACCTTGTGACATTAATGCTCTTATAGCAGTAGGAGCAGTATAAAAAATATTAATTTTGTGCTTATCGCATACCTCCCAACACCTTGAAGCATCTGGATAGGTTGGTACACCCTCAAACATTAAGCTTGAGGCACCATTTGATAAAGGGCCATATACAATATAAGTATGACCAGTAATCCAACCAACATCTGCTGTACACCAATAAATATCATCTGAGTTGTAGCCAAAGAGATATTTAAAAGATATATGGGCACCTAAAATATATCCAGCAGTTGTATGCATAACTCCTTTAGGTTTGCCTGTAGAACCTGATGTATACAAAATAAATAATGGGTCTTCTGCATTCATAGACTCTGGAGCACATTCTGCCATTTGCTTGTCTACGATATCGTGATACCAAATATCAACTTTGTCATTCCAATCAATATCACCACCTGTTCTTTTGATAACTAGATTTGCTTTTACATCAGGACATTTTTTAAGAGCTATATCTACATTTTTTTTCAGGGGAACTATTTTCCCACCTCTATAACCCTCATCGGCGGTAATAACTAAAGAACAATCTGCATCTAAGATTCTATCTTTTAAAGCTTCAGGAGAAAAACCACCAAAAACAACAGAATGAACTGCTCCTATTCGAGCACAAGCAAGCATTGCATAAGAGGCCTCAAGTATCATAGGCATATAAATACATACTCTTGAGCCTTTAGTAATGCCTAGTTCTTTTAATGCATTTGATAGTTTACATACTTCATCATGAAGTTCTTGATAGGACACAGAACTAGTTTCACTAGGATTATCTCCCTCCCATATTAAAGCAGTTTTATCCGCATTTTCTTCTAAGTGCCTATCAATACAATTTGCAGATATATTTAGCTTTCCATCTTCAAACCATGTTGCATCTACAAAATTACCATTAGTGACTTGAGTAAAAGGCTTGATCCAATCTAAATTTTCTTTTGCCATTTCACTAAAAAATTCTTTGGGATTATTAATAGAATCCTCATACATAGATTTATACTCATCTAAATCTTTAATATATGGATTTGTAATGTTTTTTTGAGGGTTATAAATTTTATCTTTCATAAAAATCTTTTTATCTAAAAAGTAGATGCAAGCTTATTAAATAATTGAAGGTTGTGGATTGATGAATTTCTTACCTTTAGGATCTGACATTATTTGACCTACTAACATATCAAAATCATCATCATTTGATTCAAGATTTATATCAGCTGCATTTACAATTAATAAAGGAGATGATTCATAGTAAAGAAAGAAACTTTTATAGGCATCATTTAGTCTTTCAAGATAATCTGGAGTCAAGAATTGCTCATTAGGATTACCTCTTTTACCTATTCTATTCATCAAAACATCAACAGGAGCTTGTAAATAGATTACTAAGTCAGGAGTAGGGGCATCAATAGTTAAATGTTCATAAATTTTGTCATATAAATCCATTTCTTCATTAGACAAAGTTACTTCTGCAAAGAGTCGATCTTTTTGAATTAAAAAATCTGCTACTCTAACTGTTTCAAATAAACTCCTTTGTTTAAGTTCCTCAATTTGTTGCATTCTCTGGAACAGAAAAAACAATTGTGTTGCCAGAGCAGATTGACTTGGATTTTTATAAAAATTCTTTAAAAAAGGGTTTTCTGAGGGACGTTCTAAAAAAGCATCATAATTAAAGTTAGTAGCTAGTTTATTTGCAAGTGTCGTTTTACCAACCCCTATTGGGCCTTCGATTGCGATGTACTTTGGAAGCGGGTTTTCTTTGATAGCCAGTTTCATTAATAAAACAATATTTTTTTATTAAGATTATATTAACTCACTCCAGAAACCAAATTTTTTGTCAGATTCATTCTCTCTTTCAACTTTTAATTTATTAATTACTGAGTTTCTCTCATCTTCATTTTGTTTTTGAAACTTAGTCCACCAATCTCCAAGATTTGAATTTTCTTTAGCTGCCGCCTCCCTAATTAATAAAAAATCATAAGCTGCTCTAAATCTGGGATGCTTCACAAGCTTATGTGGAAAATTACCTATTCTGCTTTCAAGCTTCAATTGCAAGACCCAAATATCTTTAATATAGGTTTGAAATTTTCTTGGTATTGCAGTTAATTGATGTTGATTACGCAGAACTTCATCCATTGATCTAAAAAATTTTCTAATATTCACTTCCTTATTTTTTGAACATTTTTTTATAAGCGATGGCCATAATAGGGCAGCCATTAAAAATCCTGGAGTAATAGATTGATTATTGGCTATCCTTCTATCTGTATTTATTAATGCCTCTAACATTACATTCATTGTAAATTCTGAGAAGTTTGGGTCTGTTAAAATCAAATATTTAGCTATTCCAAATGAATCTAGCTTTTTAAAGTTTTTTTCTGCGTGACCATGTAAAAATATTTTACAGAATTCATCAAAAAGTCGTGCATTAGAGACTCCTGATAGCAGATAGCTCTTGTCATAAATTGCGTCCTTTACTCGATTATCTATTTTAAAGTTCAGCTTGGTACTAAATCTTACAGCTCTTAGCGCCCTTACTGGGTCTTCTTCAAATCTTCCCTGAGGATCCCCTATAGAAACTAATATTTTTTTATTAATATGTTTTAACCCAGCATGAAAGTCTTGAATTTCATTTTTTATAGGGCAGTAATAAAGAGCATTTACAGTGAAATCTCTTCTATGACAATCTTGCTGGATAGTTCCCCAAGTATTATCTCTTAGAATTTTTTCAGTGTCGTCTTTAACAAGAGTATCTGAGTTCTGTTTGCCAGCTCTAAATGTTGCAACCTCTATTAACTCTGACCTATTAAACACATGAACAAGTTGAAATCTCTTTCCAATAATTCTTGAGGCTTTAAATATTTTTCTTACTTCTTCAGGAGTGGCATTAGTTGCTATATCAAAGTCTTTAGGAGCAATTCCATTCAAAGCATCGCGGATACATCCGCCTACTAGATAAGCTTCATAATCATTATCTTGAAGAGTTTGGATAATTGAAATAGCGAAAACGCTAAATTTACTAGAGTCTAACAATTGTACGAGATTAAGTTATTCAATGATTTTATTTTTTTATGAATTTTAATTCTGTTTCCCAATTCTTTTTATTGGTTTTGTAATATTCAGTACCTTGTTGAGCCAAGATAATCCTGCCGCCATCCATATCAATCCTTATGCTATCTGTAGTTATGACTCCGCCATATCTATCATGGAAAACTCCCATGATGTCACCTGTTTTATCTTCAGTATGAATATTGTGTATTAATTCTATTAATTCTTCTTTTTTCATTAAGAATAATAAAGATTAACCACTGTGTTGCTTCTCTTTAATTTCATCAAGAGTTTTACAGTCTATGCAATGAGTTGCAGTTGGCCGGGCTTCTAATCGTTTAATGCCTATGTTGACTCCACAAGACTCACAATAGCCATAATCATCTTGTTTTAAGAGCTCTATAGAGGAAGCAATTTTATTTATGAGTTTCCTTTCTCTATCTCGGGTTCTTAATTCAAATGCAAATTCCTCTTCTTGCGAGGCCCTATCTAAATCATCTGCAGGTTTTTCACCTTTGTCTTTTAGATGTTCAAAAGTTTTCTGCATCTCCTCTCTAAGATCTTCACGCCAATTAACTAGGATTTCATTAAAGTGCCTTTTCATGGCAGCACTCATGTATTTCTCTTTTTTCTTTGGTTTATATGCAGATAGCTTTTTCTTAGCTACTACTTTTTTAGCCACAGCTTTCTTAACTGCTGGCTTTTTCTTAGCTACTACTTTTTTAGCCACAGCTTTCTTAACTGCTGGTTTCTTCTTAGCTACTACTTTTTTAACCACAGCTTTCTTAACTGCTGGTTTCTTCTTAGCTACTACTTTTTTAGCCACAGCTTTCTTGACTGCTGGCTTCTTAGCAGCTGTCTTTTTTTGTTTGCTTTGTGGTCAATTTTGATTTTTTATCAGAATTTGCTTTAGTCATTAAAAAAAAATATAATTTTTTAGGGCTGCAAAGTAGCAGAATCCGATAAAATTTACTAGTATTTTTGTATATTATTTTTTACTTCCAAGTAACCATCCATAGATAATCTCGGTCCAAAGGTCTCAACTACCTTCGAGGCTGCATAGTTTGAAAATTTTGCACAGGAAGCTAATGGCATGTTTTGCAAATAAGCATACATAAAAGAACCAGCAAACATATCGCCAGCACCATTAGTGTCTACAGGCTGTATTAGTTCTCCTGAAACACGATCAGCACTCCCATCAGCAATGACAACGCTGCCCTTGGCTCCAGTAGTAATTACTGAAGTAAACGATTTTTCCTTTAGAGCAGAAATTGCATCATCGAGATTATCCTTCCCAGTGAAAGCCTTGGCTTCATCATCATTTCCAAAAACCATATCTATCCCATATGATTCAATAGTTTCAAACTTATCTCTGAATCCCATTACAATTCCAGGATCAGAAAGCGATAACGCCTTTAAAATATCCTTATCTTTTAAAAATTCAAGAACAGCAAGAACCGCGCTAAAGTTTTCATCACTAGTTACCATATAACCTTCGATATAAAATATTTTTGAATTAGCAATTGCTTCTAAATCTAAATCCATTGAACTCATGCAAGCACTTACGCCAAGCATACTAACCATTGTTCTTTTAGCATCTGGAGTAACTAGAATTAAGCATTTGCCTGTTGGAAGCTCTAGTTCTTCTTCGCTATAACCCTTGTGGTAGACACCAGCATTTTTCAGACTATCTAAATAACGCATGCCATCATCATCTTTTGAGACTCTGCAAACATGATGACATTGAGCGCCATAGCTTGATGATGCAACTAAAGAGTTTGTAGCTGATCCACCACAATCAGAGACTGACTCAGTTCCAAGCTCTTCAAGCTTCTTAGTAATTTCATTTTGCTCCTCTGCTGATACTAACGTCATTTGATCTGCTTCCAAGCCTACAGATTCTAAGAAGTCATAAGAAACCATGTATTGAGTATCAACAAGAGCATTTCCTAAAGCGCAAATATCGTATTTCATTTTTTATAATCCTTCCTTAATAACAAGTTCTATCTTTTGTAAAACCATATTTAAAATATTTTCATCATGTTGAGTTGAGATAAATCCTGCTTCATACTTTGAAGGAGCAAAATAAATTCCATTAGCCAAACATGAGTTTAAAAATTTAATAAACATACTATCATTTGTAGCAACCACATCGTCAAAATTATTTGGCATCTCGCTCGTAAAAAAGAAACCAAACATCCCACCCATTTGATTTTTAACAAAATCAATATTATTTACATCCATGATTTTTGCCATGCCGTCTAAAAGATATGAAGCCTTCATTTCTAAACTTTTATAAGGGTCAGTCTTGATAAGCTCAGCAAGAAGAGCTTCGCCAGCCGCCATTGCTAGTGGATTTCCTGATAAAGTTCCAGCTTGATATATAGGACCTTCTGGCGCAAGTTGATCCATAAGATCAGACCTTCCACCAAATGCACCTACTGGGAGGCCAGCCCCAATTACTTTTCCTAAAGCAGTAAGATCTGGTTTTATATCATATAGCTCTTGGGCACCACCCAAAGAAACTCTAAAACCACTCATAACTTCATCAAATATAAGTATTGAATTATTTTGTGAAGAAACCTCTCTTAATAACTCAAGAAATGATTTATCAGCAGGCACAAAGCCCATATTCCCCGCAACTGGCTCAATAATTATTGCAGCTAAATCACTTTTTACTTCATCAAAAACTCTTAAAAAGTGTTCTTTATCATTATAAGGACAGCTAATGGTCAATGATGCTAACTCTGCTGGAACTCCAGGAGAGTCAGGCAGGCCAAAGGTTGAAACCCCTGATCCAGCTTTTACTAGTAAAGAATCAGCATGACCGTGATAACAGCCTGTAAATTTAATAATTTTGTTTTTACCAGTACATCCTCTTGCAAGCCTTATGCAACTCATCGTTGCCTCTGTTCCAGAATTCACCATTCTAATTTTTTCTATAGATGGAACACATTGCTTAATAAGCTTTGCAACACTTGACTCTAATTTTGTTGGAGCGCCAAAGCTTGTTCCAGCTTCAATTTGCTTATTTACTGCAGCGACTACTTTTGGATGAGTATGACCCATGATCATAGGACCCCAGGACCCTATAAAATCAACATATTCGTTATGATCTTCATCATATAAAAAGGCCCCTTTTGCACTTTTAAAGAAAATGGGCGAGCCACCAATATTTTTAAAAGCCCGAACAGGCGAATTAACACCACCAGGCATAAGATTTTGTGCTTCTTTAAATAATTCTTTTGATGTATTAATTTCTTTCAATGTTTTTTCCCAAGAAAAATATCGTATCTTTAAAATTTATATTCAAATTAGAAAGCAATGATATCAAACTTTTAATGAGTTACTTCAATATCAATATTTGATTAGCAAATTCCTCTACCTTGCTCCAGTTTGTAAATTCATGAGCCTTAGACATATCTGTTGGACCTTTTGTAATCCACATAATTAAACGAATCATATGTTTATCTACAAATTTATATTTTTGGTAATCTATTTTACCTCCAAATACACCTAATAATGCAGGCTTCCAAGGTGACAATGTTAGAAACTTTTCCATATATGGGTTTGTGTCTGGAGAATTTTTTTCAGGTTTTCTAGCAACAGCATTCACAGAAAAAAATACATTATTATTAGCCTCTAGGATAGAAATATTATTTTCAATAAACTGAAATAACTTAGGGTTATGTTTACCATACCTTATGCTTGCGCCAATAACTATTTGATCATAGTTAGAAATATTTAAATTATTAACATCATCTATCGATACTATTTCCGTTGATCTGGTCAGTTCAATTATGGAGCCTATTTTGTTACAAACAGCCTTAGTTTGCCCATCTGTAGTTGAATATATAATTAGAGTTGATGACATTTAGTTATTTATATTATGTAAAACTATTTTAGCCTTTCCTAGATAATTATTCAGATCAATTTTCCAATTAAAATAATTTTTATTTGGAATCTGATAAGATTGTTTTTAATATATTATGACTACAGAAAATTTAATACAATCTCTCGCTTTAACAGACTCCGCGGTCCAGAGAATTGCTTTTGTTATTAATGCTGAAAAAAAATCTAGGTTTAGAGTTTATGTAACTGGAGGAGGTTGTTCAGGCTTTCAGTACGGTTTTAAATTTGATGATGATGTTGCTTTTGATGATGAGATATTAGATTACGAAGGTTTCTCTGTATTGCTAGATTCTCTTTCTTATCCATATTTGTATGGGTCAACTTTGGATTATGTTGAAGATTTATCTGGTGCAAAATTTGTAATAAATAACCCAAACGCAAAAACTACTTGTGGTTGTGGGGAGTCTTTTGCTATATAGACTTAGTAATAGATCCCAACAATGCTGGAAGAATTCTATTGTTTTTTAATAACACCGCTGAGGGAATATTATTAACCCTTCTATATGCCAGCCAACCAAAAGCCATAGATTCAATTGCTTGAGTATCGAAACCAAGATCTGATGTCAGCCTAACCGGCATATTTAAATGAAAAGAAATTCTTTTTAAAAGAGTTTTATTCCTGCTGCCACCTCCACATACATAAATATTCTTAAAATCATGCCTTTCTTTCCTAATTGCATTTGAAATAGTTAATGCTGAAAATTCTGTAAGAGTTGCAAGCACATCTTTTTTATCATGTTTTAAAAGATTTTTAGATATATAACTAAAGTTAAATAATTCTTTGCCAGTAGATTTGGGCATTCTTTTTTTAAGAAAACTATTTGATAATAGTTTTTTAAGCTCTTTTTGATTAACTTCACCCTTCTCAGCAATTGAACCATTTCTATCAAATTCTATATCGAGGACCCTAGTGCAATATGCATCCATTAATGCATTACCAGGACCAGTATCTGTTCCAAAATAAGATCCATCAGTATTAACAAATGTATAGTTTGAAATTCCACCAATATTTAAAATAATTCTAGATTCTTTCTTAGATTTAAAAAGCTCAGCATGGAACTCTGGAACAAGCGGGGCTCCTTCACCACCTTTTGCAATATGCATATTTCTAAAATCACTTACGACCGTGGTTCCCGTCAGAGCTGATACTATATTTGGATCACCAATTTGTGTTGAAAAATTATTTTTTATATTTGGTTCATGTCTTATAGTTTGACCTGAAATACCAACAGCAATATTTTGAGGGTTTTTAAGAACATTTTTATCTATTATTCTTGAGACTGCTTTTGCAAAAATTAAACCTACTTTTTTATTTAATACTCCAAGATCAGATAAAGAGATTAAGTTATTAGATATTGTATTTCTTATATCATCACTGAGATTTCTAGGAATTTTGATTGAATCAAATGCTTCTAACTTTATATTTTTCTTATTTACTGAAATTAGCGATACATCGACTGCATCATGGCTAGTGCCGCTCATTGCACCTATATATAACTTTGAATTAGTTGGCATTAGGGTCCAAGTTATTAAATCTATCTAATAGCTTATTGTTTTCAGCCAATAATGCAAAAAAGTTATCCTTTTGTTCTGAAGGTACAGGTTGAGCAGAAGGGAGTTTAACTCTGACTGGATCCGTTCTTTTTGAGCCAACCTTAAATTCATAATGCAGATGAGTGCCTGTAGCAGCGCCTGAATCACCAACATAACCTATCGTTTGACCTTGAGAAACTTTCGATCCAACTTTTAATTTTTTATTAAAGCTTTCCATATGTGCATATAAAGTAGAGATATTGCCGCCATGTTTAATTTGGATTGTTCTTCCATAACCAGATTTAGTGCCTATAAACTTAATTACACCATCACCAGATGCTCTTATTGGAGTATTTCTAACTGCGGCATAATCAACACCGTTATGTGCTTTAATTCTATGCAAAATAGGGTGCATTCTGTTTGGATCAAAATGCGAGCTTATGTAAGCAAAATCTAAAGGAGCTCTTAAAAAAGCCTTTTTTATATTATTACCAGAGCTATCATAATATTCTTTCCCTGTTTCTTTATTTACAAACCTATAGGCGTTAAAAACTTCACCTTGATTAACAAATTCAGCAAATACAATATCCCCATTTTGGGCAATTTCACCCTCTGCGTAAACAGTTTCATAAATTAGCCTAAAGGTATCACCTTTTCTAATATCAAAAACAAAATCAATATCCCAGCCAAACAAATATGCCAAATCCATAATAACGCTATCAGGGATATCAGCTTTGAGACCAGCTTCATAAAAAGATGAATCTATCGTCCCACTTTTAAAGCTGGTAACTATTTCAGGGTTCTTTACTATTTTAGTTATAGTAATTTCATCCTCGATATTGATTACCAGTGAATTAATATTATCTTTGATAATTTCTATTTTAATTATTTCATCATCAAGATAAGTAAACTGCATTTTATTGCCTGGCCTAATGTCTCTTAGTGACCCAGCACTATCCTTTCTGAAGACTTTATATGCTGTATTTAATGGCACTTTAAATTCCTCAAATATTATAGAAAGATTTTCTCCATCTTTAACAGTATAAAAATCATAGGATTTAGTAAGAGGTGAAGTTGAAATTATTTCCTCTGATTCAAAAATATCTTCTACAGGTAATTCAGGATTATTTTTTAGATCAATATTAACAAGCAGAATAAACCCTACAAATATAAGGAATATGATCATCACATACTTAAAAGAAACTCTTTTAAATCCAATCATATTTATTCTTTATCTAAATTAAGTAGCTCTGTATTTCCACCAAAAGCCACTGTATTTTTAGAAACTACTCTTTCATTCACAAATTGTAATAAATAGTTTGGGCCTCCTGCCTTGAGACCACATCCTGAAAGCCCTTCACCACCAAATGGCTGTACACCTACTACTGCTCCAACCATGTCTCTATTAACATAAGCATTTCCAGCCGATAGTAACCCTGATATTTCAGCGTGCTTGGACTCAATTCGAGAATGGATTCCAAGGGTTAAACCATAATTTTTATCATTAATTTCAATTAAGTTTTCTTTTAAGGTAGATGCTTTATATTTATATATGTGCAAGATTGGCCCAAACTGCTCTTCGTTAATTTCATCTAATGCATTTAGTTCTATTAAGCATGGCGAAATAATATTTTTTTCAGCAAGGTGCTCGTGTGATTGAAACTTTTTATTAGAGCTAGTGAATGAATTGATATAGGTTTCTAATTTTTTAAAAGCATCTACATTAATAATTGGGCCAACATCAGTTTCAAAATTATTGGGAGCGTCTAAAGTTAATTCCTTCATTGCTCCGGTGAGTATTTCCCACATATCTTCATATATCTCTTCTTGAACAAGAATAAGTCTAAGGGCAGAACATCTTTGACCAGCTGAATTAAACGCTGATCTAATAACATCATCAGTTACTTGTTCTAAGAGGGCACTTGAATCAACCACCATTACATTTAGTCCACCTGTTTCAGCAATTATTGGTGTTATAGCTCCTTCTTTTGAAGCCAAATTTTTATTTATATATTTTGCAGTCTTATGTGAGCCTGTAAAATTAACTCCTTGGATATTATCAATAAGACTTAGCGCATCTCCTTGTTCTGCTCCTCCTAGAATTAATTGCAATGCTTCTTTGGGAACACCTGCTTTATGAAAGAGTTCTATTATTTTAAAGCCTATTATTGATGCATGCTCTGATGGCTTTGCTATTACATTATTTCCAGTAACTAATGCTGCACTGATTTGTCCTACGAGAATAGCAGCAGGAAAGTTCCAGGGGCTTATGCATAAAAATGTTCCCTTGGGATGATAAGAGATTTCATTTAGTTCACCTGTTGGTCCCTTTAATTCAATAGATTGAGATTGAATATTATTAGCTTCATTACAATAAAATCGTAAAAAGTCCTCAGCTTCTCTTAATTCATCCCAGGCATCATGAATTGTTTTACCCGTTTCATGTAATAGAAGATGCAAGAGTTCATCTGAATTAGCCTGAATGAGATCAGCCATTTTTTTTAAGATGCTAGTCCTATGAGTAATATTTGTTTTACCCCAGTCATAATTTGTAGATTTTGTGCTAAAGCTATTTATTATTGTTTCAGGATCATCAAATTTTACTGATCCTATACAGCCTCCATCACATAGTGACTTAATTTCATGCGCAGGACTTGAGGATTGAAATGATGATTGCACATCATAATTAGTATCTTTAAATTTTTGCAGATTCAACTTTATGTTGTCTATATTTTCTCTCTCAGTTAGATCTAAGCCAGGAGAGTTAATTCTGTTATTAAACATATCTTTAGGTAATTGTATTTTTAATAAATCATTTTTTTCTAATTTTGATTCTAATACTTTTGCAGGATTTTCTGCTAATTTTTTAGGATCAACTTCTGAATCAAGAAGCCTGTTTATAAATGAACTATTTGCTCCATTCTCTAATAACCTTCTTACTAGGTATGGCAATAAATCTTTATAGGCTCCAATAGGTGCATAAATACTAGCATTTGGAATATGCTCGCACACTTTATTAGCTGAATCATATAACAATTCACCCATTCCAAATAATCTTTGAAATTCATACATCTTGTTGTATCCCATATGGTAAATAGCAGCAATAGTATGAGCATTATGAGTTGCAAACTTAGGATAAATTTTCTCTATATCAAAAATTTTCTTTGCAGTATGGAGGTAACTCAAATCAGTTAGATTTTTATTTGTAAAAACTGAATATCCTGGATGAGATTTAATCTGTGATTGCTTGATTTCATAATCCCAATAAGCACCTTTAACCAGCCTTACATGAATAGGCGCTCTTTCTTTTAATATATCTTCTGCCCAATCAATAATTTCTAATGATCTTTTTCCATAGGCCTGAACTGCCATACCTATGTTATTCCAATCTTTATATTTTTTATTTAATAAAATTTTCTTAACCAGCTCAAGTGAAACTGAAAGTCTATCTTGCTCCTCAGCATCAATTGTTACCTCAACATCTTTTTTAAATGCCAAGTCCACCAATGCTTCTAATTTTGGGATTAAGTTGTTTTTTATATGAGTTTGATTAAGCATTTCATACTTAGGACTTAAAGCAGAAATTTTAATAGATATTCCATTATTAGCTCCATGCTTTTCATTAATAGCACTTACATTCTTAATGGCATCTTCGTAAGCTTTAAAATAGTTATTAGCTTGAGTTTCAGTCCTGGCTGCTTCACCCAACATATCAAAAGAGTAGGAATTGTTCTCAATACCTTTAATCTTATTAATATCCTCAAAGTCTCTACCCATAACAAATTCACCACTTAGAATTTTCATTGCCATCATAATGGCTTCTCTTACAGGTATTTCACCCGACTTTTTAGTTAACTTATTAAGCCATTTAAGAGGATTATTTGAGAGTTCATCTGAAGGCTTTATAACCTTGCCAGCTAGCAAAAGACCCCAA
Organism: uncultured SAR86 cluster bacterium; assembly: GCA_902509965.1. Lineage (GTDB taxonomy): Bacteria > Pseudomonadota > Gammaproteobacteria > Magnimaribacterales > D2472 > MED-G78. The sequence continues at coordinate 35,003 of CABWZP010000006.1, forward strand.
GTAGATGCATTTACAAGCAGACTATCAGCCTTATTTAAATGTGCTTCCCAAGAACCTGCTGAAAGCTTTTCGGAGATTAAAATGTTTCTTGTTCTGCTATCAGGAATTCTAAGCAATGATTCTGCTAAACACATCAGAGCAACGCCTTCATTATTTGAGAGGCCGTATTCGCTCAGAAATGCATCAAGTTGAGTCCGCTCACTCTTTCTATCTCTGCAAAGCTTAATAATATTTACAGCATCTTCTTCTATAGATGTGTTATTAAGAAACTGACTATCAGCTATAAAATTTTTAGCTAAAATTTCTTCGGAATAAAATTTTTTTTCCATAACTGACATTTGTAGTATTTTAATCTTATGTTCATAACTATCAATGTTTGCCAATGCTTAAATGAGTTTTGATATAGTTATGAAAACCTAGGAATTTTCTAAATCTATTAATAATATTATGGTAGTCTAGCAATATATGAAAGAGGCATTAAAACTAATAAAACGAGGCACTGACGAGATTCTTACAGAAGCAGATCTGAAAAAGAAACTGGATTCTGGAAAGCAATTAGTTATAAAGGCTGGCTTTGATCCTACCGCACCTGATTTACACCTTGGTCATACTGTATTACTTAATAAATTAAGACATTTTCAAGAATTGGGCCATAAAGTTATATTTTTGATTGGTGATTTTACTGGTCAAATAGGAGATCCTTCAGGAAAAAATAAAACGAGGCCAACTCTTGATGCCAAAGAATTAGCAGAAAATTCTAAAACCTATCAAAAGCAAGTTTTTAAAATCTTAAAAAAAGAATTAACTGAAGTTCGTTTCAATTCCGAATGGTGTAATGACCTTGGAGCAAGTGGACTTATTCAACTTGCATCTAAATATAATGTTGCTCGAATGCTTGAAAGAGATGATTTCAATAAACGCTATAACGCCAATCAAAGCATTGCAGTTCATGAATTTTTATATCCTTTAATCCAAGGTTATGACTCTGTAGTTTTAGAAGCAGATGTGGAATGTGGAGGTACAGATCAAAAATTTAATTTATTGGTTGGGAGAGAGCTTCAAAGATCTTATGATCAAGATCCGCAAGTTGTCCTGACAGTTCCTATTCTTGAAGGATTAGACGGAACCAATAAGATGTCAAAATCACTTAATAATTATATCGGTGTCGATGAAGCCCCAGATGAGATGTTTGGAAAAATTATGTCAATTTCAGATGATCTCATGTGGAGATGGTTTGAGTTACTTAGCTTTATTTCAGAAAAAGAAATCGCCTCATTAAAAAATGAAATGGATGCAGGAAAAAATCCAAGGGATATAAAATTTATTTTAGCTGAGGAACTCGTTAATAGATTCCATGCCGATGGTGACGGCGAAGCATGCAAGGAAGCATTTTTACAAAGATTTCAAAAAGGCTTAATGCCTGAAGATATTCCAGGCATTTCTATTGATATAGATGGCGATAGTATACCTTTAGTTAATTTATTAAAAAATACTGAAATGGTAGCTAGCACCTCAGAGGCAGCAAGACTTATTAAGCAGGGTGGGGTCAAAATAGATTCCAAGAAGGTAGAAGATCCTAAGCTAGAAATCAAAAAGGGCAGCGAAGCTATCTATCAAGTTGGAAAAAGAAAATTTTTAAAAATAAAGGTTTAAATATGAAAAAAGTATTTCAGTTATTTGTTTTATTTATGTTGGTTGGTTGTGGCCAAGAAGAAAGTATTAGCCTCGCTGTTCCTCAAAATGTAATGGATAAAAATATGCAAGATGGAGAGCTATTTCTTCAATCCAATCTTTCCCAAAATGGAGTCATAGAAGTTGAACCAGGATTACAATATCTTGTTATTAATAATGGTGACGAGGGAGCAAGGCAGCCCCGTCCATCTGATAAAGTAACTGCCCATTTTCATGGAACTCTTTTAGATGGAAGTGTGTTTTGGAGCTCGGTTGACATGAATGACCCATTGGTTATCAAACCATCTCAATTAATTCCAGGTTGTCAGAAAATTTTACCTCTTATGAGATTAGGCGATAAATGGAAAGTCTTTATTCATCCTGATATGGCATACGGAGTAGAAGGGCGACCAACCATTCCATCAAATTCAGTTTTAACTTTTGAGATTGAGCTTTTAGCAATCAACTAATCGCTAGAACTTACTGCTCTTGATTTTCCTCAGAAGCAGCCTCTTTTCTTAATTTAATTTTTGATAAGCTAATCTTATCTTTCATGGTCATAATATAGGCTGATACAGCTAGTAGTAATATGCCTGAAGCTTCATAGATAATATTAATACCATCAAAACCCTTGCTTTGAATTACTATCATTCGAGTTAAAGCGGTAATGGCAATAATAATTGGAAGTGTTACTGGAATACGTTTATCTCTATAAAAGATACCGACCATTCCCAGGACTTCTGCATAGATAAATAGTAAGAAAAGATCACTCAGGTCGACAACCTGGACCATAATAATTCTTTCTAATTCCATGAATGCTGCAAAAAGAGTTGCCAAAGCAATTGCCGCTAAAATAACTCCTTCACTAAACCATATAAATTGCTGTAACCACTTATTTTCTTTCATAGATCTATTAAAAACAAAAAAGTTCTATTTAACAAGATTTAAAAGAATCATTTTTTATATATATGCAATTTAAATTAATTAGAATGGTGGGTCTGGGTGGACTCGAACCACCGACCTCACCCTTATCAGGGGTGCGCTCTAACCAAGCTGAGCTACAGACCCGAAAGTTCGGGATCGCCATTTTAACTGTTATCTGATAAAGATAGAAGAATTATTTGAAATTAAAGATCACCATCTTCGCGAAGTTTTTTTCTGATCTTTGTGGCGCTAATATCTGTAATTGCTTCCTCAAAACTCTCTTCTTCGAAGACATAACCCACACCTCGACCATAGGTAATATTTACAATATTAGGCACAAGCATGATTTCGTATTCTTTACCTCTTTCAAATCCATCCACTTGAAGACCATCCTCTATGTTCTTACAAACTGTATCCCAGTCAAAGGGATTATCATCCTGACCATCTCCGCCTGAAGCGCCCTGAACATCTCTGACTTGAATAGCCACTTGCCCAGTTTTTGCAACACATCTTTTAAATAGTGCTTGATGGCCATCATGCCATGGCTGCCATCTCCCTAACATTTGAACAGTTGGCTTTTTCCAATCAAACATTTTTTAATATCTCCTTGGCCACATCATCGTGATTATGATCATTCCATTCAGTAATATGAAAACTTACATTTTCAGGATTTTGAAATAACTTATTAGTATCCTCGTACCTTCCTTCCCTGATAGTATCCATCCATACAACAATATCTGCAGCAAAGTTTTCTCTAGTTTCTTGAGTAGGGCAAACAAAATCACATACTACATATCTTCCATGTGATTTCTCAAAATCAGCAAAGCTACGCATTCGAAGTGACTGTCTTCTTCTGCCTTCGTCTGAAAAGTCCCAATCATTTGCCATTTCACGAACCTTATCTGCGTTATACCAGGCTGCACTTAATAGAGGCACTAACCTTTCTGTGAGATAGGTTTTACCACTTCCAGGTAAACCCATTACTAAAACTTTCATGCATTAATCCTTATTATTAATTTAGTTAATGGCATCTACTAAGAGTTCTTTATAGATTTATACAAGCTATAGTATATATAAGCCCATGGGAATACGAAGGTATATTCAATCAGGCCTGCAAAAACTAGTTGAGGAAGCGAGCTTCCTCCATCTGCTGCCATTGGCAAGATTGAAAAAGGTAGCATTGCCAAAGCAGCACTTAAAGCAATAAAGCTAAAAGTTAAGAAGAATAATATAGTTCCATGCTCGTCTGTTACTTCCCATGATTTAGCAATAGATTCTCTAACGCCTTTATTTTCAAACATTATGTAAGCAGGAGTTAATCCCAATCTGCCAAATAAATAGAACCCAGGCAAAACTAGCATTAGCAATCCAAGGGTAAAAATAATATAACAAAGTACTAAAGCACCTAAGAGCGGAAAGAATTTTTTAAACCCAATAAATAAAGCATCAAATGGTTTAATCTCTTGACCTTCGGTTAATGCATTAAATGCAATAAAAGCTCCACCAGTAAAAGAAATGCTTAAAATAATAGAAATAAATGAAAGAAGCGTAATTGGTAAAGAGTTAGCTTCAAAATACATTGTAATATCATCAAGATTTCCAGCTTCCATTAATAGTGCTGCATCGGTTAAATAATAAGCAGTTATTACCTCAACTAAAAAGACAGGAAATGCCAAAACTGCAAGAAACTGCCAATGCGTATATGCAAATTGCCAAGCTGATTTAAATTGGTTCATAATAGTAAAAAATTTAAATTAAAAGTTATGAGAAATATTATAGTCTACAGTTTTTTCTTTGTCCTATTCAGTTGCTCAACTGAAACAGTAACTGACACTGATTCAATTACTTACCCTAAATCAAGAACGGTTCCTTTTATAGAAATACTTCATGGAACTGAGATATCAGACCCTTATAGGTGGCTTGAAGATTTTACCGGCGATGAAGCAAATGCTTGGGTCGAGAAGCAGAATGCTTTCACACAGACTTATATTAAAGATACTGCAACCAAAACTGCTATAAAAGCTGACCTATCTAAAATATGGGTGAGTGATTCTGTAAGCACACCTTTTATGAGGGAAGGTAAGACTTTTTATTATTTTAATGATGGAAATTGGCAACAAAGCAAACTTATGATGAAAGCATGCGACACCTGTGCAGAAGAGGTTTTGCTTGATCCAAATCTTTTTTCAGATGATGGAACAATTTCTCTTGGAAGTATTAGCATTAGTCCGAATGCAGAGTATATGGCTTATTCTATTTCAGATGGTGGTTCTGACTGGAAGAGTTGGAAGATTATGAAAATAGCAGATAAATCTATGCTCGAAGATAGTCTTTTATGGACAAAATTTTCTGGGGCTGTTTGGGAAAATGATAATTCTGGGTTCTATTACCTAAAATATGATCAGCCAGATGGGGAAGCACTTCTTGAAGTCAATAAAGCACCTCAACTTCTATTCCACACTCTGAATACTGCTCAATCAAATGATAAATTAATCTATAAGAATTCTGAAAATCCAAGATGGAGTTTTGGAATAAACGTTGTTAAAGATACTTCTTATAAGATTTTATCAATTGGAGAGGGAACAGATGAGAGAAATAGAGTTTATATCCAGCTAGAAGCTAATGGTAAATTCATTCCTCTAATTGATGAACTTATTGGTGCATACAACTTAATATCCTCCAAAGAAAATATCTTATGGTTTTATACAACCGCAAATGCTCCTAATGGAAAAGTGGTTAAATTAGAAATAAAAGAAGATCAAAGCACTGAATGGTCAGAAGTTATTTCTGAGACTAAAAATTCGATCTCCAGTGTTAACGTAATTAATAATTCATTTGTTGTTATATATCTAGAAGACACACTTTCTTTAGTAAATTTTTATAATTTAGATGGCTCCTTTAGTCGCACGCTTAGTGGAAATTTTAAGGGAAGTATTGGTGGTTTTGGGGGAAATATTGATGACACTGAAACTTATTTTAGTTTTACAAATTTCACAACACCATCCCAGATACACAAAATAGATCTCACTAATAATTCTAGTAAATTATTTTGGGCTCAAGAGTTAAAGGACTTTACAGTCTCAGATTATGTTTCTGAACTAAGATTCTATAAATCTAAGGATGGAACAAAAATACCACTTCACATAAGCTATAAAAAAACGACAAAGCTTAATTCCTCATCACCCGTTTTGCTTTATGGCTACGGTGGATTCAATATTTCAATCCTGCCAAGATTTTCAAAAAGTTACTTAGCTTGGATGAATCAAGGCGGCGTTGTAGCTGTTGCAAATCTTAGGGGCGGCGGTGAATATGGCGGAGCTTGGCATGATGATGGAAAGCTTTTTAATAAGCAAAATGTCTTTGATGACTTTGCATATGCAGCGAAGTATCTTCATAAATCTAGAATTGGATCGAGTTCTACTACTGCCATTCAAGGTGGTTCCAATGGAGGCTTATTGGTTGCAGCTACTATGCTACAAAATCCAAAGTTATTTGCAGCTGCTATTCCTCAGGTAGGGGTTTTAGACATGTTGCGATTTAATAAATTTACTATTGGTTGGGCATGGGAAAGCGACTATGGGTCTCCTGAAAAAACTAATGAGTTTTATAATCTTTTATCTTATTCCCCATACCACAATATTGAAAATGGGGAATGTTATCCTCCTACTCTTGTAACAACTTCAAAAAGAGATGACAGAGTTGTTCCATCCCATTCATTTAAATTTGCTGCGAGACTTCAAGCCTCACAGGGATGTGAAAACCCAATTCTGATAAGAATAGAGGACAGGGCTGGTCATGGTGCAGGCACTCCAAAAGACAAAAGGATTGAACAAATCTCAGATGTATATGGATTTGCCTTATCTTCAATGAATTAAATTAAATATGAGCAACCAAGTCCAATCAAATATGCAGAAAGTAGCATATACAGCTTTAGCTGGAACTAGTATTGAGTGGTATGACTTTTTCTTATATGGCGCAGCAGCAGCACTTATTTTCCCTACAGTTTTTTTTGGTGAAGCATCTCCCTCAACAGCATTGATATTATCTTTTCTTACTTTTGCAGCAGGTTTTATAGCAAGGCCAATAGGTGGAATTATATTTGGTCATTTTGGAGACAGAATTGGAAGAAAAAAGACATTAGTAACTGCCTTAATATTAATGGGCGTTTCGTCAACTTTAATTGGCTTGTTGCCAACTTATGCAATGATTGGAGTAACCGCTCCTATTTTATTAACAACTCTTAGATTTGCACAAGGAATAGCTATCGGTGGCCAGTGGGGTGGCGCAATGTTGCTAGTGACTGAGAGCGCGCCCTCAAACCAAAGAGGTTATTATGGTGCCTTTGCACAAGCAGGAGCTCCTGCTGGTGTTATCCTAGCAAATCTAGCATTCATTATTACAAGCGCATCAGTATCTGATGAATCTTTTCTTGCCTGGGGTTGGAGAATTCCCTTCTTAGCAAGCGCGCTTTTAATAGCTATTAGTATGTATATTCAACTCAATTTGGAGGATACAAAAGCATTTAAGGAGCTTCAGTCATATAAAGAGAATCATTTAAAAGATAATAATCTAAATAAAACCTCTTTTAAAAAATCACCAATTATTGAAGCAATTAAAAAATACCCTAAAAGAATTATTCTCGCTGCTGGAGCATTTTTATCTATACAAGTAACTTTTTATATTTTAATTGCTTTTATGCTTGTCTATGGAGTTTCCGATACTAATTTATCTCGTGCAGATATTTTGACAGCAATACTTATAGCTTCAGCTATTCAGATTCCAGTTCAATTTGTCTTTGCATCCTACTCAGATAGGCATGGAAGAAAGGGTATTTTTATGCTCGGTGCTGTACTTACAGCGCTGTGGGCATTTGCTATCTTCCCATTAGTAGACACTGGTAGTTTTTGGCTAACAGTATTAGCAATTACTGGAGGACTGGTATTCCTTGCAATGATGTATGGCCCTCAGGCAGCTTTTTTTACAGAGCTTTTTACGACTGAGGTTAGATATTCTGGCGCAACACTAGGTTACCAATTTGGTGCTATTGCAGGTGGGGCATTTGCTCCTTCAATTGCAGCATTTCTATGGACAGAATATGACATAGTTTGGGTATCTGCATACATAGCATTTGCATCCTTATTAACACTGCTTTCGGTCATGACTCTCACTGAAACTTTTCAGACCGATCTCAATGAAACAACCTCACAAGAGATTTAGTATTTAGTCATAAAATGATATAGCTTGTATTCAATATAATTTTTGAATTATGATCACGTAAGTAATTTTTTTTATGGGAGAGAAATATGAAAATTTTATGTGTATTGTATGATGATCCGAAAACAGGCATGCCAGAACGATATGCCAGAGACGATTTACCTAAATTAGACAAATATCCAGATGGAATGAGTCTTCCTTCACCTAAAGGTATAGATTTCACTCCTGGTGAATTGCTTGGTTGTGTATCTGGAGAGCTTGGACTTAGAAAATTCTTAGAAGATGCTGGACATACCTTAGTTGTAACCTCTGATAAAGATGGTGAGGGATGTGAGGCTGATAAGGAACTAGTTGATGCGGATATTGTTATATCTCAGCCATTTTTTCCATATTATTTAACTAGAGATAAAATGGAAACAGCGCCAAATTTAAAAATGGCAATTACTGCTGGGATTGGATCAGACCATGTTGACCTTCAAGCTGCCATGGACAATAACGTTGATGTTGTTGAAGTAACTTATTGTAATTCTCGCTCTGTTGCCGAACACATTGTAATGATGATCTTGTCTATGGTTCGTGATTACCATACTCAACATAGAATCGTAAAAGAGGGTGGATGGAATATAGCTGATGCTGTCCAAAGATCATATGATGTTGAGGGTATGCATGTTGGAACCGTGGCTGCAGGAAGAATTGGTATTGATATGCTAAGAAAAATGAAACCATTTGATGTGCATCTTCACTACTTTGATATTCATAAACTTTCTGATGAAATAGAAGCAGAATTAAACCTTACCTATCATGACTCTGTGGAGTCACTAGTTGCTGTTTGTGATGTGGTTAATATTAGCTGTCCATTGCATCCTAAAACTGAACATTTATTTGATGATGAAATGATTAGCAAGATGAAACGAGGTGCATATATTATTAATACAGCTCGTGGAAAAATTTGTGATAAAGATGCTATTGCACGAGGCTTAGAATCTGGACAATTAAGTGGATACGCTGGGGATGTTTGGTTCCCTCAACCAGCACCAAATGATCATGTCTGGAGAACAATGCCTAATCACGGAATGACTCCTCATACTTCCGGCACTTCATTATCTGCTCAAACAAGATATGCTGCTGGGGTTAGAGAAATTCTAGAATGTTTCTTTGCTGGTGAGCCAATTAGAGAGCCGTATTTAATTGTTCAAAATGGTGATTTAGCAGGAATGGGAGCACATTCCTATACAAAAGGAACAGCCACAGATGGTTCAGAAGAGGCTGCAAAATATCAGAAATAATATTTGATCAGTAATTATAAAAAAAGCCTTCTTGAAAGGCTTTTTTTTTCGAATAAAAAAGAATAATATAAAAACATAACTGCAAAGGGGCGGTCACTCTGACCTGAGATCTTAACAGAAACCCTTTGAACCTGATCCATTTAATAATGGCGGAGGAATTGCATGAATACTATTAGAACTAGTCTATTTATTACTTTATTTGTTTCTTTTTTTAGTTCTCAGATAATATCTGAAACTATAGAAGAGATTATTATCAAAGGCGATTGGCGCCAAACCTCAGCAGATCAAGAAGACTCGAGTGTTTTTGTGCTCGATGAAGAGATAATAAAATCGCAACCACTTAAACATTTTGAACAACTTTCTTATTTAGTACCTAATTTGAATTTTGCAGCCAGTGATTCTAGAGCACGTTATTTCCAAATTAGAGGTATTGGCGAAAGGTCAGGGTATCAAGGAACTCCTAATTCCTCAGTAGGATTTTTGATAGATGATATTGATTACTCAGGACAAGGAGGAATTGCTACAACTTTTGATCTCGATCAAATAGAGATTTACAGAGGGCCCCAGGGATCAAGAATTGGCGCAAATGCTTTAGCTGGTTTAATTTATATAAAAACTAAAGATCCAACTGATAAGTTTGAAGGCACAAGCGAGTTTACAATAGGATCATATGGAACTAAGAGCGCAGGTGTTGCTTTTGGCGGACCACTTAAAGTAAACAATGATCTTTCTTATAGGCTTGTTTTAAGAAAAGATAAATCTAATGGCTATAGAAAAAATTTATATCTCAATAAATCTGACACATCCAGAAAAGACGAGGCAACCGCTCGCTTAAAAATTAATTGGAAATTTGATGATCAAACATCAATTGATTTTTTGGTTATGCAGGTCGATATAGACGATCCTGCTGATATTTGGACTATAGACGGTAGTTTAAATACTTTATCTGATAGACCTGGAATGGACTCACAAAAAACTAATGCTTATGGATTAAAAGTATTTCGTGCATTAAATGGTTTTGAAATCCAAAGTCTTACAAGTTCCACAGATACTGATGTTGTATTTAGTTATGATGCTGACTGGGGAAATCCAGATTCTCATGCACCCTATATTTATAACTATTTTTCTGAGACATTAAGAGATAGAAGCTCATTTAGCCAAGAATTTAGGCTAATTTCGGATAAATCAGACTTTTTATCAAATAATCTTTTGGAATGGGTAGTTGGAATGAACTATCTAGAGCTTAAAGAGACAAATTTAAAATATGATGATGGTATTTATGGTGATCCTGCAGACCCATATGGTCCTTATTTCAGTGAATCTTCTTCTTCAAGTTCATATAAATCAGAAAACTTCTCTTTTTTTGGGAATATAGATTATCTACTTTCAGAATCAATAAGGATATCTTTAGGTTTAAGAATGGAGGATTGGAAATCAAAATATTCAGATTCTTTTGGAGAATCATTTAATCCTTCAAATGAAATGTCCGGAGGTAAAATATCTTTGATAAAAAATATAGATAGTGGATCTAATATTTTTATTAGTATTGCTAAAGGATATAAGCAAGGTGGATTTAATCTTGGTTTAGGTTTAGGTGGAGATATTTCAATTAATGATCTTACCTATGATCCAGAATTCCTTACTAATTATGAAATAGGCATCAACTCTAAAATTATGAATTCTAAATTAAATATTGAAAGTGTAATATTTTATTCTGATCGAGAAGATCAACAAGTTTTGATTTCTACTCAAGTGAATCCAACAGATCCAAATACTTTTTCATTTCTAACTCAAAATGCTGCTGAGGGAATTAACTATGGCCTAGAAATAAATCTAGATATGCAGCTAACAAATGATTTTAATATATTTGCAAATTTAGGAATTCTCAAAACTGAAATTAAAAATTGGGAGTCTCGTCTAGATCTTGAAGGCCGATCACAAGCTCATGCTCCAGAAAGAAGTTATGCTCTTGGTTTTAATTGGGCCTTGCAGGCTAATACTTACTTATCTGCAGATGTGACTGGTAAAAGTGAATTTTATTATTCAGATTCTCATAATAATAAATCAAAGTCATACAACCTAATGAATATAAACTATGGCTATGAAAAGAATAATTGGACTTATGGATTATGGGTGCGAAATGTCTTTGATACTTACTACTCAGTAAGAGGTTTTTACTTTGGAAATGAAGCTCCTAATTTTGAAGATACATTATACGAAAGACATGGAGATCCTAGGCATATGGGAATATCAGTGAGATATGACTTTTAGTCTTATGTGTCCAATCTTAATAGAGATAATAGCAGTAATATTCGCTATTATTTATCTATTATTAGCTGTAAAACAGGACGTAAGATGCTGGTATGCGGCAATTTTTAGTTCTAGTCTGTATTTTTTTATAATGATGTCAGCAAATTTATATATGGAAGCATATTTGCAGATTTTTTATATATTAATGGCCATATATGGATGGCTCCAGTGGAATAAAGTTAGTCAAAATAAATCTAAATTTATTGTTAGAACATGGAGTATGAAGCAGCATCTTATTATTATTTCTTTAGTAGTTTTACTGGCTTACACTTCAGGTAGTTTACTAAATATTTATACTGAAGCAGCATTACCATTTATAGATGCCTTTACAACATGGGGAGCAATTATTGCTACCTATATGGTTGCAAAAAAGTTATTAGAGAATTGGATATATTGGTTTGTTATAGACTCAATATCAGTAATATTATTTGCTACACGTGGTTTATATTTAACTTCATTATTATTTTTTGTTTATCTAATAATTATTTATTTTGGTTACAAGAGATGGACAAAAATAAAACATGAGATGAATGATTAATTTACAAAATAAAATTAATAAAATTTCTGGTAATTTTAAATTAGAAAATGAAATAAAATCTGGACCAATATCAAAAATATTTTCTTGTGAGTTTAATAATATTAAATCAATTGTCAGATTTGATTTACCCCTTGCCTCTAAATTAAATTTAAATCGTATGAAAGAAATTATGATTCTTAACGAGATCAGTTTTTTAAATCAATCACCTAAAATACTATTTGAAAATATCAGTGAAGGGATTTTAATCTGGGAATATATTCCAGGAGAACAATTAAATTTTTCTCAAAAAGATGAACAATTGTTAACAGATTTAAGTAGGTCATTAAAAAAAATACATAAAATAAAATTATCTAAAAGCTTAGTTACAAATTTTAATGAATCAATTATTTTTTATAAAACATTATTAGTTAATTCACCGAATCAAAAATTAATTAATAAAAGTCTTAAGCTATTTGAAGAAATAAATGATGAAGATTCACAACTTGTTTTTAGTCACAATGACTTAAATATAACTAACTTATTAATTGGAAATAATATTTATTTTCTTGATTGGGAATATGCAAGCATGAACAGTCCTTATTTTGATATTGCTTCACTTGTTGCTTCTTTTAACTTAGATCACTCAGAAATTAATATTCTTGTAGAAGGTTACTCAGATAACTTTATTGCTATTAATAAAGAAAAACTTAAAAAATGGGTTAGTTTTACTTATTATTTGGATTACTTATGGAGAATATCTATTTTGAAATTAGATGCTTCATACAAGCAAAGCATGAAATTAGATGAATTTGAGAATTTTTTAATAAATTTATAGGTTTTAGCTAATTTAGTAAGAAAAATACAATCATTACACCTATTACAAGCAATATAAGAAGATTATTATCAAAAGACTCAATTAAGCTGTCTTTTGTTGGGAATCTTAAGGACTTTATATAGTCCATATCTAAGTACTCTTCTAAAAATCCATCTTTTTCAGAATTTTTAGTAATATTTTTAGCATTTTCATTACTTACACCTGACATTGACTCATTTGACATTATTTTATCCTCCAAATTGTCGTTTTCTACATATCTATTATTTGTACTCATGGCTTCAATTGATACTAATTCTGCCAGTATTTCATCTCTTTTGTCCCTAGCAACCTTAATATCAGAAGTTTCTAAGGATTTCTTTATAAAATCTTTACCAATTATTTTTGAAACCTTTTTAGAAACTCTTTTTTGTATAAAATATATATCTTTATTTTTTCCTCGTAATACAAGGTATTTATCATGATTTGTACTCATAATGCACTAAGATAGTATTAATTTGTACTCATAATATGCCATAAAATTTTTTACAAATCAAATAAATGTACCCATATTATAATTTGTACTCATATTATCTATAATTTTTTATTTCATATCCTATATATTCTTTTCCATGAGTTATGTAATAATACTTTTTAAATTATGAAGACAATTATTACTGTACTTATAAATCATATAAAATCTTGGAATATGGTGTGGTTTGGCCTTATTTTTTGGGGTAGTGTGTTGAATGCATTTGCTGCTGAGTTTGGCTTGTTAGCAAATAACCCTAATTTATCTTATTTTTTCTTTTTATTTGGGCTTATTCTTGGTCTTGTAGCTAAGTTTAGAGGCACATGGTTATGGATTCCAGCAGAGTAGACATCTACTCCTTTGCAAATGAAAAAGAGATTGCTAGATCTTTTTCTAAAAGGTTTCAATGGGAAATGGCTTTGATTGGTTTAGGCCAAGCTGCTGTTTTTTTATCTTTATGGCCACTTGTGATTTTAAATGTTATTCCTTTATGGATAGGTGCTATTACTGCTACTTTTTGTGCCTTATTTGCATATTTACCTTCTCATGAAGCTCAGCATGGCAACTATTCAAGAGGTAAGGCTAATCGGAGATGGATTGATTCCCTTGTAAGTCACGTTACCTTGATTACATTAATGTTTCCTCATCACATTATGAGAGCAACTCACATGAAACATCATGCTTACACTAACGATCCTCATAAAGATGTTGATTATGATACAGCCTCATCAAGCTCGCTTTTAGAGGTTTTTTTGCGTTCGAATGAATCTACTGCTAAATACGATAAATATCTCGAAGTATTTAAGGATGATAGCAATTTTGTAAAATCTTTTGAAAAGGGAGCATTAGTTGGTTTAGCATACAGAGGAACTTTGATGACCTTAGTTATATTTTTTCCTCTTGAGGCTCTTTTCCTTTGGTGGCTTCCGAGCAAAGTTGGAGTAATGTATTTGTCTACTTTTTTCTCTTGGTATCCTCATTATCAAATGGAAACAGGTCGCTATAAAGATACTAGATTTTGGCATCATTTATTACCACGATATATAAATCACTCTATGCAATTACATTTTGTACACCATCTTCATCCTGGTATAGGTCATTTTGATGAGCCTAAAGCAATTGAAGCCTTAAAACCTTTCCTAATAGAAAGGGGAGTCCCAGGAGCTGATCAAATCCCAGATCGAGTATCTTATAACCCACTAATCAAATTATAAATTTATGCATGTATCCAAAGCAGTTGAATCAAGACAGTCTATTAGAGAGTATTTAGAAAAGCCTGTTGATAATCAGCTTATAAGGGAAATCTTGGAAAAATCTGCAAGAGCGGCCAATGGAGGCAATCTTCAGCCATGGCAAATTTTTGTTATTAACAAAGAGAGTATGGCAGATTTTTTAAAACATCAATCTGAATGGGCTAAACCTGAAACTCCAGCATATGATATTTATCCACCTAAACTAAAGGAGCCCTATAGAACCTCTAGATATGAACTAGGGGAGCAGATGTATTCCTTGCTTGGTATTGATCGTGAAGATAAAGAAGGTCGTTTTATGCAGGTCTTAAAAAACTTTGAATTCTTTGGCGCTCCTGCTGCAATCTTTTGCTTTGTTGATAAGCAAATGGGACCACCGCAATGGTCAGACTTAGGTATGTTCTTACAAACATTTATGTTGTTAGCTCAAGAGGCAGGGCTTGATACATGCGCTCAAGAAGCATGGTCAATGAAACAAGAAAGTGTCAGCGATTTCTTTAAAGTAGATAATGAAACAATGGTTTTTTGTGGCATGGCTATAGGTCACAAAGATCCAGAAGCAACAATTAATAAACTCAGAAGTGAGCGTCGCCCTATAGATGAATGGGCTACTTTTGTATAAATTAATTAATAATCCAGAATAATTTTGAACAAAAAAAACCCGGTATAAAACCGGGTTTTAATTTTAGCTTGTGCTAATTATGCTGATGCAGATTCTTTAACTGCAACATGCCAGATAACTAAACCAAATAGAATCTTGTTAACAAAGTCAGCAAGATTATAAACAATGTTTAAGTTAGAAGCATATACGCCTTCGCCACCCATTAGGTAACCAGCAGCATATCCAGCAGGGTATATAGCCCAACCTACAATAATGATCCACATCATAGTGTTGTAAGCAGACATAACAGCAGGACTTGCTTGATTAACAGCATTTTTTCCTTCTCCAGCCCATAGCTCATAAATCATGTACAACCATGCAGCTACACCAATGATAAACGCAGGTAACACAGCCATGATTCCAGCTTCACCCATGTATCCAAATAAAAGCATTACTAGCGAACCGCCAAGTAATTTCTTGAATAATGAACCAGCAACATTAGTACATGCAGCAAGGATTAAGTAGAACTCAACCATTAACAATGGAACAGTTAGCAACCAATCGATATATCTAAATACAGTTGGTGTTTCACCAGTATCAATCCATACGCCTCTCATATACAAGTAATGCCAGAAAGCAATACCAGTAACAAGACCGGATACAGTTAATGATGTTTTCCATTTTGAGCTTACGTTATCTCTTTCAACAAAAAAGAAAACAGTTGCTGCTAATAAAGCTGCAGTAACTAGCCAAAATGAGACACCAGTAAGGTCACTAGCTTGAAGATCACCGCCGCTTGCAGCGAATGATGGAAGTGCAATAGCACTCGTCAACAATAATAACAATTTCATATACTACCCCCAGTAGTTCAATAAGAAATAACATAATTTCTTAAATATTAGATGAGAATGATTCTCAATGTATGTAAGTATAATAAATCTTACCAATAAACTAAAGTTTTAATTAGATAAAGTATATTTCTGTTATATATAAAATATATATATATATGATATTTACTAGATGCTCTCTTAAAATGTTTTTGTTATATT
>CABWZP010000007.1 GCA_902509965.1 uncultured SAR86 cluster bacterium
TGTTAATATGTCCTCTACATTTTTTCAAGACAATACCTACTTATCTATTTTTGTTAAAAATATTTTTAATGAAAGGGGTGTAACAGGTGCATTTTTAAATCCAGCATTTGGTCCCTCACCATCTCAAGGATTTTATGGAAGTAATAATAGAGAATTCTTTGCACTACCAAGAACAGTTGGCATATCTTTAAATAGATCTTTCTAAATAAAACCTTTGCACAGGCTTTTATTACTTATTTTATGCATTCCACTAGCTTCTCAGGAGCTAGTGGATGTTCTATGGGGAAATGAAAGGTTAACAAATACATATAGTTATCAGGAAATAAATAAATTAACTATAGAAGGCCTTGAAGATAGTAAGCCTATTAGCGGAATTTTAAGTCTTGATAAAGATGCTATTGGAAAAGGTTATAAAGTTCTAGTTGACGATAGAAAGATATATAAAAACATACACGAAGACATCCCAACTTTTTCATTAGGGTTCATGTCTAGTAGAGGAAAAGCATACCCATCTATAACAAAAATTATTCAAACAGATCATCCATTCTGGAATATTCAATTTGGTATTGGTACATCAAAAAAAGATAAACAATCTAGTAATACATTAGTGGTTTTACCCTTTAGTCTAGTTCATAAAAATGCTAATTGTGTTCATTCAGGGTTAGCTATTTTCGCAATTTCAACAGCTAATATAATTTCAAATATTCTATTTGAGATAGCTAGTGAAACTTGTGCTTATTACAAGTTTGATTTAGTTGGTTTATATCCAGTTTCTTTTTCTGCAGCTAATATTACTAAAATCGAGCCTATAGATATAAAAAAATTGGAGGGCAACCCTACACTAGTTAGGCCTATTGAAGACTTGTATTCTAAATTCTCTCTTAATAATGATTCTTTTTTAAATTCATCTTATATAAATCCATCTAATGTTTCATTATTTGGTGTTATTGATGAAAACAACCATTATGTCAGTAGTTGTAATACTAGATTAGGTGAATATCCTTTCTGTGACCAGCTGTTACTTCCATCCTATTCACTGGCTAAATCTATTGCTGGCTCCTTGAGCCTATCTCTTATAGAAAATGAATTTGGCCCCATAAGCAATTTAATGGTTAATGATTTAGTAAAGGAATGCGATCAAAGAAAATGGAAAGGAGTTTCTTTAGAAAACCTGTCTGATATGGCAACTGGTCAATATATAAATGCTACTCATGACCGTGATGAGAGCGGCGCATCATCAATTCAACTTATTTTTAATTTATTAACTCATAAAGAAAAATTAAACAAAGCTTGTAAAGCTTTTCCAAAAAAAACAAAACCTGGTAGGAAGTTTGTTTATCACACATCTGATACTTATATCCTCGGATCAGCAATGAATAATTTTTTAAAGTTAAACACTCGATATGAAGACTACTTTAATGATTTTTTAATTCCATTTTTTAAAAAAAATAATTTTAGTCAAGTCTCAGAATCTGTTTTAAGAACAGATGATAATGTTAATCAACCATATACAGGATGGGGTATGTTTTTTATTCGCGAAGATTTGGAGCATATTTCAAGCATTATGCATAAAGTAATGAAAAATAACTCTGAAAATTTTAAATTTTTACATGAAGCTTTAAACCCTAAAACAGACAACTCTTTATCAGCAATCCCTGGAGTTAATATTTATTACAATAATGGTTTTTGGTCTAGAAAATTTGATAAATCAATTTTTAATTGTAAAGAAGATGTTTGGGTCCCATTCATGTCTGGCTTTGGCGGAATAACTTTTGCTTTCCTTCCTAATGGTATGACTTATTATTATTTTAGCGATGGATATGAGTATGCTTGGGAGTCAGCTGTATTTTCATCGAATTCTATAAAACCTTTTTGTTAATATAACTTATGACTACATACAAATTTTCCTCAACCCTTAATCAATCAAGCGTTTTAGCTGCAATCCTTTACAGTATCGTAGCTACTGCTGGTCTTTTTTATGTAAATCTTGGTGGGGCCTTCTTATCAGCTTTTGTTGATGGTTTAGGAGTAGAAAGAGATGTAGCTGGCTATATTGTAAGCGCAAATAAATATGGGGCAGCATTTGGAGCCTTAATAGCAACTTTTATTGTTAAAAGAGTTGAATGGCGCAAGGTAATTCGTCTTTTATTTATGGCTCTGATAGCTTTTGATTTGATATCTACTCAATTTTCAAATCCTCAAACTTTAATTATTTTAAGATTTATTCATGGCACCATAGGAGGACTTTCAGTTGGTATAGGACTTTCAATTATTGCTAGAACATATAACCCAGATAAAATTTTTGGGATGCTTTTAGTTGTTCAGTATAGCTTTGGTAGCTTAGGAATATGGCTTGTACCAAGACTTGTTGATAGTTTTGGATATAGTGCCGCATTTGGAACTTTGATAAGTTTTACCTTAATGACACTTTTAATTTTGCCATTTGTTCCAAATGTTGAGTCTCCTTCTAAATCTGATAATACCACTTCAGGTTTATTTCAAATTCCAATGACTATGATGTTGTTTTTTGTTCTGTGTGCTCTATTTTTATTCCAAGCTGCAAATATGGGAGTTGCAGATTATGCTTTTGAATTAGGAAAAGATATTGGATTATCAAATATCGAAATAAGTAATATTCTTACACTAGCTAATATTATCTCAATTTCAGGCGGACTCCTTGTTTATATCATTGGAACTAGGTTTGGTAGGACAATCCCTCTAATCATTGGTATATCTGTAGCTTCTATTTTTACATACTTACTTCACTATTCAGACAATACAAATATCTACTTTATAGCAAATACATTCACTGGAATAGCATGGGGCTTCACTATCCCTTATTTACTAGGTTTATGTGCAACTTTTGATTTTCATGGTCAAATGGCAGCTCTAGCAGGATTTGTATCTAAGATGGGTCTAGCATCGGGACCACTTGTTGGCTCCTTATTTATAATTAGCAATGGTTTCTCTTACATCATTAATTTAGCAACTATCGCACTCATGATTGCATTGATTCTTTCTGTATATGTGAGTAAAAACCATGAGAAATCTTAAATGACTATTTTAAAAGTTGGAGCTCTTCAATTAGCATTAAATAAATCTAATAATTTAGATTATGTTATTAATTCTATTGAAAAATTCTGTGCAGAAAATGAAGCATTGGAATTAGTTGTTTTAAGTGAGCTTGCTATAGGAGGTTCAGGAGCTAAGAATACTGAATATACATTAGATAAATATATAAATACTTTCGCATCCTTAGCTAAAAAATTAAATATTTGGCTTATTCCTGGAACATTTTATGAGCATGAAGGAGATAGTATTTTTAATACTGCCCCTGTTTTTAATTCTAAGGGCGATCTTGTTACTAAAGCGCGTAAATTATATCCGTGGCTTCCTTATGAATTAAACGTAGATAGTGGAAATAATATTTGTGTTTTTGATATGCCTGGGAAGGGAACTATTGGTCTACATATATGTTATGACTTATGGTTTCCTGAGACAAGTAGAGCGCTAGCTCTTGCTGGAGCAGAATTAATAATTAATCCAACACTTACTCCAACAAAAGATAGAGAAATTGAGACTCTTATGGTTAGAACAACAGCTGCACAACAACAAGCTTACTATATTGATGTTAATAGTTGTGGCGATCAAGGCTGTGGACTTTCAATTGCTGCAGACCCAGATGGTAATGTTTTACATAAATCTTCTGATCAAGAGGATTTATTTACTATTGATGTTGATTTTGATATATCTCATAATTCAAGAATTAAAGGGTTTATGGGGTTAGGTCAAAACTTAAAGAGCTATAGAGATAGATCTTTCAATGAATTAGTTATCACACCTAAAAATCAAGATTACCTTGATAATTTAGGTGACTTAAAAGATTTTAATAAGGAAAACCAATGAGTATTAAAGAAGTAAAAAACTTAGAAAAAATAGATAAAACTAATCTATTTCACCCTATAACGAATTTAAAATCACATGCCTCTGAAGATGTTTTAATTCTTGATAGGGGAGAGGGTATTTATGTTTATGATAAAGAAGGTAAGAAATATTTAGAAGGTTTAGCTGGTCTATGGTGTACATCACTGGGTTATGGTGTAAAAGAGTTGGGCGAAGTTGCTTCGGAGCAAATGACAAAATTAGGTTACTCATCTCTCTTCACGTCTAAAAGTCATGAGCCAGCAATTTTATTATCAGAAAAATTAATTGAAATGTCTCCATATGATAAAGGCAAAGTTTTTTTTGGTAATTCAGGTTCTGATGCTAACGATACACAGCTTAAGTTATATACCTACTACAACAATGCATTAGGTAATAATTCAAAGAAAAAAATTATATCTAGGATGAAGGGTTACCATGGTGTAACCGTTGCCAGCGCTAGTATGACTGGTTTACCTGCACAGCATAAGTTATTTGATTTACCTGCAGATGGTTTTTTTCATATTGATACTCCACATTTTTATAGAGGAGCACTTGATAACGAAAGTGAAGAAGAATATGTTTCAAGATTAACTATTAATTTAGATAATTTGATAAATAAGGAAGGGCCTGAGAATATTGCTGCCATGATTGCAGAACCGTTGATGGGTGCTGGAGGGGTAATCATTCCTCCAAAAAATTATTTCCCTAGTATTCAGAAAGTTTTAAATAAATATTCTATACCTCTTATAGATGATGAGGTTGTATGCGCTTTTGGAAGAACTGGGAATGTTTGGGGAGCTGATACTTTTGATATGAAGCCATCATCTATAACTATAGCTAAAGCACTATCTTCCGGGTATATACCGATTAGTGCAGTAATTGTCCCTGATGAACTATATGATCCCATTAAAGACGCTAGTGGTGATATAGGTATTTTTGGTCATGGTTATACCTATTCAGGCCATCCTGTAGCATGCGCAGTCGCCTTAAAAACATTAGAAATATATGAAAGAGATAAAATTTTTGAGCACGTTGCTTCGATATCTGATTATTTTCAAGCAAGAGTAAAAAAACTAAATTTATTTGAAAGTGTTGGAGAGGCTAGGGGTGTTGGTCTTATATGTGGAATTGAGTTAGTTAGTGATAAAGCTACCAAAGCAGGATTTGCCCCAATGGGTTCAGCTGGAAGAGTTGTAGCAAAAGCATGCCAAGATGAGGGTTTAATCGTAAGAGCTATAGGTGATGTAATAGCAATGTGCCCACCTCTTATAATTACTACAAATCAAATAGATGAAATGTTTGATATGTTTGAGTTAGCATTAAAAAAAGCAGAGAGTAAAATTCTTTGATATTTATATCTTTTCGTTATACATCACTCATTAATTAATATATCTTATCTATATGAGATATCGTCATATAGAAGTTTTCTATTCAGTTTTTATTCATGGTTCTGTTACTAAAGCTGCTCATGATTTAAATGTCACACAACCTTCAATTAGCAAAATATTAAGCCAGTCAGAATCTGATCTTGGAATAAAATTATTCGAAAGATTGAATAAGAAGATGATACCAACTCAAGAAGCTAAAATATTATTTCCCTATGCACAAAAAATTCATAATAATTTATCAAATTTTAAAAAGGTTTCCTCTAATCTAGTTGAGAAACCTCAAGGTGATTTAAATATAGCAGCGACTCATGCACTCGGCATAGACTATTTACCAGAGGCTATCTCTAAATTTAGTGCCCTTAATTCTAAAGCTACTTTTGAAACAGTAACCCTGCATTATGAAGAAATTATTAAACAAGTTTTAGAGTTAAAGGTTGATGTAGGTATAGTTTATGACCCAGTTCCACATGATGATCTTATCAACCAGCCAATCATCAATGGTAAATTTGTTGTAATAGCACCACAATCTTTTTTCCCTAATAAAACAGAAGTTAGTATTGATGATATAAAAACACAACCATTTATAAAGATAACAGATAAAGTTGGCCCAAGAGGACCCTTAGGAAGTAAATTAGAAGAATATTTACTAAAAAATTCATTAAATCTTAATCCTACTTTTAATACAGAAACCTACCAAGTGGCTCTCGCGCTTGTTTCAAAAGGAATGGGTATTACAATTACTGATAAAATATCTGCAGAAAGTTCGTCTCATCCAAATATAAAAATTCTTGAGTTAAAGCCTGATCTCGAGTTTAGTCTTGAAATAGTCTATTCAAAATCAAACCCTTTATCACTGATAAATAAAAGTTTTATAAGCTTTTTATCTAATTTTGAATATCATAATGACATATAACTTTTTGGAATACTTATATAATTTTTTTTCACTTATATTACTAGCTTAATATGGTACATTAGCCAAATGATCATAGGCG
Source organism: uncultured SAR86 cluster bacterium (assembly GCA_902509965.1). GTDB lineage: Bacteria > Pseudomonadota > Gammaproteobacteria > Magnimaribacterales > D2472 > MED-G78. The sequence continues at coordinate 6,305 of CABWZP010000007.1, forward strand.
TTCCATCAGAAGTAAAAAATAATGAATTTAGAGTTGGATTAACTCCTAGCTCGGTTAAAACTATAGTTAACCATGGTCATTCTGTATATATACAAAATAATGCTGGATTTAATGTAGGTTTCTCTAATGATGACTATATTAATGCTGGTGCTAAAATTTTAGACACAGGAGCTGAAATTTATTCCCATGCTGAACTTGTTATAAAGGTTAAAGAGCCCATTGAGTCCGAGTACCAATATTTACGAAACGATTTAACATTATTTACTTATCTTCACCTTGCAGGTGATCTTGTAAACGCAAAAAAACTTATTGCTACAGGGGTAAGAGGTATTGCATATGAAACAGTAACCTCAGATGACGGATCTATGCCACTGTTAGCACCTATGAGTGCAATAGCTGGTCAAATAAGCATTGTAGTAGGCTCATATCATTTACTTAAACACAATTTAGGAAAGGGAGTATTGATCGGTTCTTTTGGTGATATTTCTCCTAGAATAGTAACTGTAATTGGAGGAGGTGTTGCAGGAACTGAAGCTGTTTCAAAAGCTGTTGCAAATAATGCTTTCGTAAAAGTCATTGACCTTTCTAAGGATAAACTTGTTGAGCTTGAAGCAAGATTTGGGAATCAGAATATTGAATATATATTATCTTCACCACAGAATATTCAAGATGCTATTGCTATCTCTGACTTGGTTATTGGAGCAGTTTACGTCATTGGCAAAGAAGCCCCTAAGATAGTTACTCTAGATATGCTCAAAGCAATGAAGCCTGGGACCGTCATGGTAGATATCTCCATTGATCAAGGAGGCTGTTTTGAATCAAGTAAACCAACAACTCATGATAATCCAACTTTTTTAGTTGATGGTGTTCTTCATTACTGTGTAACAAATATGCCTGGTGCTGTTCCTTTAACAGCAACGGAAGCTTTAAATAAAGAAACTTTACCTTATATTTTAGAATTGGCAAATAAAGGAATTGAAGTAGCTTTAGATGAGAATATTCATTTAAAAAATGGTCTTAATACTCAAGATGGCAAGATTATGCATCCAGCAGTAGATGAAGCTTTAAATAAATAAAATCTTTCATTTTTTTATATAGTATTTTTTTTATTCTCTATATATAATTTTTGTGAGTGTCGTATTTATAGATTGACATGGGGATTTATAAATATATATATTCTTACCCTACGAAGGAGGTGGTCCTATTAGTATTAATATTAAATCAGGAAATGGAGGGTTCACCTTTTGACAAAAGGTAAATCATAAATTTTCGACTGTAAGTTATAATTTATAACGAACAGATTTTTTTATAAAACCCTCAAATTAATTTTTGGGGGTTTTTTTTATTTTTTAAGTATGCAATTAAGATATTGGTTTTTATTAGTTTTACTCGGTGCCATTTGGGGAAGCTCTTTTATGTTTATTAAAATAGCTACACCTGAGTTCGGTCCAATTACATTAGTTGGTTTGCGGTTATTACTCGCAGGATCATTATTTTTGCCTTTCCTTTTAATGCCAAAATATTTAAATCAGGTAAAAGGCCACACAAAGAAAATTTTGTTTCTTAGCTTATTTAATACTGCTATTCCTTTTACTTTGTTTTCTTATGCTTCACTTAGCTCCAATTCTAATATGTTAGCAATATTAAATTCTTCTGCAGCATTATTTACAATGATTGTTGCCTATTTTTGGATTAATGAACAAGTGAGTAAAAAACAAATATTAGGATTAATAATTGGCTTTATTGGAATAGTGGTTCTAGTTAACCCTTTTAATGCTCAAACAACATTATTAGCAAGCTTGGCTTGTTTATTAGCCGCTCTATGCTATGGAATATCAAATGTATTTATACAAAAATTTGCTACCAAAGTGAATAAATTAGTTCTTATTGGATGGTCATTAAATATTGGTGGATTAATTTATTTACCTTATACAATTTCATCATTTCCTATAGTTGCACCATCAAATGAAGCTATCATGAGTCTTATTTGGTTAGGTGCTGTTGGAACAGGTTTAGCATTTATTGGTTATATAAGACTAATTGAAAAAATAGGTGCCGTTAGAACTTCAACAGTTGCATACTTTCTTCCAGTATTCGGAATTATTTGGGGAAATATTTTTTTAAATGAACAAGTTACCTTTGTTGTTGCAATTGGATGCTTTATGGTTTTAACAGGAATATTTGTTGCTAATACCAGTAAGCCTTCAACTAAGTTGTAAATCATATTTTTTCAGTCTATATTTAATTATGGTGTTTATTAAATGAATACAATTACAGACTTATTAAATATAGCCAATGATTCGGTTAAACGCTTGAATTTTGATGAAGCCAATGAATTTATTCTTGAAGGTGCATTTGTTATTGACGTAAGAGAAGAATCAGAGGTTGCACAGACTGGAAAGGTTAGTAATGCACTTCATATACCAAGAGGACTCATTGAATTTAAACTTAATCCTGAAGCACAAAATAATCCTTTAGGGATTCAGAAAGACTCAACTTTACTAGTCTACTGTGCTGCAGGAGTTAGATCTGCATTAGCAGCTAAAACTCTCCAAGATCTTGGTTTTGAAAACGTTTTTAATCTTGGTAGTATTTCTGAGTGGGTTTCTAATGGCGGTACTTTAGAGACCTAATTTTGGCTTTCATCTAAGTACTTATATATTGATTTAAATAAATCCATCTCAACAAGAGTTGAGTAATCTAAATTCTCATCATAATTTTTTTGAATTTGATTCTCTTCACTAAACCTAGCCCAACCTTTAGATGACAAATCACCTGTTTTAGCAAAATCAGTCCAGTCATCTCGCATTTGTTCACCAATTCTATTATCTAACTCATTTTTAGGCCATCCGGGTATAAAAGCATTAAATAAATACATAATTTCTATACCATGGGTGGCACCTATAATTTGTTTTTGCGAAGCAGGTGATCTATTAAAGTAATAAAAGTAGGTATTAGGATTTACTTTGCTATGGTTTAGTGCGGAATAATAAGTTGATGAACCAAATTGGACATCACCCCATAATTTTTGTGCAGCCAAATAAGACTCTTTTTCAATATTTTTAGCCCACTCTCTGTAGTCGTTAATTATATTGTTAGGATCATTTGGTATCGCTAAGTCCCATATTGTTTGAATCCAATCCTTATCATTAAGATGTTGATCTTTGGTATAAAACATTGGTAATAAACTAGAGCCTTCAAAACTATTAAAGCCTATAAGTAATGGGATATCATGGGTTTGGCCTGTTCTTGAAATACTCAATGCAGAATCATTAAAGACCCAACCATCAACATTAGGCATCCATGCTGCAGAGATAACATAATCTTCTACATTTGAAGCATCTTCAGGATTTACCATACCATCTCCAATCTGCTGGAGATTTTCAGCGGGGATACTTCTTAAATTCTCTAATAAATCACCATCTTCTTTTAAGCCTAATATCTTTACAAAATCTTTTCCTGAGTTTTCAGCTGACTGGATGATTCCACTATTATTTTTTAAATAAAGGGTATTGCCTACAGAATAACTACTTTGAGCTATTGCCTTATGGAATAAGCCTTTTGCTAACGGTGATGACATAAGTTGTCTGACAGCATGACCACCTGCAGATTCACCAAAGATAGTAATATTATTAGAATCTCCACCAAACTTCTCAATATTCTCATGTATCCACTTTAGTGCTTGTATTTGATCTAGGGTTCCGTAATTACCTGATGAATTAAACTCGGATTCAGCTGATAGAGCAGGGTGTGCAAAGTAACCCAATGAGCCTAATCTATAGTTAATAGTAATTAAAATTACGTCTTTAGATACAAGATCGCTGTCGATATATGCACCAGCCCCATTTCCAAATCTATATCCACCTCCATGAATCCACATCATTACGGGTAATTTTTGTTTAGAAGTTTTTGGAGTGATTACATTTAAATACAAACAATCTTCAGAGTTTCCATCCTCACCACTATCTAAAAAAGGTAAAAGACCTGCTCCAAAATAAAGGAGTTTTCTCTTAAACCAACTCATTCCAGACCCATCTACCCAAAGTCCTATAAACGGACCTAGACCAAAACCAGTTGGTTGCATACAAGATGGTGGAATATTTACTGCAAGTTTTTTGCCTTCCCATCCATCATGATTTAAAGGCGGTTTCCACCTTAAATCATTAACTGGAGCTTTGGCGTAAGGAATTCCAAGATAATAATTAGCATCAGCCTCTTCATAACCTTGAAGACTACCTTGATTTATTATTAACTCATTAGTAAGTATTTTCTTATCTTCAGAACAACTAACTAAAAAAAATACTAAAACTAGTACAAAATATCTCATTCTTAATCCCCTTAAAATTAGTGACATTAGGTATGTCATTAATCATAATGTTTATATATATAATACGACAATAGATATAAAATCTGAAATTGATGAATCTTTTAATAATATACTCTTCCACTTATCGATATGCATAAAGATGTAGTCATTGTTGGTGCTGGAATCTCTGGAATAGGGGCAGCCTATAATTTACAAAAAAGTTGTAAAACTAAATCGTTTACTATTATTGAGGGAAGGAGTGATCTTGGTGGAACTTGGGATTTATTTAAATATCCTGGTATTAGATCTGATTCAGATATGCATACTCTAGGCTTTAGATTCAAGCCCTGGATTAACGATAAATCTATCGCAGACGGCCCCTCTATTTTAAATTATCTTAATGAAACCACAGATGAATACAATATTCGTGAGAAGATTTTATTCAACCATAAAGTTAAATTAGCAAATTGGAATTCTGCAGAATCAGTATGGGAGTTAGAGGTTCAAGATGATACGAATTCCATTAGTAAGTTTACGTGTAATTTTTTATTTATGTGTGGGGGTTACTACAGTTATGATAAACCTCATCAGCCTGACTTTAATGAACAAGAATCCTTTAATGGAAAGATTATTCATCCACAATTTTGGGATGAATCGTTAGATTATGCTAACAAAAATATTATTGTTATTGGAAGCGGTGCAACTGCTGTAACTTTAGTGCCAGCATTAGCTGAAACTGCTAAGCATGTTGTTATGCTTCAAAGATCTCCTAGTTATGTTATCGCAGCACCAGAGGCTGATGCTATTAATTTAAAATTAAAAAAATTCCTTCCATTAAAATTAGCCTACTTTATAACAAGATGGAAAAATATTTTATTAACATATTTAATGTTTTATTTTGCCAGGTCATATCCTGAAAGAGTAAAAACTAGATTAATTAATCTTGTAAAAGAAGAACTCGGTAATGATTATGACGTAGAAAAACATTTCACGCCTAGATATAAGCCATGGGATCAAAGAATGTGTCTAGTTCCAGATGGAGACCTCTTTGAGTCAATTAAAAAAGGAACTGCAAGTGTAGTAACGGATCATATTGATAAATTTAATGAAGATGGAATCTTATTACAATCTGGTGAAGAGTTAAAAGCTGACATTATCATTACAGCAACAGGTATTGAGCTGAATGTACTTGCTGATATTGCAATTAATATTGATGGTAGAAAAGTTGAACCTCATAATCACCTAGCTTATAAAGGAATGATGCTAGGAGGGGTTCCAAATCTAGCTTTTTCATTTGGATACGTAAATGCATCATGGACTCTAAGAGCTGACCTTACAGCAGAGTATGTATGCAGACTTATCAATCAAATGGACAAAGAGGGCGTATCTGTATGTATGCCACAAGAAGATCCAGCAGCAGAAGCTGAAGATGATTATATAGACTTTACTTCAGGCTATGTCCAAAGAGCACTAGATAGATTACCTCAACAAGGTAAAAAAGCACCTTGGAGAAATTATCAAAATTATCTATTAGATATCTTTTATGTAAGAATTTGGAAACTTAAAGATTCTACTCTACGTTTTTATAACCCTAAATAATTGGCGCGCCCGGGAAGATTCGAACTCCCGACCCCTTGGTTCGAAGCCAAGTACTCTATCCAGCTGAGCTACAGGCGCAATCTGAGTTTAATAGTTTTTTATTAATTTATCTTATCTCAGGATTTGCCTCAAATGTAATTTGTAAAGGCATAAACATCTGCATCAACAAAGAAGGAAAATAGAAATCAGGATTTTGTAAAGCCATATCTATATCTGGCATAAGATTTAATCCCTCATCAAAACTTAAAATTATTTTCATTCCTGAAGGATTTTGAGAAAATTCTTTAGCAGCATAGAAAGCTGATACATAGATATCATAAAATTTATCTTGAAATAATATCAATGGAGCTAATTGTTCTTGAGTTGATAACATCATTGCAAATTGATCTTTATCGAGTCTAGAAATTGTCATTGCTTGCATTGCTAAAATAAATCCTTCTATTTCAGGATTATTTCTTTTGTAATATTCAAACTGTTCTTCTGTCCATGAAATGCTCAGACTAGAAGAATTTAGTAATAGCTCAAAAATAGGCCTTGGAATATGTTCTAAAAATACAGTTGGTTGAAATTCAAGTTCAGCCATAAAATCTTTCATTACATCTGATGTATCTCCAGTTGTATCTTTATACAAGCCCTCATAGCTTTGATATCCCCAGTATTTAAAGACGACATTATTGATAAAGGTATCAACAAATTGATACATTTGTTCAATATCTACACTTATAGAAGTCTCATTTTCAGCATATACGCTGTCAGCAAAATTTAAATGTATATCTTGTATGTAATCATTTCCTTTTTTTCTGTAGTCTATTTTTATATCTATATCTTTTAATAAATTTAGAGCCATATTTATTGAATTAGAATTTTCAGCCTCTGGCATTAATTGACTCATTCCATCAACTAAAAAACTATCAATGAAAGATAAATTAATACCCTCAATAAAACATTTAGAAGGTCTATTTACAGAATTTTTTACATCTATTAATGGTGGCATTTTAAATAATCTTGTTAAAGATGTATTAAAAGATAAATCATTGATCTTATAACCCGAACATGAAATCTCTTTTACAGTTAAAAGTTTTGAGGGGGTTGAGTTATATACCCTTAAATTTTGAATATTAAACTTATCTCTAGATCCTTTAATGCTTGAAGTAGAAACTGATATATCTACATCTATACCTTCATCACTTATATCAGTCATAAAATTCTTAACTAGAGTATTTAATTCTTCTTCAGTAACAAAGAGTTCTGCCGCTGGTGATGTAAATGATAAAATACATAATATTGTTATTAGAGATTTATTCATTGGATTTATAGGGTTTTGGAATTTATGTGTAATTATAACACATTACATGTTTTTAAATAAATTCACATCAAATAGATTTCTTTAAAAAAAATTCTTGGTATTATTACTATGTAATATTAATAGGGGTATTTAATGAGCAATTTTGATTTTATAATTTTAGGTGCAGGGTCTGCAGGTTGCGTTCTTGCAAACAGGTTAAGCGCTAATCCAGAAGTGTCAGTGTGCTTGATTGAGGCTGGATCAAAAGATAATGACCCAAGATTACATGTACCTCTTGGTTTTGCTTTTCTCGGAGATAAGAGCAAGTACAGTTGGGCATATAATACTGTTCCGCAAAAAGAATTCGAAAAAGTTCTAGTTAAAGAACCTGAAACTGTAGCTGTTGATACAGCTGGCGGTGTTCACAAAGTACCAAATGAATCCATGGAACATAGAAAAGGTTATCAACCCCGAGGAAAAACATTAGGTGGCTCGAGCTCTATAAATGCGATGTTATATGTAAGAGGGCATAGATGGGATTATGACCATTGGGCAGAACTTGGTAATAAAGGTTGGTCATACGATGAAGTATTGCCTTACTTTAAAAAAGCAGAGCACAATGAAGAGCACAATAATGAATATCATGGCCAAAATGGTCCACTAAATGTAAGCAGAATTCGTCATAGACCAGAATCTTGTGATGAGTTTGTTAAGGCCGGGTCTTCACTTTTTAAATACAACGAAGATTTTAACGGAGAAGATCAAGAAGGATTTGGTTATTATCAAACTACACAAATTAATGGAAAAAGATGCAGTGCTGCTAAAGCTTATTTAGTACCAGCTCTAGAAAGAGAAAATCTCACGGTATTAACAGACACAAATGTTAATAAAATTCTTATAAATGATAATTCTGCAAAAGGTGTTGAGTGTATTAATAATAAAAATGAAACATTTCAATTATTTGCAGATAAAGAAGTCATTCTTTCATCAGGAGCTTTTGGATCACCACAAATTTTATTAAGATCGGGAGTTGGTCCTGGTAATGAAATAAGTAGACATGGCATTGAACATAAAGTCGATTTGCCAGGTGTTGGAAAAAATCTACAAGATCATATTGATTATCTAACAGTTCATAAATATAACTCGATTAACTTAATAGGGTTTAATTTAAAAACAATATTTTTTAAGTACCCACTAGAGATTTTAAAATATATTTTTAAAAAAACTGGCCTTTTCACTTCAACAATTGCAGAAGCTGGTGCTTTTATTAAGACTCATGACGACTTAGAAGCTCCTAATATTCAATATCATTATGCTCCAGCTATGATTGTTGATCATGGTAGAACAGCTGTCTGGGGTACTGGTATGAGTTGTCATTCGTGTTTATTGCGACCAAAGTCCAGAGGAGAAGTTACTCTTGAATCTGCTGACCCATTTGCTGACCCACTAATTGATCCAAACTTTTTAAGTCATCCTGATGATGTTAAAGATATGGTTGATGGCTATAAAATAATGATGAAAGTATTAAATCAAGAACCATTTAGTAAATATATACAAGAACATACGCACAGACCTGTTGATATAAATAATGATTCAGATATCGAATTAGCTATTAGAGAAGAGGCTGATACGGTTTATCATCCTGTTGGAACTTGTAAGATGGGAAGTGATGAAATGAGTGTTGTAAATGATAGATTAAAGGTTCATAACATGAATAATTTAAGAATTGTAGATGCTTCAATTATGCCAACTTTAGTAGGGGGCAACACTAATGCACCAACTATTATGATTGGTGAAAAAGCTTCTGATATGATTAAAGAGGATTGGAACATTTAAAGTATTGACATACAATATGTCAATTATTTTTGTAATTTAAAATAATAGGGGAATCTAGTCATGAATAAATTTTTAAAACGTCTTGGCGTAACACTTCTTTTTATAGTATTTTTTGTATATATATTATTAGATGTAGATTTTAATAATAAGAGACCTGTAATAGGGCTCTTTAAGAGTATTACTCATTCCGATTCAGCGCTTGAAATAGTTGATTTTTCAGTAGATAAGCCTAAATCAAATAAGGTAAGACCACCTGCAAACCCAGATAGAAACCCATATTATGGTGATTTACATGTTCATACAAAGTACTCTTTTGATGCTTATGTATTTGGAGTCACAGCGTCACCTGATGATGCATATGAATTTGCTAAAGGTAAAGGCATATTGCATCCACTTGGCTATGAAATGAAATTACAAGAACCGTTAGACTTTTATTCAGTCACAGATCATGGGTTCTACATGGGTATGATTCAAGCATACGCTGATACCACAACTGACATATCGCAAAACGACTTTGCAGAGCCATTTCATAATTTAAATGCTCCAGAAAATCTTGTAGTTGAATCTGCTGGCCAACGCTCAAATATTTTCAGTAATGTTCTTGGTGCAGCAATTGCTAAACCTGTTCCATGGTGGCACCCTAGAACACTCAAAGCGTGGTTTACCAACAATACACAATTAGCCCTTGAATCATTTGAATATAATATTCATAAATCAGCTTGGGCAGATGTAGCTAGATCAGCAAATGAACATAATGATCCAGGCCATTTCACTACATTCATTGGTTACGAATTTACTACTTCAACCGATACTGAGGGTGGAAATCTTCACAGAAATGTAATATTCAATTCATCAAAAGCACCCATACGGCCTTGGACTAGAATAGATTCTATTAATCCTGAAGATTTATGGACTTGGCAAGATGGATTAAGAGAAAAAGGTATAGATACTGTGTCCATGCCTCATAATAGCAATGGCTCAAATGGGCAAATGTTTGAAATGGAAACCTTCAAAGGTAATGCATTAAACCGTAAATATGCAGAACAACGAATGAGAAATGAGCCTTTAGTAGAAATAACACAAGTTAAAGGAACATCAGATACACATCCTTTATTATCTCCTGATGATGATTGGGCTGATTTCGAAATAATGGATAAAAGAGTTGGAAGTAGACCGCCAACATATAGTAAACCTTCAGGAGGTTACGTTAGAGAGGCATATTTAAATGGTTTAACGCTCGATTGGACTAATCAAGGAAATCCCTATAAGTTTGGTTTAATTGGTTCCAGTGATACTCATACTGGCGCAGGTTCTTTTGATGAGTCTAATTACTGGTCTAAGATTGGATTGCTTGATGGAGATGGTATAAATAGAGGTAGTATCCCAGTAAGTCCTGAACAGGAGCAGCTCCTTATAGACTACATGAATGCATTTAATCAACCAAATGCATTAATTGAACTAGAGGCAGGAAAATTTGCAAATACTGGTTTTACTCAATGGGGTGCATCAGGATTAGCGGTAGCATGGGCTGAAGAGAATACTAGAGAATCAATATTTAATGCATTTAAACGAAAAGAAACTTTTGCTACAACAGGAACACGCATTGCAGTCCGCTTTTTTGCTGGTTATGACCTAAAAACAATTGACCTAGATTCAGATACTTTAGTGAGCCAAGCATACAAAAAAGGTGTGACAATGGGTTCAGATATTTTGAATAAAGGTGAAATAGCTCCAGATTTTCTTGTTTGGGCTCAAGGAGATAAAAATGGAGCACCTTTGCAGCGTATTCAAATAATAAAAGGTTGGATTGATATGCAGAGCGGGACTCCGTATGAAAAAGTTTTTGATGTTGTTTGTTCTGATGGAATGTCTGTTGATCCTCTAACTAATAAATGTCCTGACAATGGAGCAAGAGTTAATATTAATGATTGTTCAATCTCTCAAAATGTAGGTGCGACTGAATTGAAATCCGTATGGGTTGATCCTGAATTCGATCCAACTGTTAAATCATTTTATTATGTAAGAGTTCTTGAAAATCCAACTTGTAGATGGTCTACATGGGATGCTGTCAAGAGTGGCAACACACCAAGAGAAGATTTACATCAAACTATTCAAGAACGAGCTTGGTCTTCACCTATATGGTATATACCTGCTATTAATGAATTTACAATTATTCCATTAGGCGGAACTGTTGCTATTGGTGACGAATAAAATTTAAGTAAACTCAACAATTGAAAACTAAACTTTTTTTATTTTTTATAATAGGTTTATCCATATATCTAATTGATATAGGGTTAAATTCATCTGATAATACAAAAGAAATTTATATATCTGACCAAGAAGTTCTTAGTTTGGTAAGCGCATGGGAATCACAAGTTGGCAGAAAACCAACTGAAGACGAAATAACAAGAATTATTAATAATTTAATAGAAGAAGAAATCCTTTACAGAGAGGCTCTTTTATTGGGACTAGATCAAGAAGATAGAATCATTAAACGAAGATTGGCTCAAAAAATTTCATTTTTAAAACAAGAAACTTCAACTGATAAACCATCAAATGATGATCTCATAGAATATTATGAAAATAATAAAGATAGGTATTATATTAAATCTGCATATACCTTTACACATCACTTCTTTTCAGCAGAAAATAGTTCATTAATAAGATCTACTAATGGTTTTGAAGAGATCTTAAATGGCTCTATATCCATTGAGTCTGATCCATTTTTTCTTGGTAAAAATTTTATAAATAAAAATGAGGATGAAATAAGTAGAAATTTTGGAAAACTCTTTAGTCAAAATTTTAAAGAGGACATAAAAACTAATGAATGGATGGGACCATTAAAATCCTCATTTGGTCATCATATTATTAAAGTCAACAACACTATCCCTGGATATTATCCATTAATTACAGAAATATTGAATCAAGTTGAAATAGATTTATTAGCTGAGAAAAGAGATAGCGCAATTAAAGATTATATAAATTCAGTCAAATTAGAATATAAAATTTTTGTAAATAAGAATCTTGAATACTAATGATTAAGATCTTATCTTCTCTTTTATTTCTATTTATTATTAATATAAGCGCACATGAATTCAATCCTGCGCATTTAGTTATAGAGGAAACAGATTCAACTAATTTCACATACAAAGCTACCTGGTTATATCCAATAAAGAATATTGGTAAGAGAGCAGAATTAATATTTTCAGACTCCTGTCAATTAAATACTTTATCACCATATCCACAAGGTAAATATTTAGTTGAAAAAATTACATTAAATTGTAATTCGTCTATAAAAGGCCAAATTATAGAAGTAAAAAATTTAAGTGTTTTAACTGATGCTCTTGTAACAATTAATTTTAAAAATAACTCAACGTTTGAAGGTATTATGAATTTAAGAAATTCAAAGCTTGAAATACCATTTGAAAAACAAGCATTTCCAACAACATATTTTAAACTGGGTATAGACCATCTTTTAAGTGGTATAGATCATATTCTATTCATATTTGGATTATTATTTCTTGTTACAGGTGTTTTAAATATTGTTAAAACAATTACAGCATTTACTGTTGCTCATAGCATTACCCTAGGCCTTTCTTTTTTTAATTTATTATCATTACCTCAAGCAACTGTAGAAGTCTTGATTGCTCTTACTATAGTTTATCTTGCAACTGAAGTTAGCAATTCTAATAAATACTCAAATACACCATGGTTAATGGCATTTGGATTTGGTTTATTACATGGTTTAGGCTTTGCGAGCGCTTTAGGTGATATTGGCATCAGTAATGACCAAGTCTTTTTATCATTGCTATTTTTTAATATTGGCATAGAAGCAGGTCAGCTGGCTTTAATACCTCTATTTGGAAGTATTTTATGGTTTGCTAACAAGTATCAATTTTATAAAAAAGCTTCAATCGGAGCATCTTATATACTTGGCTCAATGGGTTTTTATTGGGTCATAAGTAGATTTATTGGAATAATAATTTAATCGCTGAAATAATCGTATTAGGCTAAAATTAATATCATTTAAAATGATACCTATAAAATGAATAATTCTATTAATACATTATATGATTTTGGTTTTGGTACCCAGATACGAAAAAGTCCATTTTTTGATGCTACCGTTAGATGGGGAGCTCAAGGCTTCTCAACTTATAATCATATGTATATACCACGTGATTTTGGGAATCCCGAAGAAAATTTTTGGAATTTAATAAATCACGCAATTTTGTGTGATGTTGCTGTTGAGAGACAAGTCCAAATAAAAGGTCCTGATGCATCTAAATTTGTCCAAATGATGTCACCACGCGATTTATCTGAAATGAAGGTCGGTCAGTGTAAATATATAATTTTAGTAAATCAAAATGGCGGCATTTTAAATGATCCTGTTCTACTGAAAATAGCAGATGATTGTTATTGGTTTTCATTGGCCGATAGTGATATTCTTTTTTGGGCACAAGGGCTTGCTGCAAATTCAAATTATGATGTTGAAATTACAGAACCTGATGTATCTCCATTGCAGCTTCAAGGACCAAAATCAAGAGATATTATGATTAGACTCTTTGGTGACAGCATAAACGACTTGAAATATTTCTGGTTTAAACCATTTAATCTTGGAGACATAAACTTAATAATTTCAAGAACTGGTTGGTCAAGTGAGTTGGGTTATGAAATATTTCTTCTTGATTCAAATCAAGGTGATGATTTATATGAACTACTTATGTCAACTGGAAAAGAATTTGGATTAAAACCAGGCCATACTTCAACTATTCGAAGAATTGAAGGGGCTATGCTTTCTTACCATGCTGATATGGATATTAATACAAACCCTTTTGAGCTTGGTTTAGATAAATATATAGATATAAATAATGATTTTAACTTTATTGGTAAAACTGCATTAAAAAAAATTATAGAAACTGGTATTGATAGAAAGCAAGTAGGCTTAGTTATTAATAGCGATCCTCTGGAAGGTCCAAACACACGTTTTTGGGATATAAAAATTGATGGCTTAAATATCGGCAAAATTACATCAGCAGTATATTCACCTAGATTAAAACAAAATATTGCACTTGGTTTAATAGCAGTTGACCATGCAAAAATAGGAAATGAGGTTTTTATAGATCAAGGCTCCTATACTTCATCAGCAATTATTATTGAAAAACCCTTTTATGATCCCAAAAAAGCTATTACAAAAAGTTGATAAGACTTTATAAAGCGATATTATTACTTCTTTAAAAAAATTGAATTTAAAATATGATCAGACTGTCAAATAAAAAAATTCTCTTATGTATTACAGGGGGAATTGCTGCATATAAAACTCCTGAACTAACAAGAATATTTAAGAAAAATGGTGCTGATGTTCGAATTATTATGACTCAATCAGCAAAAGAGTTTGTTGCACCTTTAAGTTTGCAAGCAGTTTCAGGCAATCAAATACATTATTCACTTCTAGATGAAGAAGCAGAGCTTGGGATGGGACATATTGAATTAGCTAAATGGGCTGATGTTATTTTGATAGCTCCATGTACCGCTGAATCAATTTCAAGACTAGCTCAAGGTCGAGCTAATGACTTGATGAGTGCTGTAATATTGGCCTCAGATGCTGACTTATTTATAGCTCCAGCAATGAACGTTAAGATGTGGAATGATAAAGTTACACAGAAAAATGTTAAAACACTTTCTTTAAAAAATATTAACTTTATTGGTCCAGATAGTGGAGAGCAAGCATGTGGTGATATCGGGGATGGGAGAATGTCTCAACCTGATGACATTGCCATGACGATTGCGAAATCATTTTCATCTTCTTTTTTACAAGGAAAAAAAATACTTATTACAGCTGGACCGACACAAGAAGCAATTGATCCTGTTAGATATTTAAGTAACAACAGTTCAGGAAAAATGGGCTATGCGTTAGCAGAAGCTGCATATCTTGCAGGTGCAAATGTTCAATTGGTTAGCGGCCCTGTTAGTATCAAAAAGTTTGATGGAGTAAACCTATACAAAGTTAAAACAGCAGACGAAATGTTAAAAATTATAAAAACACTTATAAATGATGATGACATAGATATTTTTATTGGTTGTGCAGCGGTTGCTGATTTTAAGCCTGTTGATTATAAAAACTCTAAAATTAAAAAAACAGATGATACAGAAATATCGATATTGCTTACGAAAAATCCAGATATTTTAAAATATGCAGCAGACAATATGACTGATAAAATTGTTATTGGTTTTAGTGCTGAAACTGATAATATTATTGAAAATGCCAAATTAAAATTAAAAAGTAAGAAACTAGACATGATTATTTGTAATGACGTTTCAAACTCTGAAATTGGTTTTGATTCAGATGATAATGAAGTCTACTTGATTACTAATGATACTGAACAATTGCTAGCTAAAACTTCAAAAATTAAGATTGCAAAAAAAATATTACAAAATATTCAACCATTAATTAACTAAGTATGTCATCTCAAAATAACTCACCTCTAACTACTATAGCTTCTTTAAGCAAGTTAAAAGATAAATCTAAAAAATTTACATGTTTAACAGCATATGAATCAACAATGGCATCAATTATTAGCAAAGCAGGTGTTGATGTTATTTTAGTTGGTGATAGTTTAGGAATGGTTATCCAAGGTCATGACAGTACTCTGCCTGTAACTATGGATCAATTAATTTATCACCTCGAATGTGTAGTTAAGGGTAATAAAAGTTCACACATTATGGCTGATATGCCATTCATGAGTTATGCAACTGATGATCTTGGTTTTGAAAATGCTACAAGATTGATGCAAAGTGGAGCTCATTCAATAAAGATAGAAGGTGGAGAATGGATATGTAATATGGCCAATACTTTGGCTGAGCGAGGTATTCCTGTTTGCGCTCATATAGGTTTAACCCCTCAAGCAATAAATAGAATAGGTGGTTATTTTGTTCAAGGTAGAGACACTGAAAAACATGACTTAATGATAGCTGAGGCTAAAGCGCTAGAAAATGCCGGTGCTGCAATGCTTCTTCTTGAATGTGTTCCTGATCAATTAGCTGAAACAATCACTAATGAATTACAAATACCAGTAATAGGTATCGGTGCTGGTTCAAAAACTGACGGTCAAATTATGGTTATACATGATTTGCTTGGCATCTCATGTCTAGAAAAACCTCCAAAATTTGTTAAAGATTTTATGAGTGATGCCAACTCTATTCAAGAAGCAATTGAGTTATATAACACATCCGTTAAATCTGGAACCTTTCCTGCAAAGGAACATACTTTTTTTTAGGTTTGATACAAGTTACATCATCTGATTATAATTTTTCAAAGCATAGAGATATTGCTTTTGTCCCAACAATGGGAAATTTACATGAAGGACATTTAAACTTAATTAAAGAGGCAAAATTAAGATCATGTTTTGTTGTTGTCTCTATATTTATAAACCCTCTACAGTTTAATGATGCTAATGATCTTAATAATTACCCTAAATCAATTGATACAGACATTAAGCTTTTAGAAATAGCTGGTTGTGATCTAGTTTTTTTACCTGATGAATCAATTTTACATGACATAGATTCTATAAAAGCATCAGACCAGTCTAATATCTTGTGTGGAAAATCTAGACCAGGTCACTTTGATGGCGTGTTAACCATAGTAAATAGGTTATTTAATATTATTAATCCAAAAATTGCTTTTTTTGGATTGAAAGATTACCAACAATTTATTCTTATTAAAAATTATGCATTTGAGCATTTCTCAGATTTACTTATCATAGGAGTTCCAACCTCAAGAAATATTGCCGGTTTAGCATTGTCATCTCGTAATAATTTATTAAGCGCAGAGGAATTGAGCCTTGCTTCTAATATTTATAAAGAGTTATATAAAATAAAAACAAATTTCTCTTTAAATAACGTAGATTTACTTGCAAATGTAGCAAAACAAAACTTAACCATGCTTGGTTTTAATGTTGATTATCTAGATTATCTTGATGCTTTTACATTGAATGAAGTAAATTCTTCAACATCTACTATCATTATTGCAATAGCTGTATATCTTGGTGAGATAAGATTAATTGACAATATTTTAGTTAATGAAATTTAAGCAAAATTTGAGTTTAAGCAGCAATTAATTCATAATTCTTTTTTTATTATGAAACAGACTTTTTTAAGCGCTAAATTACATCGTGTAAATGTAACTCAAGTTGAGTTAGATTATGAGGGTTCTTGTGCTGTTGACTCTAATTTTCTAGAAGCCTCAGGTATGCATGAGTATCAAAAAGTAGATATTTATAACGTTACCAATGGTGAAAGATTTTCAACTTATTTAATCCTAGCTGAAAAAAATTCAAAAACTATATCTGTGAATGGTGCTGCTGCTCATAAAGTATCACTTAATGATGTATTAATCATTTGCACCTATACCTCTCTAGAATTAAATGAGATTGCTTTACATAAGCCAACTCTCGTATATTTTGATGGTGAAAATAATATTACTGACATAAAAAATTCTATTCCTGAGCAAAAACTTCATTCTATTTAAAAAAATACATTTCGAATTCAAATCTTTAGCAATATTGATTCTTTTTTTATTTATTAATAATACTATTTCAGAAGAACTCTTCAAAAATAACCATAATGTTCATAATGACGATACTACGTTTAAAGATTTTTTAGCATGGAGATTTAAAGGTGATAGACCTGATAGAGTTTCCATAGAAATAAGCGATGAATTTAATAATGCAAAGAGTTTGCCTGAAAATTCATATGCAGTTTGGATAGGTCATGCAAGCTTTCTAATTCATAACAAAAACATTAATATACTTACTGACCCTATTTTTTCAAAAAGGGCATCTCCGTTCTCCTTTATGGGCCCAAAACGCCTAATCCCACCAGGAATTAATATTGATAAGCTTCCACCTATAGATGTTGTGACTATAAGCCATGCTCATTATGATCATCTTGATTTGCCATCATTAAAAAAACTATACAAAAAAAATAAAGATACGTTATTTCTTGTTCCAATGAATCTTGGAAAATTACTAAAATCTTCTGGTGTCAAGAATGTCGTTGAAATGAATTGGTGGGACACAATAACTATAAAGGAATCTCTTATTACTTTTGTACCGGTCCATCATTGGTCATCAAGAACACCTTTCGATAAAAATGAGACTCTTTGGGGAGGGTGGTGGTTTGAAACCAATTCAAGTAAATTATTGCACTTAGGTGACACAGGTTATACCTATGATTTTGTAACTATTCACAAGGAACTTGGTTCTCCTGATTTTGCTTTCATACCTATTGGTGCATATGAGCCTAGATCTCTTATGAAAGACAGTCATCTAAATCCAGAAGAATCTATTCAAGCAGCAATTGATCTGAAAACAAATAAGGCTATTGGGATGCATTGGGGAACTTTTATGTTGACTGACGAGCCAGTTCTGGATCCACCTATCCGTTTAAATAAAGAATTAGAAAGACTTAATCTTGAAAATCTCTTTCTTATACCAAAACCTGGTGAGATTATTTCTCTGGAGTAAAACTTACTGGCATTTCTTGAATTGCATGTACAAAATTATTAGGGGCAACTTTCCAGTCACCATCCATGTGCATATCAGGGAATCTTGTAAGGATTTGCTTATAAACCTCTTTTAACTGCATCAAAGCCACAGGTTTGCCAATACAGGTATGTCTACCCATACCAAATGCTAAATGTTTTACAGCATTTTCACGCTCAATATCAAAGTTATTTGGATTTGGAAAAACTGCAGGATCTCTATTTGCAGCTCCATACCACATAATAACTTTTTCACCTTTACCTAATTTTTGATTACCTAAAGTAGTCTCACAAGTTGTTGTTCTTCTCATATGAATAACAGGAGAAACCATACGGATAGTCTCTTGCGCAAAATTAGGCAGAAGATCTAAATTATCTAACAACTTTTTCTTCTGATCAGGAAATTCAGTAAGTAGTTTTATGGCACCACTTATAGAATTCCTGGTAGTATCATTACCAGCAAATATAATAAGTAACCAAGATCCGTCCAGGTATTCTTGACTTAATTTAGCTCCATCTAATTCAGCATTAGCTATAGCTGATAGAAGATCATTCTGAGGATTTTTACGTTTTTCTTGGAGTATATGTTTACCGTAATCAAACATTTCTTGCACCATATTTTCAAAAAGCTCTATCATTGATGGATCAACCTCCATATCTTCTTGATTGCCTGTTTGTTGTTTTAAATTCTCGGCACTTAAATATTGAGCTAATTCAAGAAACTCCATCCATGTTGCAAGTTTATGTCTATCCTCTTCTGGAATTCCTAAAACTTCAGATAGGGTAAAAATTGGAATTTGTTGAGATAAATCTTTAACAAGATTTGATTTACCAACTTTGGATATTGCATCTAGCAAGTCTTTAACTTTAATTTCAACTTTTTTATGAAGATCATCTACATATCCAGGTTTGAAAAAAGGCATATGCTCTCTTCTTAAATCTAGATGAAAAGACCCATCTAAATTCAACATATGATCAATAGAAGTCTGCCATAATTTTGGATGTCTAGTTTCAGGATTACCTAATGTAATTAAATTACCTGTAGCTGCTTGAGATGAGAATATCTTTGGATTTGATGAAACTTCCATAATATCCTTATATGAAGTCAACATCCAAGCACCAGGTTCTATATCCCAGTCAGGAGGATTTTGAAAATATATAGGACTATTCTTTCTTAGATCAGCATAGGCTTCAAAAGGTTGGCCATTGGTGAACTGATGGATATCATAAAGATCAATAGGACTCTTATATGAATAATATGGATCATATTGGTTACTCTTTATAATTGTATTAAGAGCAGTTTCACTAATTGGCGGATATGACATTTATATTAGTTTTTAATTATTTCAAGAAGGCCAATATTTAATTCTCTAATTGGATCTTCAATTTCATTTAAATCACCAACAATTACCCATGTCCATTTATTAGTATCAAGATACTTTGATGTGGCTGATTGAACGTCCTCAAGTTTTATAGAGTTTCTTTTATCAGCAATCGTATCTAGATAATCATAGTCTCTATTGTATTTAACGATATCTTCTATACCACCTAACAGGGCACTCAATGTTTCGTATTGACCAGGCAAACGAAGCGTTCTAGCATTTTTAATTTTTGACAATTCATCTGAATTTATTGGTGAGCTATTTATATACTCATCATATTCTCGCAGTATTTCTAAGATAGCTGGTGCAGTCTTGTCTGTTTGAACAGGAGCTGTCATTCTCATTAGTCTTTGCCCTTGTGAGTAGCCCGTAGATGTTCTGACACCATATGACCAACTCTTATCTTCTCTTAGATTCATATTTAATCTTGATGTAAAACTTCCTGCAATTGCATAATTCATGTAGTCAATCAAAATATCATCATTTGAATTGGTTGGAGGCAATAATTGCGCTGCAAGGATATATGATTGAATCGCTCCTGGTTTATCTATTAAGAAAACTCTTGGTGAAGTCTGGTCTTCTACGTCAAATAAATTAACTTTTATTGTTGATTTATTAGAAGATTTCCAATTTGAGAATTTTTTATTAAGTAAATTTGTAGCATCAGCTAAGCTAATATCACCAGTTACAATAAAAGTTGCATCATTTGGATTAGTAATTTTTGCATACATAGCTTGAAGATCTTCTCTTGTAAATGTTTCAACAGTATTTTTGGTCCCAGAACTGGATGCTTTTGCATAAGGGTGTCCTGATCCATAAACTAATGTTCTTATTTCTCTATTAGCCATAGATGCAGGACTATTAAGTTCTTGATCGATACCAGCTAACCAACGTTTTTTCACTTTATCTAATTCTACTTGCGGAAAAATAGGATTAAGCAATCCTTCCTTAAATAAATCCAATGTCTTTTCTAGATTTACTTTCAACGAGGACATTGATGCATAGGTGGTGTCTATAGATGATCCAAATCCAATCCCTGATCCTAAACTTTCTTGCATTTCAGCAAATTCTAAAGAGTTGTACTTTTTAGTTCCTTCATCAACCATACTCATTGTAAAGTTAACAAGACCCAGCTCATCTTCAGACTCAACTGCATAACCATTATTAAAAACTATCTCTAATTGCACTAGAGGCAGATCATTACGTTCAGCTAAAACTAGTTTTGATCCATTATTAAGAACAGCACTTTGAATTTTCGGGAATGAATAAGATAACTTTTCTGTTGGATATGGAATACCTTTAGATCTATCAATTGTTGATTCAACAACAGATGTCTTTGCTGCAGGTACTATTGTTAAAACATAATCACCAGAGCTAAGCCATTTGTTAGAAGCTGCCTTTACTTCATTTGCAGAAGTATCTAAATACATTTCTAATATCTTTCTAAAAGCTCCTGCATCACCATATAGCGTCTGATATGTTGCTAAAATATCAGATTTACCACCAAATCCACCAATTCTTTGAAGTCCATTAGTTAATCCTGCAATTGTTGATGTTTTGGTATTTTTTAATAGCTTACTATTCGGGCCTGTTTTGAGATATTTTTCTAAAGTAGCATCAATAACACTCTCTACCTCCTTCACATCTTGTTCAGGCGCTACGGTTGCAGAGATTATAAAAAGACCTGCTATTTCTCTACCATAATAAAAAGCAGAAACACCAGTCGCCAATCCTGTCTTATAAACAAGTTCTTGATATAGAGGACTATTTTTACTTCCTGCTAAAGTAGAAGAGGCTAAATCTAATGCCTGAGCTTCGGCTGTTCCATCTTCTGGAACATTCCAAACCTTATAAATTCTAGTTTGAGGAACATTATCTTCCATAACTTCTCTTGTTTGTTCTGTTCTTTTAGCAATCCATTTTTTTGGTTTTGTTAGCGGAGGGCCAGGCTGAATATCACCAAAATATTCTTGAACTTTTATTTTTGCTGTTTCTAGATCTATATCACCAGCTAAAGCTATAACCGCATTAGTAGGCCCATAATATGTTTCAAACCATTCCTTAACATCATCAAGAGTTGCAGCGTTAAGATCAGCCATTGAGCCTATTACAGACCATGAGTACGGGTGACCTTCAGGAAAGGCTGCTTTTCCGATTGCATTAAAAACCTGACCATATGGTTGATTTTCACCCTGTCTTTTTTCATTTTGAACAACACCTCTTTGTTCATCTAGCTTTTCTTGATCTATAACATTAAGAATATGTCCCATTCTTTCTGATTCCATCCACAAAGCTAAATCTAGTGCATTGGTAGGTACATTTTGAAAATAGTTAGTTCTATCATTATTCGTAGTTCCATTTTGATCAGTAGCGCCTATCTTCTCAAAAGGTTCAAAATATTCAGCATTATAGTTTTCAGTTCCATTAAACATTAAATGTTCAAATAAATGAGCAAATCCAGTTTTACCAACCTTTTCATTTTTTGAACCTACGTGATACCAAACATTTACAGCCACCATAGGTACCTTACGATCTTCATGAACCACAACTGTTAATCCATTACTAAGAGTAAAGGTGTCATATTCAATATCTGGAACATTTAACTCAGTTTGCCCATATGCTAATGAAGCGGTTGTAGATAAAGTAATCAATGCAAGTAAGATATTTTTTGTATTTGCTATTTTCATAGTTGCTCCTAATTAATAATTTTTTAAGACATAGTCACTAATAAGAATTATTAGAACGCTTAATTTGATTACCTATTTAATCTTATAATTATATAGAATGCAAAGTAGAATTGAGTTACTTTTATATAAGAGATAATATTTATGAAAAGAATAATCAGTATAAGTTTTTTACTAATATTAATAGTTTCTTGTTCATCTGATAGCGAGATTGATAAGCGTTTAACGCTTCAAGAATCAATAGCCACGCTAGCTTCTGATGAATTTGAAGGAAGAGCGCCAGGAACAGAAGGTGGAAAACTTACCAAGAATTTTATTTCAAAGGCGTTTAATGATAATGGTTTAGAGACAATTAATACGAGTTATTTTTTAGAAGTTCCAGCTGTTGATATTAAACAAAAACCCAATTCATTTTTTTCAATTTCTTTTAGAAATGTTGACGAGAAACTAGATCCGGGAAAAGATGTTGTTTTTTGGACTAAACGTACTTCTGATTATGAAAAAATAAGATCAAGCGAGCTTGTCTTTGTTGGTTACGGTATTGTTGCTCCAGAATACAATTGGAATGACTATGATGGAATAGACGTTAAGGGCAAAACAGTAGTTATGCTTATTAACGATCCAGGTTTTGCTACTGGAAGTCCAAGATTATTCAATGGTAGATCAATGACTTATTACGGTAGATGGACATATAAATTTGAAGAAGCAGCTAGACAAGGAGCAGCTGCAGCAATAATTATTCATGATGAAGAACCTGCTTCCTATCCTTGGTCAGTTGTAGAGTCATCATGGTCAGGTTCACAATTATCCTTACAAAGAAATGCAGATGATGTTCTACCTTTGCAATTGGAAAGCTGGATGCATAAAGATACATTAAATAGGTTGATGCAGTACACTGGTTTTAATTTAGATTCATTGGAAGAAATTGCACTAAGTAAAACCTTTGAACCCTTTATAATTAGAGGCTTAGAATTAAACTCTGATATTTATAATTCAGTTAATTACTTTAAATCACATAATATAGCTGCAGTAAAAAAGGGGTCTATAAAACCAGATGAATATATTTTATTTACAGCACACTGGGATCATATTGGAATAAAAGATGATGGTTTAGGTGACAATGATAATATTTATAATGGAGCTGTTGATAACGCAACTGGCGTTGCTGTTGTTCTAGAGCTTTCTAAAAGATTTGCAAAGATTAATACAGATCGATCTATTTTGTTTTTAGCTGTTACTTTAGAGGAGTCAGGGCTTCTTGGGTCAGAGTATTTTGCAAGCAATTCACCAATCCCTCTTAAAAATATTGTTGCTGGCTTTAACTTTGATGCTGTTTTTCCATCAGGCAAGTCTAACGATATGGTTGTTATTGGATACGGAGCTTCTGAATTGGAAGATCTGCTGGAAGAAGAACTTATTAAAAATAATAGATACATCAATCCTGATCCTTCACCTGAAAAAGGTTTTTTTTATAGATCAGATCATATAAGTTTTGCTAAAAGGGGCGTGCCGATGCTTTATTCTAATAATGGCTCTGATTTAGAGGTTGGTGGAAGGGCCGCTGCATTCAATTTATCCTATGACTACACCCTTAATGACTATCATCAACCATCAGATGAATATTCAGATGATTGGGATATGACCGGCATAGAACAAACTATTGATACCATATTTAATGTTTCATTAAATTTAGCCAATTCTGATATGTGGCCTAACTGGTATGAAGATAATGAGTTTAGATCTATCAGAGATAAACAAAGAGAATAATTAGTAATTTTTTACTGTTTTTTAATTTAATTGTTATTAGTTTATAAACATTGACTTATTTAACTATCTCTATACCCTGCAACTAACACTTTTTTAGTTATTATGTCATTTACAAATTTAGGCTTATCGGAGCCAATTCTTAAGTCTTTATCTCATAAGGGCTACAAGGAGCCAACACCAATTCAAGAAAAATCAATTCCTGCAATTTTAGATGGCAAAGATGTAATGGCTGCTGCGCAAACAGGAACTGGTAAGACAGCTAGTTTCACGCTTCCTATACTCACTATACTGTCTCATCCAAAAAATCAGCATAAGGGTCATCAGGTAAGAGCGCTAATAATAACTCCAACCAGAGAACTTGCAGCACAGGTAAGGGATAACGTATTAGCCTATGGTAACAACTTAAATCTTCGATCAGCAGCTGTTTATGGAGGAGCAAGAATCCACAATCAACAACTTAAACTGAAAAAAGGAGTAGATATATTAGTAGCAACTCCTGGAAGATTATTGGATTTATATAATCAGAAATCAGTAAATTTTACTAAAGTTGAAATTCTTGTTTTAGATGAAGCTGATCAAATGCTTGATATGGGTTTTATTCACGATATTAAAAAAATTATAAATCTTCTACCTAAACGTAGACAAAATTTAATGTTTACAGCAACTTTTTCAAATCCTTTTAGGAAACTAGCAAATGAGCTTGTAGATAATCCAATTGAGATATCAGTAACATCAGATAATGAAACAGCCGCCAATGTAAATCATTATATTCATCCAGTTGATAAATCTAGGAAAGCAGAACTCCTCATTGAGCTAATAGAATCAGAAAAGTGGAAACAGGCTTTAGTATTTACAAGAACCAAACATGGCGCCGATCGCTTAACTAAACAATTATTAAAAGTTGATATTAAAGCAGCAGCTATTCATGGAAATAAAACACAAAATAACAGAATGAAAGCATTAGATTCATTTAAAAATAATCGTATTAAAATACTTGTGGCAACTGACGTTGCAGCAAGAGGGATAGATATACCTAATATGCAACAAGTTATTAATTTTGATGTTCCAACCGTTGCTAAGGACTATGTACATAGAATTGGAAGAACTGGTCGCGCTGGTAAGTCTGGCAAGGCTATTTCGTTAGTTAGCGCCGATGAGTACAACTTGTTACAAGATATTGAGAGATTACTTAAGAAAACCTTAAAAAGGCATCTAATTGATGGCTTTGAGCCTGATCACTCTGTACCTTTAACTAATCATCAAACTGTAAAGAAAAAAGTAAATAATCAAAGAGGATTTAAAAAAAGATTTAAATCTAAAAGACGTAGGTAATTTTTAATTCAAAATTTTAATATTATTTGTATAAATGCTTTCATTTAATAATTTAGAACTTGTTCTCGGTGGCAAAACATTATTCGATGATGTTTCACTTACAATTCATCATAAACACAAAGTTGGTTTAATCGGTGCAAATGGAACTGGTAAAACTAGCTTATTTAAGATCATTCGAAATGAAATAGAAGTTGATCAAAGCACTATCTCATATCCAGATAACTTAAGAATTTCCTACTTAGCACAAGAAGTTCCTTCAAATGATGAAGTTGCACTCGAATATGTTCTATCTGGTGATGCTCAGCTTATCAAGATAAAAGAAGCAATAAATAATGCAGAGCAAAATGAAAATTTTGATTTATTGGGAGACCTTTACGAAACTTTCACAACTTTAGATGGATATTCAGCTAACTCAAAAGCCGAACAACTTATGGTTGGCTTGGGTTTTAAGCAAATTGATTTCACTAAGCGCTTGAAAGATTTCTCAGGAGGTTGGAGAGTAAGACTTAACTTAGCAAAAACTCTTATGCAGCCATCTGATCTAATGCTTTTAGATGAACCAACAAATCATTTAGATTTAGATGCAATACTGTGGCTTGCTAGCTGGATCAAATCTTATAAAGGTGCCTTACTATTGATCTCTCATGACAGAGAGTTTTTAGATGATTGTGTTGGTTCAGTAGCTCATTTGTATAGAAAGAGTATTGAATTATATAAAGGTAACTATTCACAGTTTGAAATAATAAGAGCGGAAAGAATGGCTGAAATCCAAAGTAATTTTATTAAGCAACAAAAAGAAGTTGAGCATATGCAAAGCTTTATTAGAAGATTTAAAGCTAAGGCAACAAAAGCAAAACAAGCTCAAAGCAGAGTAAAAGCACTTGAAAAAATGGAGCTCATAGCCCCGGCGCACATTGACTCACCCTTTAAATTTACTATCCCTGAAACTAATAAAATATCTAATCCATTAGTAAGACTTGATGAAGCATCACTTGGGTATAATGAAGTTATTCTTAAAGATATTAATATAACAATATCTCCTGGTGATCGAATTGGTTTACTTGGTCCTAATGGAGCAGGTAAATCTACTTTTATTAAAAGCTTGGTAGGAAGTTTGCCTATACTAGCTGGTAAACGTGAAAAAGGAGTAAATTTCAGAGTAGGGTACTTTTCACAACATCAGATAGATGATTTAGATCTATCGATATCTGCTTTTCAGCATATACAAAAAATTGATGAAAATATTAATGAAAAACAAATTAGAACATATCTTGGAGGGTTTAACTTTAAAGGAGATAAAGTAAAAGATCCTATTAAACTTTTTTCAGGCGGAGAGAAAGCAAGACTTGCTTTTGCCATCATTGCATTTAAAAAACCCAATATACTTTTAATGGATGAGCCAACAAACCATTTAGACATGGAAATGCGTCATGCACTAACTATGGCACTTCAATCGTTTAACGGGGCAATTTTACTTATCTCGCATGATAGACACCTTTTAAGCAGCTCAGTTGATACCTTTTATCTTGTAGATAATGGATCTGTAGAATTATTTGATGGCAACTTGGATGATTATAAAGATTACATACTTAATCTTAATACCTCTAAAAGTAAAAAAATTGAAAAAGAAATACCATCAGAAAAACTTGTTGAAAAGGATAATTCTCAAAAGATTAGATTATTAAAATCTGAAATTAGTAAGTTAGATAAACGTAATGAGCGTTTAAATAGAAAATTAAAAGAAGTTAATGAGGAATTAGCTGATCCCGAGCTATATAGTGGTGATGGTAGAGATGATTTGCAGAATTTATTGAAGAATCAACTAGAATTAACTGATCAAATCGAAGAGATTGAAAAAATATGGATGTCTAAAGTAGAGGAATTAGAAAGTTACTAAATATGTCTTTTTATCTTTTAGAAGAACAAGTTACTTGTCCATATTGTTGGGAGAGAATTACATTATTAATTGATCCTTTAGAGTCTCAAATGTATACCGAAGACTGCTTTGTATGTTGCCGTCCTATACTTATTAATGCTGAAATCCAAGGAGATACTGTTCAAGTTAATGTCACACAAGAAGATTTAGGCTTTTAATTAACTTTTAATATATTAGAATTTAATTATTATGTATAGATATTTAACTTAAACTAAAATTATGGATAAAAAGATTGATAATAAAACTCTAATTATTGCACTCTTAGTAGGAATAATTATAGGCATGATTGGAAGAGTACAGGGCTGGTTCTAATTATTTATTTAAAGATATTGTTTCAATATATAGATATAGCCATACCAATTCTATAAGCAGTTACAGCGAATACTACTATCATTAATATTTTAAAAACTTTAATTATTATTTTACTCATATCAGCTTAATGTAAATTTTTTTGTTTAACTAAAATTGATCTCAAATCATTGTCTATTTTATCTAATACTTCAATAGCACCAAGATCTAAAGTGTCCCAGTCATCCTCTTGTTTTAATTCTTCAATTTTTGAATGGGTCGGAAAGTTTTTTATATAAGTCTTAATTTTATTTAAATGATTTTCAAAGAGATTTTTTTTGTTGATATCAAATTCTTCTAATACACCTGTATCAATCATTTCAGTAACAATTTCTTCTGGAGATGAGCCTTCCAGATAAAGATACTCAGCTGAGCCTCTTACTCTTCTTATTTCAGGGTTTTGATTGTTTAATTTAGAAACATAAGCTCTAGCTTCGTCTGCTAATTTATTGATTTTAGGAAGCATATCTTTTTGAGCCTCAGGATTTATTTCACTATAAAATCCTAGTAATCTAAGTAATTCATATTGAGGTTCATCACTGTACTCAAGATAAAAGCTCATGATGCCTATTTGATTTTTTTCATCTAAAGTTTGGATAGTTTCTGATTTTGCAAATACATGAAGATCTAAGCAGTCTGCCATCAATTCTTTTATGTATTCACTTTCAGTTTGGTTTTCTAATTTTGGTAAAAATTGCATGTAAAGGACCCTTAAGTAATGGCGCGCCCGGAGAGATTCGAACTCCCGACCCCTTGGTTCGTAGCCAAGTACTCTATCCAGCTGAGCTACGGGCGCTTTTATGAAATAGTTTATTCTTAATTTTTATGAAATGCTTCTAGCTTCATCTATTAACATTACAGGAATGCCGTCTTTAATAGGGTAGGCTAAAGAATTATCCTCATTAATTAATTCTTGAGTTTCTTTATTATATGTAAGAGGTTTTTTAGTTTTTGGACAAACTAAAACTTCTAAAATTTTGGTATCAAATGCATTCATTTTTTGATTATACATTAGACATGAATTTATAAAAGTTATGGTAAGGTTATGCCATGGTATCTAGGTCATCTAAAGTTTTTTATGCTTTACTAAATTTTAGTGGTGCAGCAGCAGCAATGCCAATTGTTGTTTATGTTCTGCCATACTTTGCAACAAATCTAGGAATGGGCTTAACTACAGTAGGGTCTATTTTTGTTCTTGGTCGTGTTCTGGATATTTTTACAGATCCTGTAATGGGAACTCTTATAGATAGATATCCTTCCAGATGGGGCAAACATAAACATTGGATTGCCTTATCACTTCCGGTTTTAATGTTATCAACAGTTTTGTTGTACCTCCCTATAAATACAAATCCTTCTGGTTGGTATTTCTTTTTTAGTCTTTTTTTATTGTATAGTGGATTTACATTAAGCGGCATAACCCAATTGTCATGGAGTGTTTATTTAGCCCCTTCTTATGATGATAAGACTAACTTATTAACATTAAGAGAGGCGGTAAATGTTTTTTTTAGTCTATTAGTTTTAGCTATACCAGCATTAGTTGAATTATATTTTAATGCTCCGATTGAAACTAAAATATTAGCTATTGGTGTCTTTGTATTGATATTGCTTCCGGTAATTGTTTCAACTGCTTTATTTAAGGTTCCTGATTCTAAAGAAATTTCAGCTGAGGTATTACATCCATTTAAAGTATTTAAAACCTTCTTCTATAATAAAAATCTAAAGATCGTTGTTAGTGCTGGTGTTTTAGTGGTGTTGGCACAAGGAGCTCAAGGAGCAACTGCATTATTTGTAATTGATTACGTTTTAAAATTACCTGAATATAGCGCAAGGATGATCTTGTTATATTTCTTTTCATCTATTTGTGGTTTACAAATTTGGAGACTGCTAGCATTAAGAAAATCTAAACATGAAGCTGCATTTATATGTGCTGTTTATGTTGCTACCATGTCTTTTATTGCTTATTTAGGTTGGGAATATTACCTAATTGATAATCCAAAATATATGTTGATTGGATCCTGTATTGGATTTGTTAGTATCGGTGTTGCATATGCAGGAGTTAATCCTCTAATAGTAGCTATGGTTGCTGATCTAGCAAAGCAAGATAACGAACTTTATGGACAAGATAGATCTGCTTCAATGTACTCATTTTTTACTTTATTTTTGAAATTTGGTAATGCATTTGCTGCTTCAATTCCTTACTTAATACTTGGCCTTTTTTCAGTTTTTGATCCTAGTTTAGGCTTAAATAATACAAGCGAAAGCCTAGATTTGTTGTGGAACTTATACATTTTTATACCGATAATTTGTTATACCCTTGCTGCACTTATTATTAAGCAGTATAAACATAACGTCTAAGTTGATGAATTCATTGATTTTAAAAGCTTTAGAGAATATACCTGAAATTAAACCTGGAACTGATTTAGTCGACTTAATATTACACAATATTTCAAATGAAGAAATAATTTTACAAAATGGTGATATTTTTGTTATTGCTCAAAAAATTGTATCTAAATCTGAAGATAGATATATAAAACTATCTGAAGTTCAAGTATCCTCAGAAGCAAAATTACTTGCAACAAAAGTAAATAAAACTGCTGAATTTATTCAGATAGTATTAGATGAATCTAATCACATCTTGAGTTTTGATAATAATATTTTAATAACCGAACATAAATTAGGATTTACAAATATAAACTCTGGTATTGATATGTCCAATATAAAAGATAATAAGAATCAGGTATTGTTATTACCAGAGGATCCTAATAAATCAGCACTTAGAATTAGTGAAAATATTAGCAAAAGACTTAATCTTAATATTGATATTATTATCAGTGATTCGATGACTCGGCCTCATAGATATGGAATAACTGGTTTTGCTATAGGTAGCTCAAATATAAATTGTTTATTAGATAAAAAGGGTTCTGTTGATATGTTTGGAAACGTACTCAGCACAACTGAAATTGCTGTTGGTGACGAGCTTGCATCAGCTGCATCTATACTGATGGGCCAATGTGATGAGAAACAACCTATAGTATTAATAAGTGGTTACAAAGATAATACTGATTTTACTAATAGTGCAAAATCATTAGGACTCTCAAAAAAGGATGATATATATAGATATTAAAGTTTTTTTCTTATAAATTAGTATAGTTATGAAAATATTAAATACATTCTTATTGTTATCAACCTTTAGTTTTTTACCACTTTCAGCCCAACTTATGAGTGTTAATCCTAGTGATCTTGTAGCTAGCAATACAGAGACTGCATCAAGCCCTTTAAAAGAAGCCCTTTCACAAGATATAGATGGTCTTATGTCTAAAGTTGTTAAATGGAGACATCACTTTCATCAATACCCGGAACTTGGTAACAGAGAATTTAAAACCTCTAAATATATAGCTGAAATTCTTACAGATCTTGGTTTAGAAGTTCAGACTGAAATAGCTTATACCGGAGTTACAGCATATATAAGAGGTGAACATCCAGGCCCACTTATGGCATTGCGAGCTGATATTGATGGATTGCCTGTTACTGAAATGACTGATTTACCATATGCATCTAAGGAAACAACTATGTATCAAGGAAATGAGGTGGGTGTTATGCATGCTTGTGGCCATGATGCCCATATAGCTGTGATGTTAGGTGTAGCAGATTTTCTTTCAAGAAATACTAAAAATTTACATGGAGATATTTTATTAATTTTTCAACCAGCTGAAGAAGGAGCGCCAGAGGGCGAGGAGGGTGGTGCTGAGTTAATGCTTAAAGAAGGTATCTTTGAAGAAAGACCAGATGTTGTTTTTGGAATGCATGTTACAAATTCATACCATGGCGCAGTTGCAGTTAAAGCTGGACCTGCAATGGCCTCAGCTGAAGCTTTTAGAATAAATATTAAAGGGAAACAATCACACGGTTCTACTCCTTGGGCTTCTAACGATCCTGTTATGGCGGCATTTGATATTGGTACAAGTTTACAAACTATTATAAGTAGAAGGATTGATATAAGGGATAATCCTGCTGTTATTTCAGTAGGGATTGTTAAAGCAGGATCTAGAAATAATATTATTCCTGAATCAGCCATGTTAGAAGGGACTATAAGAACCTTTGATAACGATGTTTTAGAACTAATACATCAAGAAATGACAACAATTTCTACCAATATAGCTAAAGCTCATAATGTAGAAGCAAGTGTTGATTTTGCAATATATGGTTCCTATCCAGTAACCGTAAATGACCCCGATCTGGTTAAAAATTATTCTAAATCATTAATTGAAGCATCAAATGGCATGTTTAGTTCAGACATACTAGCTTCTACTGGAGCGGAAGACTTCGCTTTTTTTGCCAATGAAGTACCTGGCTTGTATTTCTGGCTTGGAGTTAATGCTAAAGATGTCATTTCAGCTCCTGGAAATCATACTCCTTATTTTGTTGTGCACGATTCAGCCTTAGATGCTGGTGTAAAAAGTTTTGT
The DNA here is from genome assembly GCA_902509965.1 of uncultured SAR86 cluster bacterium. Classification (GTDB taxonomy): domain Bacteria; phylum Pseudomonadota; class Gammaproteobacteria; order Magnimaribacterales; family D2472; genus MED-G78. The sequence continues at coordinate 38,783 of CABWZP010000007.1, forward strand.
AAACTTAGTGTCAGATTACTCTGATGATCATTTAAATAACTAGGAACTTTCTTAATGTTACTAAGCATAAATTTAAACAAGATAGCTCTGCTTAGAAATTCACGCGGATCAAACTACCCTAATCTTGAAAGTTTTGCATTAAAAGCCTTAGACATGGGAGCAGAGGGTATAACGTTGCATCCAAGACCAGATCATCGTCACGCGACATCTAATGATGTAATAAATTTAAGTAAAATTGTGAAAGATTACGGTGCAGAATTTAATATTGAAGGTAACCCATTTGAAGAAAAAACTGGTGATTATCTTGGGTTTACTGAGTTAATTAAAATATGTGAACCAACTCAAGCAACTTTAGTACCTGATACATTGGATCAAATTACATCCGATCACGGCTGGACATCTGGAAGCCATGATCAAAATTTGATAGGAACAATCAAATTATTAAAATCATATGCAAATAGAGTAAGTCTTTTTATAGATCCAACAACTGAAGGGGTTGATTATGCTCATTCGATGGGTGCAGACTCAATAGAACTCTACACAGAAAATTATGCTAAAACTTTTAAGAAAATAGATTCTTCATCATTAATTGAAATTTATAAGCAGACTATAATACTCGCAAAGTCTTTAGGCTTGAGAGTTAATGCGGGACATGATTTAAACTTAGAGAATTTACCAGCCCTAAAGAAGCTCAATCTTATTGACGAAGTGTCGATTGGACATGCAATCATCGTTGATGCCTTGAATTATGGCTTTGAAGATACTATAAAGAGATATATACAAATTACTAAGGGTTAAGCATGAGTATTGAAGAAAAACTTAAAGAACAAATTGCACAAAACAATATTCTTATTTATATGAAAGGAACTCCTTATGAGCCGCGTTGTGGATTTTCAGCAAAAACTGTTCAAGCTTTAATTGATTGCGAGGCAGAATTTTCTTATGTTGACATATTGGCTAATTCTGAAATAAGAGCAACCCTTCCAAGTGTTTCAGATTGGCCAACTTTCCCGCAAGTTTTTGTAGCTGGCGAGTTAATAGGAGGTGCAGATATAGTTACTGAGTTAAATGAATCAGGAGAGCTTAGTAAAATTATACAAGCTGCTGCAAAATAAATTACCCAAAGTCCTTTAACATTGCTTTAAGCTCTAAAGAGTGCTGCTCTTCTTCACCAATCATACTTCTTGCATATTCTTCTAAATAAACTGATGCATCTTCAACGCTCATAAGCAGTTTCTTGTATAAATTTAAAGCATGTAGTTCATGACCTAATCCTTCTTCTAATATATCTCTAATTGAATGTCTGTTTGTTTCTTCAATTTTCGCTATTTTTTGACTAGGATGACCATCTAAACCAGCAATTAGTTCACCTGCTTGTTGAGCATGCAGCAAGGATTCAGTTGCTTGTTCTTTTAAAAAAGTAACAATAGGTATTCTATAAGGTCCGCTCACCATTAGAGCTGAATGAGTATATCTAACTACCCCAGCTAATTCATATTCCATTATTTCATTAAGAATGTTACAAACTTCATCAGAATTTATTGTTTTCATTTCCATAAAATCTCCACTTTTTTATAAGTTAACAATGTGTAATATAAATTAAAGTATAATTAATGTAAAGTGTTGATTTTAGGTAATTATTTAATAAGAATCATTATGTTTTTGAGAATCATTTAGGATATTAGCTATCAAACTCGTTAACAATCTTACAAAAAACTTTTGCAGTTATATCAGAATCATAAGCTGCTGAATGTGCTTCTTTAGAATCATAATCTATATTTAAAACATCACATATTCTAGCTAAAACAGTTTGTTTTGTATGAAGTGCTCCAAGAGTAACAGTATCTAAAACTGAAAAAGGATGAAATGGAGATTTTTTAATATTATTTCTAGATACTGCCTCTGTTAAAAAAGAATGATCAAAATGAGCATTATGCCCAATTAAGATTGCTCTAGAGCACCCATTTGCTGTTCTTTCAGTATTTATAATCTTAAAAAGTTCTTCGAGTGCATCTTTTTCTGTAATGGCATTCCTTAATGGGTGGTTAAGATTAATCTTTGTAAAATCTAATGATTCTTGCTCAACTACTAATCCTTCATATGGCTCTATATGATATCTATATGTTTTTCCAACATCTAACAATTGAGTGTCTTCATTTTTAATTATTAATGTTGCTGCAATCTCAAGTATTGCATTAGTTTTAGGATCGAATCCGCCAGTTTCTAAATCAACAACTACGGGTAGATACTTTCGAAATCTTTCTTTAATCATTACTCAATCCTTTTGATTTAAATCCTTAAAAAAGTTACTTTTTTGATTTTCATCAAAATTATGAAAACTATCCAATTGATCATTAAGTATCTTTAATTGAAGACTTTCTAAATTTTTTTCATTATCTGCATTTCTGTTACCTAATTTTGTATTGATCACAATACCTATATCTTTATTAAGCTTATTTGCCTTGTCCATTCGCTTCTTCTTTGACTCATTAAACCTAAGCTTTGAGGTAGTATTAAAGTTAATTTGTGAATTTGCTCTACTCTTTTTTTTATCTGTCTCTATTAGATCTATACAGTCTACGGGACATGGTTCAATACATAATTCACATCCAGTACATAAATCTTCAATAATATTATGCATAAGGTTAACTGACCCGGAAATAGCATCCACAGGACAAGCTGTAATGCACTTCTTACAACCTATACATTCCGATTCATCAATAACAGCAACCTGATTAGGTATAGTAGGGCCATAGGACATGTCCACAGAAGTAATATTTTTTACAAGAATCTTATTTAAGTTTTGAAGTGTTTCTGTGCCGCCAGGGACACATCTATCATGAACTACACCGCTGGCAATTTGTTCCGCATATTGATAGCAACCAGGAGTATCACATCTTCCACATTGTATCTGCGGCAACTCATCATGAATTAACTTAACCAAATCCATTGTTATTATGAGTTTACGCCTAATTTAGCTTGTAGTTTTGCGTTAGATGTAGTGTACCCAAAAGGGACTCTTTGACCTGGATTAATTCTTCTATATGCCTCTTGAACAGCAATAGTTGTCTCATGAAAACCGCAGAGAATTAGATCAAGCTTACCTTCATAGTGATTAATATCACCAACAGCAAAAACACCATCAAGATTTGTTGAATAAGTAGAAGTATCTACATCAATCTTTTTTCCATTTAGATCTATATTCCAATCTAATATTGGTCCTAATTTTTTGTTAAGCCCAAATAAAAACAAAAGCTCATTAGCTTTAAATTCTTTAACTTCGTTTGAATCAAAGTTTTTTAAGGTTACACCGGTTACAGTGTCTTTTCCTAAAATAGAATTTATAACGTAAGGTGTTAGTAACTGTAATTTACCTATTGTAACTAGCTCTCTCATAAGTTTTTCTGTGTGAGGTGCGCCTCTGAATTCATCTCTTCTATGCACCAAGCTAATTGACTTAGCAATATCAGAAAGCTCAACACACCAGTCCAGCGCCGAATCACCACCACCAAAAATTATCAAATCTTTACCTTTATAAAGATCTTTGGACCTTACGGCATAAGATACTCCAGATCCTAAAAACTGATCAGGATCTTCAATATTGGGCGGTCTTCGAGCCTCAAAAGAACCAGCTCCTGCTGCAATAAATATATTTTTAGTTTTAAATATATTATTTTCTGAAGTAGTAACTTGCCAGGTATTAATATCATTATCAGAATTAACAATCTTAATTTCATTGACTCTTTGGTTGAGTAATAAATCATAATCAAATGGCTTAATTTGTTCTATTAATGCATCTACGTGTTCTTGCGCAGTTTGAAACGGAACTCCGGGAATGTCATATATTGGCTTTTCTGGATAGAGTTCAGCACATTGTCCACCAGGTTTATCTAAATTATCAATTAGGACACAATCTAAGCCCAACAAACCAGCTTCAAATACTGTGAAAAGACCAACAGGACCTGCACCTATGACAACTATATCAACTTCCTTCATTTAACTCTTTGACCCTCTTTTGCGCCTTCATCTGGAGATATTAAGAAAATACCACCATTATCATCTGATGATGCTAAGACCATACCTTCAGATAAGCCGAATTTCATTTTTCTAGGGGCTAAATTATATACAAGCACTACCTTTTTATCGGTTAAATCTTCTTTAGAATAAGCGCTTTTAATTCCAGCAAAAACTGTTTTTTGCCCCAAATCACCAACGCTTAAAGTCAGTTTAATGAGTTTGTCAGCTTCCTCGATATCTTCTGCAGAAATTATCCTAGCAACTCTAAGTTCTACATCTGAGAATTGCTTAATGTCTATAGTGTTCATGTCATCTGAATTTTCATCATTTGGCATATTATTTTCCTCTTCGTTAAATTGATCAAGTGATAAAGGCTCCATTCTTGTTAAAAGGGGAGTGTATTTTTCTAGTTTTTTTGATATTAATTTATCACTAAGACTTTTATATGTTTGTATTTCTACTCCTAATGATTTAAATGCCGCCCCAGTTAATTTGGGCAAAACGGGATTCATATATATTGATAATATCCTAAATGCATTAATTGCCGTTGTAGCAACAAAAGTAGCTTCATCATTTTCTAGTTTCCACGGTGTTTTATCATTAATGTATTTGTTTGTTAAATCTGCCATATCCATAATCAATCTAATAGCTTTTGAATATTGACGTATTTCAAAGTACTCCTGAATTTGCTCTGCATTACCAAGAATTGTATTTATTAAATCTTCATCAATATCACTAGATAAAAAGCCTTCATTTTTTTGAATAAATGTTGATGATCTGCTTAGTATATTTAAGTATTTTCCAACTAAATCTGAGTTAATACGTTGTGTAAAATCTTCTAAATTTAGATCTATATCCTCAACTTTATCATTCAATTTCGCTGCAAAATAGTATCTCAACATTTCAGGATTGCAATATTTAGCAAAAGTATCTGTTTTTATTCCAGTGCCCTTTGATTTAGACATTTTCTCGCCGTTAACTGTTAAAAATCCATGTACGAATATAGAGTCTGGAAGCTTAAAATTAGCACTATCAAGTGTTGCAGGCCAAAATAAACCATGAAAATAGGCTATATCCTTTCCAATAAAATGCACAATTTCGTACTCAGAATCATTAGACCAATAATCGTCAATCGATTTATTGTTTGAATTTGCCCAATTTTCAATAGAAGCAATATAACCAATAGGAGCATCTAACCAAACATAGAAGTATTTATCTTTTTCGTTTGGTATTTCAAAACCGAAATAGGGGGCATCTCTAGATATATCCCATGGCTTCAAATCTTCTAACCATTCATTCAGTTTATTTTTTATTGCTGACTGTATATTAACTTCTTCTAAGAATAATTTAAGCATGGACTCTTTTTGAGGTAAGTCAAAAAAGATATGTTCACTATCTTTTAATTTAGGGGTTGTATTAGTTAATGTTGAAATTGGATTTAATAAATCTCGTGGCTCATAAGTTGCGCCACAAACTTCGCAACCGTCCCCATATTGATTTTCTGCTGCACATTTTGGACAGGTACCTTTAATAAACCGATCCGATAAAAACATACCCTCATTTTCATCATAATACTGATTAACAGTTTTTTTAATAATTAAATCCTTGTCTAAAGCAGCCTTATAAATAATTTCAGAGAATTTTTTATTTTCCTTAGAGTGAGTGGTATGGTAATTCGTAAAATTAATATCATACGTTTCATATGTTGCCATATGTTCAGTTCTAACTTTTGCTACTAACTCTTCTGGAGAAATATTTAACTCCTTTGCTTTTAACATTACCGGGGTTCCATGAGTATCATCAGCACAAAAGAATAAACACTCATTACCAATTTGATTTTGAAATCTAACCCAAATATCAGTTTGAACAGCTTCAAGTATATGACCAAGATGCAAAGATGCATTAGCATAGGGCAATGCTTGCGTAACTATAATCTTTCTTTGCTTGTTAATCTTATATCTAGTTATTGATTCACTTATCTATATTATAATTCAATTCAATTAAACAATATTGAATGAGTATTAAAAAAATAATAGCAATAGCCTCAGCGAAAGGAGGGGTTGGAAAATCTACACTCACAGCTTTATCAGCACTGTCGCTTTGTAATGATTATAAAGTAGGCATTCTCGATGCAGATATTTATGGGCCTAACCAACAAATTTTATTTAATGTTGAGAATATTAAACCTGAGATTATTTCTAAAAATTCTAAAAAATTCTTTAAACCCATATCATCCAAAGGCATTGAAATATCAAGCATGGGATCAATTATAGAATCTGATAAAGCTACTATCTGGAGAGGCCCAATGCTTAGTGGTGCCATAAAGCAACTCATCACAAGTACATATTGGAGTGATCTTGACGTACTTTTTATTGATATGCCTCCTGGTACTGGAGATGCTTACCTAACAGTATGCTCAGAAATTGATCTAGATGGTGTGATATTAGTCTCTACTTCAAATATTTTATCTAAAACAGATACAATTAAAACAATATCTACTTTTAATAAATTAGATGTTCCAATATTTGGTTATATTGAGAATATGACATTACCACTGTCTGTTGGTGAAGAGCTAACTTTTAATAATGATATTCACAAGATAACAACAATAAGTTTTAATGAAAGCATTTATAATATGTCCTTAAATAATATCTCAGATGAGATGCAAATTTTAAAAGAATCTTTAGAGAAAATTATTAATGCTTAAATTACTATTTTTATCCTTATCCTTATTTAGCTTTAATGCATATGTTTTAGCTGATGATGTCCAAGATCCATTTGAAGAGATCAACCAGGTTACGTTTGCTGTCAATGAGGCTCTTGATAATGCAATAGCTAAACCTATAGCAATTGTATACGGAGATATAACACCTTCATTTATTCAGAATAGAGTAACAAGATTCTTTAAAAATCTTGCTGAGATAGATACATTTATAAATCAAGCCTTGCAAGGTAAGCCAAAGCTTGCTTTTCAAGATTTTGGAAGATTTACTATAAATTCAACGATAGGATTATTTGGATTATTCGATGTTGCAACAGGAATGGGCTTAGAGGCTCATGAAGAGGATTTTGGTCAGACTCTTGGAGTTTGGGGAGTTCCAAGTGGTCCTTATATTATGTTACCGGTAATTGGACCAAGTAATGCACGAGACCTGATGAGTAGGCCCATATCCTCTTTTCTATCTGGAACTTTTGCCATGACTGATACCGATGTAAGACTTGCCTTGACAGCTTTAGATGCACTTGAAACAAGAGAGAGATATCTAGATTTTGAGGCAATGATTCAAGGTGATAGATATACCTTTGTAAAAGATGCATATATTCAATCAAGAGACTATGAAATATCTGACGGAGAGAGTGATGAAGATGATTTCTTAGAAGATCTAGACGACTTTTTAATAGATGACTAGATTAGTTCAAGAAGCTGTTCTCTAGATTTAACTATATCTCCGTCTAGGATAGACTGATGAACTTTTTTTCTAAAAGCTCTTGCGTGAGTATCGCCTTTGGATAAACCAAAAAGATGCTTAAGCATTCTAGATAAATCATAACCTTTATCACTCATGATTGTTACATAATCTAAATATTCATTTAATATTTCAACTTTTTGTTTGTTACTACTCGGTTTGTCAAAAAATAATTCATCAACTTTAGAGAGCATAAATGGGTTGTCATAAGAAGCCCTACCTATCATAACGCCATCAACTTTCTGTAAGTGCTCTTTGGTTTCCTCAAGATTTTTAATACCACCATTTATAATTATATTAAGCTCCTTGTTATCCTCTTTTAATCTATAAACATAATCATATTTTAATGGAGGTATAGTTCTATTTTGCCTTGGACTTAAGCCTTTCAGAAGACCATTGCGAGCATGAATAATAAAGGTAGATACACCAGATGATTTAACTATATCTACAAAATTTGATAAGAATTCATAATCTTCTCTATCATCAATACCAAGTCTACATTTTACAGTTACAGGTATTTCTACATTTTTAGACATTGAAGATATACATTCAGCAACAAGTTCAGGTTCCAGCATCAAACATGCACCAAATCTTCCTTTTTGAACCCTTTCTGAAGGACAACCTACATTCAAATTTATTTCATCATACCCATAAGCTTCTGCAGTTTTAGCACATTCTGCTAGATGACTAGGATTTGAACCTCCTAATTGAACTGCAACTGGATGCTCTTCATGATTATAGTTAAATTGATCCAAACAATTACCAAAAATAATAGAACCAGTTGAAATCATTTCAGTATACAAGTAAATATTTTTTGAAATTAGTCTTAATAAAAACCTGTCATGCATATCTGTATATTGCATCATAGGCGCTACGCAGACTTTATGAGAAAACATAGATTATAAAATGTAAGTTATAGAGTATAGCCCAACAATAGTTAGAACAATTGTATAAGGCAACGCCATTTTAACCATTTTCATATAAGAAAGATTTATGAGTGGCGCTAAAGAGGATGTTAACAAAAATAAAAAAGCTGCTTGACCATTGGGTGTTGCAATACTGGGGATATTCGTACCTGTATTAACTGCAACTGCTAAAGCTTCAAACTGATCTCTTCCGATATCACCAGCTAAATAAACTTGGTTTATCTCATTAATATATATTGTAGCAACAAAAACATTATCACTTATAGCTGAGAGCAATCCATTAGCCATAAAAAAAACAGATGGCTGTATAGCAGGGTCTTGTTGAAGAACATAATAAATTACAGGAGAAAATAAATGTTGATCATGTATAACACTTACTATTGCAAAAAAAACAGCAAGCAGTGCAGTGAAAGGCAGAGCTTCTTTAAAAGCAGGACCAAGATCATGTTCATCAGTAATGCCTTTAAAAGATGTTAATAAAATAATTACAGCAAGACCGATAATACCCACTGCTGCTAAATGAAGAGCTAAAGCAGCTATTAAAAATAATAAAACTATGAACTCAACATAAAGTTCAGCTTTTTGAATATCAGTTTTTTTGTGAACTTTCATATTGATCATAATCTATAAAAATTTGCCTTATAGAATCTGGTAATTGATGACCAAAACCAGCTAACTTAAATCTTTCAATCATGAAGCAAGTAAATACTCCAGCAACAAATACTGGCATCGTAACTGGCGCCATGGCTATAACAAACTCTAC